>NZ_JAMYLH010000016.1:0-131871 GCF_040317925.1 Mesorhizobium sp. M1348 | reverse complement strand
TGCGAGTTCAGTCATTCCTCGACAATATGCGCGATCTGTCAAACGACGCAACGATCGCTTTTCACCCATCTCCCTCATTCCCATTTATGGGTTCACGACCTAGTACCTGGTGGATGAAGGGCTCGTCGTCTCCAAGTATGATCGACCTCACACCGGCCAGGCTGGTTGTTTGGGTGGGAAAGGAATGCCGCGGCGGATGCAAAAGACCGGCTGCGAAGCACCGGACCTTTCTGCGGCGTCCCCCAGTCCCGCAGGGGCACTTTGGCAGGCTGAGAACCGCTCCGCATCAGCGCCAGGGGGTCGGATTTACGGTTGCTGCTGCGTACCGCCAGGAATAACGAGAGTACCCTGGCCCGGCCTTGAGTATCTGAAGCCTATGAAGAACAAAGCAACGATGATCAAACAAATGACGATGACCGCGACGACGCTGCCAGGATGGTGTCCGGTATCTGGCGGTTGGACCATTGCCTTCCCGTATGGCTATCGCCGCTGACCTTCTTCATCTTCCAACCGAGCATGACGACTGTCAATGGACAGAGGAGCTGCCCCCCGCCATCCAATCAGCCGCCGGTAGTGTCGAACACGTTACGCGCTTGCCGACGAAGCTGATGATGGACCGAACCACAACTTGTCCTAAGCACGCCTCCATCGCTGCGAAGCGTTGGATGGCGGCGATCCACCGCGGCTTAGTCAAGCCGGAAACAGGAACGCCGCCGCCGGATCGAAAAAGACCTGCCGGCTGCAGGGCGACACACCCTGCGATTGCATGGCGGCGGAGGTCGGCCTGATGTCAACCTCCTGTCCAGCGGGGGTGCGCGCGACGATCCGCCGGCGCTCGCCGTAAAATGCGATATCGACGATCTCGACATTCAGCTCCGCGCACGCCGGGCTCCGCTCCATGCTAAAGGCTTCGGGCCGGATCATCAGCCTGGTCTTCTGGCCTTTGCCGAACGTGCCGTTGGGCCTCACTCCGGATATGACCGAACCGTCTGTCATGCGGATCGTTGTCGTGCCGTTGGTGGTGTCGAGATGTTCGGCGGCGAGGAAATTCGAATTGCCGATGAAGCCGGCGACGAAGTCGGTCGCCGGCCTGAGATAGAGATCCTCGCCGGTGCCGGTCTGCTCGATGCGGCCATCCTTGAACAGGGCGATCCGGTCCGACAGATGCAGCGCCTCTTCCTGATCGTGGGTGACGTAGAGAATGGTGACGCCGGTCTGGCGATGGATGCGGCGGATTTCGCCCTGGATTTCCTCGCGCAGCTTCTTGTCGAGCGCCGACAATGGCTCGTCCATCAAAAGGATCGGAGGATCGTAGGCCAGCGCCCGGGCCAGCGCGACGCGCTGCTGCTGGCCGCCCGACAGCGCGCCGGGTAAGCGCCCGGCAAAGCTTTCGAGCCGCACCAGGGCCAGCATGTCGGCGACCTTTTTCTTCACCTCGGCGTCCGGCCGGCGGCGAACCCGCAGCGGAAAAGCGACGTTTTCGGCCACCGTCAGATGCGGAAACAGCGTGTAGCGCTGGAAGACCATGCCGATGTTGCGCTTGTGCGAAGGCACTGCAAGCAGTGATTTTCCTTCCAGCAAGACATCGCCGGAAGTCGGGTCCTGAAAGCCGGCGATCGCGTAGAGCGTCGTCGATTTTCCCGAACCGGAGGGCCCGAGGAAGGTCAGGAACTCGCCCCTGGGAATGTCCAGCGTGACGTCGTGCACGGCGACGATCGCCCCGAACGCCTTGCGCAGATTGCGGATGGAGAGGAAAGGGTGGGTCATGTCCGGAACTTTCGCTGCAGCAGCGCCGTCATCACCATCAGGGCAAGCGTCAGCCCGACCAGCAGGCTGGAGGCGGCGGCGATCACCGGACTGAGGTCCGACCGCAGACTGCCCCAGATCTTGACGGGCAAGGTTTGCAAGCTGGGGCTGGCCATGAAGATCGCCACCACGACTTCGTCCCACGACGCGAGGAAGGAAAAGATCGCGGCGGAGAAGATGCCGATCCGGATCGACGGCAAGGTGATCCTGAGCCTGGCCTCGAGCGGGCTTGCCCCGCAGACGATTGCCGCGTCCTCGATCGACTTGTCGAACCCTTCGAGCGCCGCGGCGATCGGGATGATGGCGAAGGGCAGCGCCAACACGGTGTGGGCGATGACGAAGCCGATGGTGGTACCGCCGAGGCCGAGGCGAAGGAAGAAGGCGTAGATGGCGATGGCGAAGACGACGACGGGCAGGACCATCGGCGTCAGCAGCAGGCCGCGCAGGATCTCACGTCCGGCAAATCGTCCGCGAACCAGAGCAAAGGAGGCGAGCTGGCCGATCGCCACTGCCAGGATCGCCGTCATGGTGGCGATCCGAGCGCTGGTCAGCGCGGCGTCGAGCCAGGCCGGATCGGCAAAAAGCTCCTGGTACCATTTGAGCGTCCAGCCGGGCGGCGGAAAGGCCAGCCAGCGCGACGAGCCGAAGGAGAGCAGGACGATGAAGACCACCGGCAACAGAAGAAAGCCGGCGACCAGCGCGGTGAAGCCGAGCAGGGCAACCCGCAGTCCACCCATGCGGTCATAGTCGAGCAGCATCTCAGATGCCTCCGCTAATGCGCCTGGCACCGACAAGGCGCAGCTGCAGCGCGTAGAGAGCCATGGTGACGACAAGCAGGATGAAGGCTGCGGCGCTGCCGAGCCCCCAGTTGAGCAGCGACTGGACCATCTGCGCGATCATTTCGGCAAGCATCATGTTCGACGTGCCGCCGAGCAGTGCCGGCGTGACGAAGTAGCCGAGCGACATGACGAAGACCATCAGGCCACCGGCGGCGACGCCGGGCAGCGACAGCGGCAGGAGGATGCGGCGGAACGCCTGGAAAGGGCTTGCGCCGCACAGCGACGCCGCACGCAGCGTCATCGGATCGATCGCCCGTAACGTGCCGACCAGCGGCAGGATCATGAAGGGCAGCATGATATAGACCATGCCGATGGTGACGCCGGTGAGATTGTTGATGAGCGGCAGCGGCTGGTCGATGACGCCGATGGTCATCAGCGTCCGGTTGATGACGCCGGTACGCTGCAGGAGCACCATCCAGGCATAGGTGCGGGTGAGCAGGTTCGTCCACATCGACAGAATGATGATGCCGAAGATGATCGAGGCCAGTCCCGAAGGCATGATCGCCAGCATCCAGGCGACCGGAAAGGCGACAAGGACCGTGACGATGGTGACCAACGCCGCGACCAGGAATGTGTTGAAGAACACCCGCGCATAGGTGCCGTCACCAAGCAGGGCAGCATAGTTCTGCAAGCCTGGCTCGGGCTCCGTGACACTGCGCAAAAGCAGCGCCAGCACGGGGACGACGAAGAACAGCATAATCAGAATCAGGGCCGGCAGCAGGCCATTGAGACCTGCCGGCACCCGCACCGTTCCAAAGTTCCGGCGTGTTTCGACCGACATGACAGCGACCCGGCTACGGGACGAGACGGCGCGAACCGTCTCGTCCATTGCGGTTCAAGGGCGGGCTTATTTCGCCTGCCAGGCATACCAGCGCGCGGCGATGGTGTCGCGATTGGCGGCCCAGTAGTTCATGTCGAGATTGATCTGTCCGTCGACATGAGCGTCCGGCAGCGATTTCACGGCATCGGCCGGCATCTCTGCCTTGGCCTTGGTGTTGATCGGCGCATAACCGCTGGCTTCGGCAAATTTGGCCTGGCCAGCGGGGCCGCTCGCCGCAGCGAGGAATTTCATCGCCGTATCCTTGTTCTTGGCACCCTTCGGTACCACCAGAACGTCGGCTGCGGTCAGGTTCTGGTTCCAGGAGACACCGACATCGGCGCCATCCTTGTCCAGTGCGAAGACGCGGCCGTTCCACAGCTGGCCGAACGTTGCTTCGCCGGATGCGATCAATTGCTGCGACTCCGCCCCGCCGCCCCACCAGACGATGTCCGACTTGATGGTGTCGAGTTTCTTGAAAGCGCGATCGAGATCCAGCGGATAGAGCTTGTCCGCCGGAACACCATCGGCCAGCAGCGCGATCTCGATGACACCGGGCGCCGACCATTTGTAGAAGGTCCGCTTGCCCGGGAATTTCTGCAGGTCGAACATGTCGGCCCAGCCGGCCGGTTCACCCGAAACGGCGCCCTTGTTCCAGGCGAGCACGAACGAATAGTAGAAACTGCCGACGGCGTGATCGGTGGTGAAGCGCGGATCGAGGTCGGCCTTCGGCACGGTCTTGAAGTCGATCGGCTCCAGCAGACCGTCCTTGGCCGCCTTGATGGCGAAATCCATCTCGACGTCGACGACGTCCCAGTTGACACTGCCGCTGTCTACCATCGCCTTCAGCTTGCCGTAGTCGGTCGGGCCGTCCTGCATGACCTTGATGCCGGATGCAGCGGTGAACGGCTCGGCCCAGGATTTGGTCTGCGCTTCCTGGGTCGTCCCGCCCCAGCTGGTGAACACCATGTCCTCGGCCTTTGCGGCCGTCGTTGCCAGAACTGTCGTTGCAATAAATCCGGCAAGGATGCCGGTGATGATCAGTTTCATGTCGTTCTCCTCTGTTGTTTTCGTTGTTGTCTGTTCGCGATCGGTCGTTTTCGCCTTGATCGCGCATCTCCGGCCAGCGGCGGCTACCGCATGACAAAAGGATCGGGAATCGGGTCGTCGGAGGTGCGTATCCACACCGATTTCGAACGCGTGTAGTCGCGGATCGCATCGAGGCCGCCCTCGCGGCCGAGCCCGGATTGGCCGTAGCCGCCAAACGGAACCAGCGGCGAGACCGCCCGATAGGTGTTGATCCAGACCACGCCGGCATGGATGCCGCGCGCCATGCGGTGGGCTTTTGCCAGATTGGTGGTGAACACGCCGGACGCCAGGCCGAACTTAGTCTCGTTGGCGAGCGAAAGCGCTTCAGCTTCGCTGTCGAAGGCTAGCACACATAGCACCGGGCCGAAGAGCTCTTCGCGCACGCAGGCAAGGGTCTGATCAGGCGCGTCGATAATCGTCGGCGCGTAATAGAAGCCGTCCGACATGCCCGCGGGGCGGATGCCGCCGGTGACCAGTTGCCCGCCCGCGGCCAAGCTTTCAGCAATGATCTTCTCTATCCATTCGCGCTGGCGCGAGGTGGCGAGCGGTCCCATTTCGATCGCGGGATCCTGCGGATCGCCAATCCTGATCGCCTCGGCCTTGCGCTTGAGCCGGGCGAGGAATTCGTCCTTCACGGAGCGCTGGACCAGCAGCCGCGAGCCGGCGACGCAGCTCTGGCCGGTGGCAGCGAAGATGCCGGCAACGACCGCGTTGGCGGCGCTGTCCAGATCGGCATCGGCGAACACCACGACCGGGCTTTTGCCGCCGAGCTCGAGCGTCGTGAAGGCGAGGTTTTCCGCCGTATTCCTGACGATCTGCCGAGCGGTCGAGGGACCGCCGGTGAAGGCGACGCGGGCGACGAGTGGATGACTGGTCAGCCGGTGACCGCAATCGTGGCCGAAGCCGGTCAGGATGTTGACGGTCCCGGCGGGAAATCCCGCCTCATGGACGAGTTCGGCGAAGGCCAGCAACGGGGCAGGGCCGTCTTCCGATGCTTTCAGAACGATGGTGCAGCCGGCCGCCAGCGCCGGCCCGAGCTTGACGGCGGACAGGAAGAGCTGCGAATTCCACGGCACAATGGCGGCGACGACGCCAATTGGCTCCGGCCGGATGGTCACTTCCATGTCGGCCTTGTCGATGGGGACAAACGAGCCCTCGTGCTTGTCGGCCAGCCCGCCATAATAGCGGTAATAGTCGCCGACATAGGCGATCTGGGCGCGGGTCTCGCGGATGATCTTGCCGGTGTCGCGCGTCTCGAGTTCAGCCAGCCGGTCGGCATTGGCGACCACCAGATCGCCGAGCCGCACCAGAAGCTTGCCGCGTGCCGTTGCCGTCATGGCTGCCCACGGGGCGGAGCGCAGCGCCCGGTGAGCGGCTTCAACGGCGCGGTCGACATCATCAGACGATGCAGCGGGCATCGTCGCCCATGGCGCGCCCGTCGAGGGATCGATGCTGTCGAAGGTCGCCGCCACTTCGACGAAGCTGCCGTCTATATAGTTCCTGAATTGAGTGGTGCTCATCGCAATCCAACTTTCGGCTCGGAAAAGGCCGGCATCACCCTGTCGATGAAGAGCTGCAGCGATTTCTTCTTGCGCCGATGGGAAAGGCCGCTGTCGATCCAGATCGAATACTGATCGTAGCCGAGCGCTTCGTAGGCTTTCAGCCTGGCGATCACCTCGTCGGCTTCGCCAATGACAAGGTTCTGCCTGATCTTGTCTGGCGCATATTGCGGCAACGCCACGATCTCGTCCTCGGTCAGCGCTTCCATTATGCCCTGGTGCACCGGCTTCTTGTTCTGGAACCAGGCGCCGAACTGGCAGTAGAACTGCGACAGATCCTGCGCGAGCCGGTCAGCCTCCGCGGCGTCCTCGGCAACGAAAGTATGCATCAGCAGCATGATCTCCGGCCTTGATACGTCGGGGTGGGCATTGCACGCCGCGTTGAAACGCTCCATCAGGCTGGCCACTTCGCCATCGCCGGAGGCAAGCGGCGTCACCTGGACGTTGCATTTTCTGGAAACCGCAAAGTCGTGCGAGTTCGGATCGCGTGCGGCCACCCAGATCGGCGGATAAGGCTTTTGCAACGGTTTGGGCGACGAGGTGGTTGAAGGAAACGACCAGAATTCGCCGGCGAGTTCGAAATCGCCATCCCACAGGCCGCGGATCGCCGGCACCATCTCGCGCATACGCTGGCCGGCACCCCAGGCCTCGAGGCCTGGGAAAAGCCGCTGGTATTCGTAAGCGTAGGCGCCGCGCGCAATGCCGATGTCTAGACGGCCGCCGGTGATGACGTCGGCCATCGCTGCTTCGCCGGCAAGCTTGATCGGGTGCCAGAACGGCGCGACGATGGTTCCTGTTCCGAGCCGGATGCGCCTGGTTTTGGCGGCGAGCCAGGCGATGTTGATGAACGGGTTCGGCGAGATGGTGAATTCCATCCCGTGATGCTCGCCGATCCAGGCAGTCTCGAATCCTGCCTCTTCCGCCTGCAGAACCAGCTCCTCCAGCTCGCCGACAAGCTCGGAATGCGGCTTGGCCGGATCCGATCGCTCCATGTGCACGAAAAGCGAAAACTTCATCGGTTTCACCCGCGGCCGGAAAGAGGAATTTGAGAAGGCGAGGGCTTGGCGAGCGGCCGGACTTCGCCTTCGACCTCGTTGCCGACATAGACGCCGAATGCATCTTCCGCACGCTCGCGCGCATAACGGGCAAGCATCGAACGAACCGCGGGATCGGCGATGTTCAGATCGGCGATCTGCTCGATGTCGACAAGCCGCATCTGGCGATCGTCGGAATAGGGGCCCTCGACCGTTCCGCGATAATAAACATGCGTGCGCCAAGGTTCGGCGGCATCGTCCCACACCGCGAACAGGAAGCCGAGCTGGGCGTCTATGGCCCTGGCGGCAAGGCGCCCCTTGAGGCTGCGCGCATCGTTTGGCGTGCCCAGTCCGCGTCCGGCAGGCAATTCATGAAACCCGTCGGCCGTTTCGACGAACAGCACACGGCCATCGTTCTCGAGAATGGCGCCGACCTCCGTATCGGGGGGAGCTGCCGCCAGCGCCTCCTGGCTGAGGCCGGGCGTGACGTAGGTGCCTCTGCAATAGCCGAGGGGCTGGGCGCCGTTGTGGCTGAAGTCGCGGACGCGGCCGATGAGGATCGAGTGATCGCCAGCATCGACCAGCTGCTCCATGCCGCAATCGAACACCGCAACGCAGCCGTCAATCAGCGGATTGCCGGTGCGGCCCGGTTGCCAGGCCACGGCCGCGAACTTGTCCGCTGCTTTGGAAGCGAAGATGCCGGAATGGGCCTTCTGGCTCTCCGACAGGATGTTGATGGCGAAACCTCTCGATGTCGAAAAAGCACTGTGTCCCAGCGCCCTCTTGGCGATGCAGACAAGCACCAGCGGCGGCTCGAGCGAGACCGAGGTGAACGAGTTGGCGGTGAAGCCGCGCGGTTCGCCTTCCGCGCCGATCGTTGTGACGATAGTGACGCCGGTCAGGAACGAGCCGAGTGCGCGCCGGAATTCGCCGCTGTCAAAGACGGTATCCGTCTCCGGCTTCACGCCGGCGTCTCCTGCCGTGTCGAGAAATTCCGTGATGTGTTTGGTCACTTTTTCAGGAGAAGCCATTGCCATCATGTGCCTTTCTCCGCTGATGGCAAGGCATTGGCCGCGCGGCGTGAGCCTCGCCATCGCCGCCGACATGGCCGGCGTCGAATTGCTGTCCTGCGACCCGGTCATGAACAGGGCCGGCGCGGCAAGGCGGGGGAGAGCATCGGCATGCTCGGCATCGGCATGGGCAAAAAGGCGATAGGTGCGCGCGTAGCCTTCGGGGTCGACGCTTTCAAGGGCGGCGCGAGCGGTGGCGGCCGCGCCGGCAAGGCTCGCCGGCAGCGGGTCGCCGAACCAGCGGGCAAGCGTTGCCGAGACGGCCGAAGCATCGCCATGCGAGCCGAGTGCTGCCGCACGTTCGCGCACGGCCTGCGCCAGCGCTGGGGGGCGGCGGAACACCGCGTTGAGGCAGACGACGGAGCGGATGCGCGAAGGCACGCGAAGGGCGATTTCCAGGGCGACCAGCGCGCCCATCGAATGGCCGACGATCGACACCGAAGCAAGGCCAAGATGGTCGAGCAGGCGCAGCGCCTGATCGGCGAAATCCGACAGGGCGGCGTCTTCCGGCGGCAGCGGTGAAGCGCCGTGGCCGAGCATGTCGATGGAGATCAGCTCGTAATGGTCTTTCATCGATGCAATCTGGTCGTGCCAGATCGTCGCGTTCATGCCGACGCCGTGAATGAGCAGAACCGGCGCGCCGGAGCCGGCGCGGATGAAGGCGGTTCCATCGGGAGCCATGTCCCGGACCCATGCGGAGGCGGCGGTATCAGCCATGCAGATCTCCGACCTCTTTCAGATCCTGATAGCGGTCGCCGATACGATGGTGCGGGCGGCCGCCGATCGAAGCGCCAAGCGCCACCACCAACTCGTCGGGCGCCGGTGCGTCACCGATCTGGAAGTGCACGGTCAGATAGTGAGAGCGGCGGCCTTCGTTGTTCTTGTCCATCAGCGGGATCATGATCGGCGTATTCGGCCCGCCGCGCAGATTGGTGAAGGCGAGATAGGTCTTGGCGCCGACCGCGCGACGGTAGTGATTGCCGAAATGCAGCGTATGGATCAGCGCCGATGCGTGCTCGATCTCGCCCGAAGTTCCGCAGATTGCGGCCTTGCCATAGCCTTCTATCGCCTCGCCGGAACCGGCGACGGCGAGGATCTCCCGGGTCAGCATCTCGCCGAGGATGGGAGCAATGGCGCGGATCTCCGGGGACAGATCCTCGATGAAACCGCGGCCGGCCCAGGGATTCGTCAGAACCGCGGCAACGCCGATCAGGCGCAATGGTTTGGGCGCTGCCTTGCCGCCCTCGATAAGCGTGTTCTCGATATAGGTGACGGTCTTTCGGATGGCCGGTTTCATAAAATCCTCGGTCGCGATGGCACCATGTAGCACTGTCACCTCTATATCGTCTTATGGTATACCATGCTATGGAGCGCCAAGGACCTTGTCAATCGGCTGCGGAATCTGTTTTGTGGCGGCCCAAGCGAGGCGGAGAAGAAATGTCAGACGATACGCTGCGGATCGACCGCTCGGCCAAGACGTTGAGGGCGCTGGCACTGGAGCGCATGCGCGAGGCGATCATGGGCTTCTATTTCCAGCCCGGCGAAAGGCTGATCGAACGGCCGCTTTGCGATCAGCTTGGGGTGAGCCGTTCCGTCGTGCGCGAGGTTCTGCGGCAGTTGGAGGCTGAAGGCCTGGTGCAGATGATACCGGGCCATGGGCCGGCCGTGGCCAGGCCGGATCTCGGCCGCACCGACGAAATCTACGAATTGCGGGCGCTGCTGGAGGGCATCGCCGCACGGACTTGCGCGCTATCGGCGACCGACGCGCAGATCGCTTCGCTCGATGCCGCCTTGACGAACTTGCTTGACGCGTGGGCGTCCCGCGCGCCGGTGGAGGTGATGCGGGCGACGACCAAGTTCTACGAAACGCTGTTCGAGGCGGCCGACAAGCGCATAGCCTGGGAAATCGTGACGGGTCTGAACGTCCGCATCAACCAGCTCCGCTCGATGACGATCGCGTCGGAGAACCGTCGCGAGCCGGCGATCGCCGAAATGACCGAAATCATGGATGCCATCAGGTCGCGCAAGCCGGAAGAGGCGGAGGCGGCAGCCCGGCGACACGTCGAATCCGCGTGGCAGATCGCCCGCAACACGCTTCGCCTTGGCTGACTGGTATGCCGCCGGCGCGGTTCATCGTTCCATGGCAGGCGTCTAATTGGTGCGTGCAGCGAGGTGTGTGACGTGACCAAATTGCTTTCAGTTGCGGCGGCAAAATCGTATATCGGGTTTTAGTTGGGTGTGCATCTCTTGCCAAATTGCTCTGTCATTCGAACGGAGTATCGGACGGACTGAGACAGAGAAAATAGTAAAATGAATACGTTACGCCACAAAGTTGCCGTGGCACCGATGATGGATTGGACGGATAGGCATTGCCGGTTCTTCCATCGCCAGCTGACGCGGGAGGCGCTGCTCTACACCGAGATGGTGGTGGCCGAGGCGGTCATCCACGGCGCACGCGAGCGGCTGCTCGGCTTCGACGACAGCGAACATCCGGTGGCTCTGCAACTCGGCGGCGCCGATCCGGGAAAGCTGGCCGCGGCGGCGCGCATCGGCGAAGCCTTCGGCTATGATGAAATCAACCTCAATGTCGGCTGTCCGTCCGACCGCGTCCAGTCGGGCACCTTCGGCGCCTGCCTGATGAAGGCGCCCGTGCTCGTCGCGGATTGCGTCGCGGCGATGAAGGCGGCGGTGAAAATACCGGTTACCGTCAAATGCCGCATCGGCGTCGATGAGCAGGATCCGGAACCGGCACTCGATTCGTTGGCCGACGGTGTTTTCGCGGCCGGCGCAGACGCGCTGTGGGTGCACGCCCGCAAGGCCTGGCTGGAAGGACTGAGCCCAAAGGAAAATCGCGACATCCCACCGCTCGACTATGGCCGCGTCTATCGGCTGAAAGCCAGAAAGAAAAACAAATTCATCGGCATCAACGGCGGCATTCAATCTCTCGCAGAGGCGCTGACGCATCTCGACCATGTCGATGGCGCCATGCTCGGCCGCGCCGCCTATCACACGCCAGGGATACTGACCGGCATCGATGCCGCGTTTTACGGCGGCACAGCTGAGCCGTTCGATTTTGCCGCACTGATCGATGCGATGGCGGATTACGCCGCACGCCATATCAAAAAGGGTGGACGGCTGGGGCATGTCACCCGGCACATGGTCGGGCTGTTTCACGGCCTGCCCGGTGCGCGCCGCTACCGGCAGATCCTCTCCACCGAGGCGACAAAGCAGGGTGCCGGACCGCAGGTGCTCAAGGCGGCTTTCGCAGAGGTCGATTTCGGCAGGACCGCAGAGGCGGCCTGAGGAAAAACTTAATCCCGCAACACCATGCGGTCACCGCGTACGTCGAAGCCCGATAGCGAGCCGATGAAATTCATGCCGAGCAGGCTCTGGCCGAGCGTGCCGGGTGCGGCGATCATGATGGGCATGTCCTTGCGCACGATGCCGCCGATCGACAGTTCATCGGTTCTTACGGCGGCGGCGCGTGTCATGCCGTTGGCGGTAGAGATCGGTATGGTGAAGCGGAGAGCCGCCGAATTGAACCCGACCGCCAGCGCGTCCTCGGCGGTCAGCACGGTGCTGGTTGCGCCGGTGTCGACAACCGTCAGGATCGGCGTGCCGTTGATCGTGACGCGCGCTTCGAAATGGCCGCTGCCGGCCTTGTCCAGGGTGACGGTGGCATGGCCTTCTTCCACGCCCAGCGCCAGCGGACTGCCGGGAACAAGGCCAGCGGTGATGCGGCTGGCGAAATCCTGCAATTCATAGCGGTACTGATAGCCGGCGATCAGCGCCAGTACGATTGCACCCCAGGCGCCAAGGCTGCGGGCCATAGTGCCCAACGGCCTGCCCGATCTGAGCAGGCCGGCGCCGACGAGTGCTGCTAAAGCGCCAAGCCAGATCAGCTGGCTGAAATCGTAATTCTCAATGCCGAATGTACTGCCGGCGGAATCGTTGAGCATGAGCAGGAGTACACCCGCCCCGATCGCGACGATCAGAATCCACAACAGTCGGTTCATCTCTGCGGCCGGTTCACGAGAGGGCGTCGCGTTCGCGTGCCATGCGGCTGCGACGGGTTTCCCGGCGGGGGCGTCGCTCGACTGTTTCCAGCCTTGCCGGCAGCTCGGCCATGACGCTGCGGCGGGTTTGTGGGGTCATATCGATCCAGGCGGCGATTTCCTCGCGCGTGCGCCCGCAACCGAAACAGAAGCCGGTTTTCATGTCGATCGAGCAGACCAGGATACACGGAGATTCAATGGCCGTCATAAGGATTTCCTTGGCTAGCCTCCACATGGTGCAACGACAAAGTCAATGCAAGCCCTCCGGGATGCGCCGCCAACGGGTGCTTTCGCGTCAATACCGCGAAGTTGTACCGGGCCTGGAGGTTGTGCCGGCTTGAGGTTGTGCCGGCTGGCCAAGGCGGCTATGCCGCTCATCAATTCACACGGACGATCGCCATCGACATGACCAGCGCGCTGCCTTTCGACGATTTTCGCGACCTCCTGGTGAGCCTGCCGCCGGCAGATATGGCGGCCAACACCCGCGTGCGCCAGTTGTTTGCCAAGGCAGACAAGCCCGAAGGCTCGCTCGGCCGCATCGAGGACATCGCCGCCTGGCTCGCCGGCTGGAGCGGTCGCGCGCCGCCGGCGGTGACGCGGCCATTGGTGGCGATCTTTGCCGGCAATCATGGCGTCACCCGCCACGGCATTTCGCCGCGCCCCGCCGCCGCCACGGCAAATGCAGTCGAGCTCTGCGCCGCCGGCGGTGCAGCGATCAACCAGATCTGCATAGCCAACGATCTCGGCTTGAAGGTGTTCGATCTGGCTCTGCACATTCCGACAGCCGACATCACCGAGGATGCGGCACTGGACGAGCGCGGTTGCGCCGCCACCATGGCCTTCGGCATGGAAGCGATTGCCGGCGGCACCGACCTGCTTTGCCTTGGCGACCTCGGCGTCGGCAATTCGACTGTTGCCGCGGCGCTGTGTGCGGCACTGTTCGGCGGCACCGGCGCCGACTGGATCGGCCCCGGATCGGGGGCCGACGCGGCAATGCAGAGGCGCAAGGCGGAGGTGGTCGATGCCGCGATCGCGTTTCACGGCGCGAGCCTCAAGGACCCGCTGGAAGCGCTGCGCCGGGTCGGCGGACGGGAATTCGCAGCGATCTGCGGCGCCATTCTGGCGGCGCGGATGCAGAAGATCCCGGTGCTGCTCGATGGGTTTGCGGTAACTGCGGCCGCTGGTGTCCTGCATACCGCCAACCCAGCCGCGCTCGATCATTGTCTCCTTGCAAGTCTGTCGCCGGAGCCTGGTCATGCCAAGGCCGCCGAGCGCCTCGGCCTTCGCCCGCTGCTCGATCTGGGCGTCAGTCAAGGCGAGGGGGTAGGGGCGGCTCTTGCCGCCGGCCTGGTCAAGGCGGCCGCGCTGACCAGTTCAGGCATGGCGGCAGCAGTCCGCGGCTAGGCATTCAGCGCCGGCGCGAAGCAACCGCCTTGGTCGGCAGCGCCGGCAGTTCCTCCATCACCCGGCTCAGCGGGAAGATGGCGATCGCCTCGGTGCCTTCGCGCAGCCTGGAATGGAGCTGGAATTCGCCGCCATGCATGGCCAGCAGGCCTTGCACGATCGGCAGGCCTAGCCCGGTGCCCTGTTCGGCGCTCTTGATGGCGATCGAGCCCTGGCCGAAGGCCGAGAGCACGATGGGAATCTCGTCCTCCGGTATGCCCGGCCCATTGTCCTTGACGGAGAGATATTGCCCGCCGCCCGCCGTCCAGCCGACTCGCACGCGGATTTCGCCGCCGGTGGCGGTGAACTTGATGGCATTGGACAAGAGGTTGAGCGCAATCTGCCGCACCGCGCGTTCGTCGGCGAACAAGCGCGGCAACGCGTTTTCGAAATCCTGGACGATGCGGATGTCCTTGTTGCGCGCCTTCAGCTCCATCATGTGGCAGCAATCCTCGACGACGGAGAGCAGCATCATCGGCTCCTCGTTGAGCTGATAGCGGCCCGCTTCGATGCGCGACAAATCGAGGATTTCGTTGATCAGGTCGAGCAGATGCTGCCCGGAGTCGTGCACGTCACGGGCATAGTCGCGATAGGTCGGGTTGCTCATCGGGCCGAGCACCTCGTTGGCCATCACTTCGGAAAAGCCGAGAATGGCGTTGAGCGGTGTGCGCAGTTCGTGGCTCATCGAGGCCAGGAAACGCGATTTCGCCAGATTGGCGTCTTCCGCCCGCCGCCGTGCCTCGTCCGACATCGATTTCGCCGTCTCCAGTTCGGCGATCAGCGCATCCTTTTCGGAGCGGAACGACAGCAGCATCAGCGAGGAACGGTTGAGCTGGCGCGCTACATAGGCGAAGAAAGGCAGCGACGCGATCAGCAAGCCTGCCATGATCACTTCGACCGGCATCCATAATTTCGCACTGGCATAAGCATAGATGGCGACCGGGAGGGCGAAGGTCGCCAACAGTGCACCGCGCAGGGACGAGGCCAGGATCGCGGTTGCCGACATGGCGAGCAGCAGCACCACCGCCTTGGCGACCTGGAACTGATCCATTTGGCAAGTTTCGCAGCCGAGCCATGCGAACCAGGCCCAGCCAAGCCCGCAAAGAAAATGGCCGATCAGGAAATCCCCATGCGTTTCCAGCGGGTTGAGCTCGGACGCTTGAGTGACGCGTCTGGCCATGAATGCAACGATGGTATAGCAGATGAATGTGAACAGCGCCCAGACGCCGATCTCCTTGCCGATGCCCGCGAGCAAGCCTGCCGCGGCCGTTGCCAGAACGAGCAGCGGGATGACGATCACGCCGCCGGTCATCGAAAGCGCGTGGAGTTTCAAAAGCTCGCGGTCGAAGTCGGGATTTCCGGCTTGCTGCGAAAGACGGTCGCGCGTCTTGCGCACCGCGCGCGCGACATCGCTGTTGCGATGGCGTTTCCTGCGGTCCACAATAAACTTGTCCGCCGTGGTCGAGCGTTGCAGGGGCATGAAGTCTTCAATTTACGCGGGCAGCAATTTCAATTCGTTAAGCTACGTTCGAATGATTAACCAACGGTTTGCCATATGAGCCGTTCGTGGTCGCGATGGCCGCGCCGGCGATACTATGCGCCGCGTCCGCGAAGCCTGTGGCGCCGACTAATGGACTATGGGCTGACACTCATCGTGCTCGGCCTGCTGATCCTCCTGGCGGCGCGCCTCGACCGGGTGGAGACGCGCAAGACGGAGGGCGCGGCCATCGTCAATGACGGCGATAGCATCACCCTCGCCAGCGAGCGTATCCGCATGCGTGGCATCGACGCGCCGGAGTATTCGCAGATCTGCCGCAAGGACGGTGCCGATTATCCCTGCGGCAAGCTCGCGCGGCAGTCCCTGGTGCGGTTGATAGCCGGAAAAGCCGTCTCCTGCAGCGGCTGGCAGCGCGACCGCTACGGCAGGCTGCTCGGCGACTGCAAAGTCGGCGGCAAGGATCTCAACCGCGCGCAGGTCGAGGCCGGCTGGGCGGTCGCCTTTGGCGATTTCGAGACCGAGGAAGCTGCTGCGCGCGCGGGCAAAGCCGGCATCTGGGCCGGAACTTTCGACGAGCCGAAGAACTGGCGCGAGAGCCACGGCCACGAGATGGTCGAAAGAAAGCACGGCACCTTGGCGTCGATCGGCGATGCCTTGCGCGAAATTTTTCGCTTCTGGTGAGCTGTGCCTATAGTTCGTCGGGACGGACGAGGAGGATAGAGATGAAGCTGTTCGACGGCGGGCGGGCGCCCAATCCACGTCGGGTTCGGATTTTTCTGGCCGAAAAGGGACTTCAGGTTCCGCTGGTGCCGGTCGACATGGGCGCGCTGGAGCACAAAGAGCAGCCGGTCAGCTCGCGCAATCCGCTGAAGCGTCTGCCGGTGCTCGAGCTCGACGATGGCACCATCATCACCGAATCCGTCGCAATCTGTCGTTACTTCGAGGAACTGCACCCCGAGCCGGCTTTGTTCGGGCGTGGCGCGCTCGGCAAGGCGATCGTCGAGATGTGGCAAAGGCGTGTGGAGTTCAATCTGTTCGGCTGTGTCGCCGCGGCGTTCCGGCATATCCACCCCGCAATGAGGGAATGGGAGATCCCGCAAATCCCCGAATGGGGTGAGGCCAACAAGCCGAAGGCGATCGAATTCCTGAGATTTCTGGACACTGAGCTCGCCGGCAGGGAATTCGTCGCCGGTGATGCCTATTCGATCGCCGACATCACCGGGCTGGTCGCCATCGACTTCATGAAGCCGGCTCGCATCAAGTCACCGGGCTGGTCGCCATCGACTTCATGAAGCCGGCTCGCATCAAGGTACCCGAAGAGTGCACCAACGTGCTGCGCTGGTATCGAGAAATCTCCAGCCGGCCGAGTGCAGCCGCCTGACAATGAGTTCCGAATGAGCGAAGAGCTGGAAGCCCTGGCGGCGAGGGTACGCGCCTGCCGCATCTGCGTCGATAGGCCGGCCGGCAGGCCGTTGCCGCACCAACCGCGGCCCGTGCTCAGGCCATCTTCGAGCGCCCGTATCCTGATTGCCAGCCAGGCGCCGGGTACCAAGGTCCACGTGTCAGGCATGCCGTTCACCGACGCCTCCGGCGACCGACTGCGAAGCTGGCTAGGCGTCGGCAGCGAGGAATTCTATGACACGGACAAGTTTGCCATCGTGCCAATGGGCTTTTGCTTTCCAGGTCAGGACGCCAAGGGCGCCGACCTGCCGCCGCGCCGCGAATGTGCGCCGGCATGGCGCACATCGCTGATGGCGCTGATGCCGCAAGTCGATATGGTGCTGACGATCGGCATCTACGCGCAAAGCTGGCATATGGGCGCGGCGCGCCGTCCCTCGCTGACGGAAACGGTCATGGATTGGCGTGCCATCTGGGCGGCGGCGACCGACCCGAAAGTCCTGCCGCTGCCGCACCCGTCCTGGCGCAACACCGGCTGGCTGAAGCGCAATCCATGGTTTGAAATGGATTTGCTGCCCTTTCTGAGATCGGAAATCCGCTATCGCCTCGGCTAGGCATTCGGCAAGAAATCACTCGCTTTTGCGCTATTCAACAGAATTTCTTTCTTGTAATAGGCTTGAGCAAGAGAGAATATGGTAATCCATTCCTCGAAGCGCGTCGCGCATGAGGGGACGCGCGTTAAATTCTTGTTTTTATGCATGTCGTTGTGCCAAGGCCGCTGCGCACTTTGGACGACTTGCATCAGGGGAGCACCCAATGGACCGCCTCGATAGAAAAATCCTCCGCCTCCTTCAGGAGGATGCGACGCTTGCAGTCGCCGACGTCGCCAAGAAGGTGGGCCTGTCGACGACGCCGTGCTGGCGGCGCATCCAGAAGCTCGAGGAAGAGGGCGTCATCAAGCGGCGTGTCGCCATCCTCGATCATGAAAAGGTCAATGTGCGGGTCACCGTGTTCGTCTCGATCCGCACCAATTCGCACAGCCATGAATGGCTGCGGCGCTTTTCGGAAGTTATCCAGGAATTTCCCGAAGTGGTCGAATTCTACCGCATGAGCGGCGACGTCGACTATCTCTTGCGCGTCGTGGTGCCCGACATCGCCGCCTACGACGCCTTCTACAAGCGGCTGATCGCCAAGATCGAGATCCGCGACGTGTCGTCTTCCTTCGCCATGGAGCAGATCAAATACACGACCGAGATGCCGCTGGATTACATGGTGCTCGACAAGGAGTCTGGCGCCAACGCTGCCTGAGATTTTTCTGCTTAGTTCTTCTTTTTGTTGAGGAAAGTCCAGGGCGAGTTGACCGGCAGCGTGATCGTGTCCGGCACGGTGTCGACGTCGACCACCTCGGCCTTGCGCACAGTGTAGCCCCACTGGATGACGCTTACACCGTCAAGGATAAAAAGCTGACTCTTCTCCATGCCGGGCTGCAATGCGCCGGTTACCGAAACCGGCTGGTAGGCCTCAGACATCCGGTAGGGTTGGGCAGGCGTAACGAGGACGATCTGGTTGGGCGGCGGCGTCGGCATATGGCTGCAGGCTCCCGTCCAGGGCACCAGCAGGAATTGATAGACGAGATCGCCGTCGCGATCGACCGGCAGTGCATAGCCCGCGAGTTGTACGGTCTTGTCCTGCAAGTTGAGTGACAGCGTCTCGCCATGATCCGGCATTTCGGCCGCGATCATCGGCAGCCCGACGCTTTCGGCGGCTGCCTGGCTCGCCGGGCGCAGATCCTTCCAGAAAATATGCATCGTCCCGGCGCAAGCGTTGCCTGCGACAACAGACGCGAACACTGCGGCTGCAAGCGTCGCGCCTGACTTGAGACGGTTTTTCATTCCTGCTCCACTTGCTGAGCCTTGATCTGCGGCCTATGCCAGCAAGTAAAGCTGCCGCTGTCGCCAAGGTCAACGTTCAAGCCGCATCACATGCCGGCGCGAGCCGGTCATGCCGATCTCGCGAAAGCCGCGGGCGGCGAACATGTCCCGAAAACCCATAAAGCTGTAGCTCGGCGACGCCTGGTCGACCGGATAGGCCTCGATCGTCGTGGCGCCTTTGGCAAAGGCGTGATCGATGGCTGCATCAAGCAATGCGCTCGCCAGCCCGCCGCCGCGCAACGCTCTAGGCACAAAGAAGCAGACGATCGACCAGATCCCCGCCTCGCGGTCGTCCTGCTGCCGTGACAGCTTGCGGTAGGTCTCGCGCGGCGCGACCGAGCACCAGCCGACGGTCCGGCCATCGTTCTGGGCGACAAAGCCGACCGGCGTGCCGGCGTCGATCAGCGCCATCATCGCGCGTTTCTTCTCGACGTTCTCGACATGCTCGCGGCGGTCGAGATTGCGCCAAGCCATACACCAGCAGTATTTCGGCCCGCCGGGTTGCTCGAACAGGTTTTCGAAATCGGCGCGCGTCGATTGCGTCACCTCCGTGAAGCGCACTTCGCTCAGGTCAAGCTTTTCTGGTGGCGAGCCGTTCGAGCGTCTTGGCATCGGAAAGTTCCTTCACGGCGTCCTTGCCGATCCAGCGTGCAGTCTTGTCCGTCGAGGCTGCCAGTTTTTGCGCCAGGGCAAGGGCAGGGCCGTGCAAATTCATCGATCGCTTGCCGATCGAACGAAGTGCCCAGTTCACAGCCTTCTTCACAAAGTTGCGGCCGTCGGTCGCATGCGCGTCGATGATCGACAGAAATTCGAGGAAGGTCGTCTCGGGTTCCTTCTTCCGGTGAACCACCGACCAGGCCATCATCGCAAAAGCCGTGCGCCGAACGAATTCCCGTTCGTCGACCGCGAATTCGGCGATCAATTCCTTCCAGCAATCCGAATCGACAAAGAGGTCGGAGACCCCGTCGACGATATCCCAGGAATCGAAAGTCGCCGCCCATCGTCTTGCATCCGCGGCGGAGAACCGCTCCGGATCGGCTGTCACGGAAGCAATGAACTGCGCCTCCATGATGCCTGTCTGCCAAAGCTCGAAGGCACGCTCATGGTTGCGCTTGATTTTCTTGGCAATCTGCCGCTGCACGCCATGCGAGATACCGAGCGCACGTTCGATCTTGATGCCGTAGCGCAGCATGCCAAGGCGATTTTCCTCCGAGCCAATCGAGCGCAGATGAGCGACGATTTCGTCGGCGCTGGATTGAGGCGAAAGCTCGGCCACGGCGAACCTACTTCTCCAGCCTTGCCAGCAGCGAGGACGTGTCCCAGCGCTTGCCGCCCATCGCCTGCACGTCCTTGTAGAACTGGTCGACAAGTGCCGTCACCGGCAGTTTGGCGCCGTTGCGGTCGGCCTCGGCAAGGCAGATGCCAAGATCCTTGCGCATCCAGTCGATGGCGAAGCCGAAATCATATTTGCCGGCATTCATTGTCTTGTGGCGGTTCTCCATCTGCCAGGAACCAGCGGCGCCCTTGGAAATCACCTCGATGACCTTTTCGATGTCGAGCCCGGCCTGCTTGCCGAAATGGATACCTTCGGCCAGTCCCTGAACGAGGCCGGCGATGCAGATCTGGTTGATCATCTTGGTGAGCTGGCCAGCCCCTGCCGGTCCCATCAACCCGACCATGCGGGCATAAGCATCTATGACCGGCTTGGCCCTGTCGAAGGCGTCTGGCTCGCCGCCGACCATCACGGTCAGAACGCCGTTCTCGGCGCCTGCCTGACCGCCGGAAACGGGGGCGTCGAGAAACGAAAACCCGAGCGCTTGCGCCTGCTGCGCCAGTTCGCGCGCGACCTCGGCCGATGCGGTGGTATTATCGATGAAGATGGCGCCTTTCTTCACTGAATTGAAGGCGCCTCCGGTGCCGGTCGTTACCGAGCGCAGATCGTCGTCATTGCCGACGCAGGAAAAGACGAAGTCCTTGCCCTCGGCCGCCTCCGCTGGCGTCGCTGCGAAGCTGCCACCATGCTGGGCAATCCACTGCTCGGCCTTGGCCCTGGTACGGTTGTAGACGGTGACGTCGTGACCGCCCTTGTTCTTGAGATGCCCGGCCATCGGATAGCCCATGACGCCAAGACCGAGAAATGCCACCGAAGCCATGTTTTCGAATCCCTTAGAAGCCTGCTTTGCGGTCTTCTTACCGGATCAGGCAAGGCGATGGGAGTCAGCGGTGCAGATGGATGGTGATGCGGCGTTCGATCCACTCGACGCCGTGGCGCAATGTTTCGACGATGATCAGATAGATGATCGCCGCCCAGATATACGACTGAAAGTCGAAGGTGCGCGCATAGGTGAGCCGGGTTATGCCCATCAAATCGTAGACCGTGATGATGGCGACGATTGCCGAGCCCTTGATCATCAGGATGATCTCGTTGCCATAGGGGCGCAGCGCCACAATCAGCGCCTGCGGCAGGATGATTTTCCACATCGTCTGCAGTTTGTGCAGGCCGAGCGAGGCGGCACCTTCCCATTGGCCCCTCGGCACGCTCTCGATCGCGCCACGCAAAATCTCGGCCTGGTACGCGGCCGTATTCAGCGAAAAGGCGAAGATCGCGCAGTTGAACGCCTCGCGGAAGAAGCCCCACAGGCCGACCATCTCGAGCTCCGGCCGGAAGGAGCCCAACCCGTAGTAGACCAGAAAGGTCTGCGCCAACAGCGGCGTGCCGCGAAAGAAATAGACATAGGCATAGGCGAACCCCGAAAGGATCGGGTTCTTCGACATGCGTGCATAGGCGATCGGCACAGACAGGATCGCACCAAGCACAATCGAGATGGCAACCAGCAACAGGGTGATGCCGAGGCCGGATATGTAACCGGGTGCATATTTCTGGAAGAACTCCGGGTTCCACGCAGCGACCAGGTAGACAACCATGCCAATGCCGAGTGCGATCCACAGGCCGACCAGAACATGGCCGAGGATGCGTTGGCGCGACCAGCCGCGTGCGGGCGGCGGCGGCCGGTCGACCTTCAGCGTGTCGGTGGCCAGGCTCATCTCTTGACCTCGCTGCCGCCGACCGCTCGTTCGATCGCATTGATGCCGAAGGAGGAGACGATCGCCAGCAGGAGATAAATCAGGCCGGCAAAACCATAAAACAGGAAGGCATGCTTGGTGACGCGAGCGGCAACCCCACTCTGCCGGAGGATCTCGTTGAGGCCGACTGCCGAGACGAGGGCGGTGTCCTTGAGCAGGATAAGCCAGAGATTTGCAAGTCCGGGCAACGCTATGCGGATCAACTGCGGCAGCACGATCAGCCGCATCGTCTGGCCGCTGGACAGGCCAACTGAATAGCCTCCCTCATATTGCCCTTTTGGAATCGCGCGGAACGCGGATAAAAACACCTCGCTGGAATAAGAGGAAAAAATGAAGCACAGCGCGATCATGCCGGCGACGAAGCTGTTGACGTCGGCGGACGTTCCGGGGCTCACTAGCCGGACAATGTACTGCAGGATCAATGGGATGCCGAAGAAGATCAGAAACAGTGTGAGCAGCTCGGGTATTCCGCGAAAAATCGTGGTGTAGATGTTCCCGGCCAGTCTCAGCGAGGGCTCTTCCGACTGTTTGGCCAGCGCCACGAAAAAGCCGAGCGTCAGCCCGAAGGGCAGAGTGGCCAGCGCAAGACATACCGTGACAAACACACCCGCGGCGATGTCGTCGAGCCAGCCTTCGGGTCCCCAACTGAGAAGCGTCAGTGCGCTCTGCATCCGCCTGCCTGTTCTCCTTAAAGCTTTTTGAGACCCAAACCGCGTCACCCCTCGTGCGCGGCATCCTTATAAGAACGGCGGGAATCTCCCGCCGTTCACGTCGTCCTATGTCGGTCGATCAGGACTCGCCGCCATAGACGTCGAATTTGAAGTACTTGTCGTTGATTTCCTTGTACTTTCCGTTCGCGCGGATGGCGTCGATCGCCGCATTGAACTGGTTGACCAGATCGGTCTCGCCCTTGCGCACGGCAATGCCGGCGCCCGGACCGTGGATTTCGATAACCGGCTGGATTGTGCCGACCAGCTTGCAGCAGGCACCGTCCGGCGAATCCAGCCATTGCTGCAGCACGACGACGTCGTCATTGGCGGCATCGAGCCTGCCATTGGCCAGATCGAGCTGGTATTCCTGCGCGGTCGGATACGGCTTGACGGTGCTGTCGGTATAAGTCTTGGTCGAATAGTTGAAATGCGTGGTGGACGCTTGCACGCCGATCGTCTTGCCGGCCAAATCTTCCTTAGTGACACCCTTGATGTCAGTGTCCTTGGGCGCGGCGATCGCCGGCGGCGTATTGTAATATTTGTGGGTGAAGTCGACCTTCTCGGCGCGTTCCGGCGTGATCGACATCGACGCGACGATGGCGTCGAACTTGCCTGCCTGAAGGGCTGGAATGATGCCGTCCCAGTCCTGCGCGACAAAGGTGCACTTCACCTTCATCTCGTCGCAGAGCGCCTTGGCAATGTCGATATCGAAGCCTACGAGCTGGCCGTCGGCGGTGAGGTTGTTGAATGGGGGATAGGCTCCCTCGGTGCCGATCCTCAAGGTTTTTTCCTGGGCCTGGGCAACGCCAAGCGTCAGCAGCGCAGCCGATGCGGCGAGCGCGATACGCAGTGCAATACGCATAATGGTCCTCTCTGTTGGTCCCGGCCGTCGTTCCCGAACGGCTCTGTGGGCGGTGCTTTTGACCGCCCGCTGGCGCGATACTCCCATTCTTTCCCAAGAAAAAGCAACTGCAAAACCGTCGCTTGAGGGAAGGTCATGGTCAGAAAGCGATGACGCTGGGTCAGACGCCTAAATTGGAAAGTAAGTGGGCGGAAACTGTCTTCTGCCGCATCTTCAGCGCGACAGGCCGGTGGCGCGCTCGATGAAGTCAGCTATCGAATTCGTGTCGTCGAGATCGAAGGCCGGCAGGTCTACGCCGACAATGGGGAAGTCGGAGGCGATGGCGACAATGTGTGGATCGCCTGCCGAGAGTGGTGTCCGGTCCTTGGCCTCGAGCCGTCGCGTCTCGATTTTCTTGTGCGCCTCGCGCTTGTAACCCTCGACCAGCACGATATCGGAGGGTGCCAGCCGTGACAGGATCGCGTCTAGCGTCGGCTCGTCCTCGCCGCGCAATTCGTGCATCAGCGCCCAGCGCCTGCCCGACACGACCGCGACCTCCATCGCTCCCGCCTGCCGGTGGCGAAAGCTGTCCGCTCCGGGTTTGTCGATGTCGAAATCATGATGGGCGTGTTTTACCGTCGACACTTTCCAGCCGCGCCGGACGAGTTCGGCCACCAGCTTTTCGGTCAATGTCGTCTTGCCGGAGTTCTTCCAGCCGGTGATGCCGAAGATACGTCTTTTCATGGCCCGATGCTCTGCAACAGATGCGCGGCCTGGGCAAGGTCGTCGGGAGTGTTGATGTTGAAGAACGGATCGATCTCGGCCCCGCCGGATTTCAGGATGGGAAATTCCACCTCGACAAAACCGTGCCGGTCGATGAACGCCGCAACGCGCCGGTTGTCTTCCTCGACGAGAAATTGTCGCAAGGCCTGATCTAACCCTAGCGGCCAGAGTGCAAAGGTCGGATGTCGTTTGCCGCCGGAACAGGCGACCGCGATAGAGCCCGGGCGTGCATAGGCTGCTGCGAGCAGCCGCTCGACCATGTCCCTGGGCAGGAAAGGCGTATCGCCGGCAGCCGTGACCAGCGCCTGGCAAGTCGTGTCGGAAGCCCATTCGAGACCGGTCAGGATCCCGGCAAGCGGCCCGGCATAACCTTTGACGGTATCGGCAAGCACCGGAAGCCCCGTCGCGGCAAACCGTGCTGGATCGCCATTGGCGCTAAGCGCAAGCGGTCCGACCTGTGGGCCAAGGCGCGAAACGACACGGTCGAGCAGAGTACCGTCGCCAAGCGCAAGCAGGGTCTTGTCGCCGCCGCCCATCCGGCTCGACCGGCCGCCGGCCAGAATGATCCCTGCGATATGTCGGCCCATCGTTTGCTGCCTAGACCCAATGACCAAAATCCAGTTTTCAAATCAGACGGTCGTCGACGGTCACGCCTATATGCCGTCCGGCGCCATGTCCGGTCCAGCGCTTTCGGCAGCCGTCTTTTGCCGGCCGACGATCCGTTCGCGGTAGAGTGCATAGAGGCCTGACGCGATGATGATCGTGGCACCGAGGATCATCGGCAGATCGGGGACATCGCCGAAGACTGTGAAGCCAAGCAGGATCGACCAGAGCAGGGCGGTGTAGCGGAACGGCGCGATGAAGGAGATATCGCCCACCCGCATGGCCGTGATGATGAACTGGTAGCCGATGAGCACAAGCACCGCCGCCAGCGCCAGGAACGCCGTGCTTTTTCCTGTCATCGGCGTCCAGCCGCCCATCGGCGAAAGCAGTGCCGCGCCCAGAACTGTCATGGCAAGCGCGGTAGCGGTCGACACCAGCAATGTCGGAATTGCCTGCGGTATCCGCTTGGTGGCGAGATCGCGCACCGCACAGCATGCGACGCTGGCCAGCGCCAGCAGAGAAAAGACGCTGAACCCTTCGAAGCCCGGCCGCACGATGATCAGCACGCCGGCAAAACCGACGGCAATAGCCAGCCAGCGCCGCCAGCCGACGCCCTCGTTGAACACAAGCGCGGCGCCCATCGTCACCGCCAGCGGCAGCGCCTGCAGCACGGCGGAGACATTGGCGATCGGAAGATCTGCCAGAGCAACCAGGAACGACACGGTGGCGCCGGCCTCGCTGGCGACGCGCAGCGCAACTGTCGGCTGCAGCATCGAACCTGGCCGGGCAAGCGCGCCGCGTTGCCACGCAAGCAGGCCAACGAAAAGCGAAGCGAAGGCGCCGCGGATCAGCATGACCTGCGCCATGTTCATCGATTCCGACGAGAATTTGGTGATAGCGTCGTTGAGGGTGAAGCCAGCCATGGCCACCATCATGAACAACGCGCCGCGCAGATTTAGCGAAAGAGGCAAGGCGATTACCGGGTGAGTCCTGCAGCAAGCGTCTAGCAGGCACCCGCAAAACAGCAACGTCAAAGGGCTGGGCCACAGCCTTTCTGTGGCCCGTGACATCTGCCGCGCAAGAGCGGCAGGACTTATTTGGGCGTCAGTACCTCGGTGCCGTTGCCTTCCTTGCCGGCAATCGTCCACAGGCCATGCAGCGAGCCGTCTTCCTGCATTTTGTAGACGACAAGGCCAACCGCCTTGCCCATGACATAGCCGGCGGAGAAGGCATCGTCGTTCCGCATGCAGATACCGTCCGAGGACGAGCCGCCTGTCTCCCAATGGATCGTGCAGGTCGTCTCGCTGGTCAGCGTGATCGTCGCGTCGCCACCATAGGACGACCCATCGAAGTTGGTGCCGGCCACGGCATAGGTGCCGCCGATCGACTGGGCCGCCGCGGGCAGGGCCGCGAGGTTGAGCAATGCAAGAGAAAGAATGAGTTTGCGCATATCGTATTCCCCCACTGGGCGAAGAACCGCTCCAGAGCAGAGGCTAGGCCCGAATGGGCTTGCGGTAAATCCGGTGACCGTTTGCGGACAAGACCTTTTCTGGGTGTGATCCCGAAAAGGTGCCGTTCTAAAGGATGGGTTCGCAGGGCAAATCGATCACACTGCGGCTCGACGAAAATTTTTCGACGAGATCAAATTTGCTCGGCAAGATTCATCAAATTGGTCATTGTAGGCTTCTGATCTTGTCTGGGGAGGTGGTCCATGATGAATGCACGAGGCAATGCGGACAGGCTTGGCACAGGCAGCAGGCGGCACGTTTCGTCGGCTTTCCGGTTCTCTTCTGCACTGGCGGTTATCCTCATGGCGATAGCGCCTGCGTTCGCCGAGAACGACGCTTCGGCGTCGGCAGTCGAACGGATGTCCACGCCGGGTCACGAAGCGGATGAGCTCGCTCGCCGCGTCGGGAAATGGACCGTCGTCAACACGATCTGGCCAACGCCCGGCGTCCAGCCGATCGTGATGACCGGGCTGGTGGCCGAGCGCACGATGATCGGCCCCTTCATGCAGGAGGTGATGCGCCCGGCGCCCGGGTCGAAAGTCCCAGACTTCCAGCGGATAGCCTATTTGAGCTATGACCGGGTGGAGGGCCGCTGGAAGTATGTCTCCATGGACACCCGTTTCCCGGCAGGGATCATGCCCGCCTGGAGTTTTGGTGGCGGGGAGGACGGCAAGATTTCACTGCTGTTCGAGCCGCTTGGTTTTGTCGGGTTCGGCCCCGAGGTCGAAGGGCGGTTCACGGCCTCCGATTTCATCATTTCCAGGGACGGCGACAATCACGAAGTGGCCGAGCAGCATTTCCTCCAGGCCAATGGCAGCGGCAAGAAATGGCTTGCCGTACGATACGACTACACGCGTCAACAACCGTGACTCGCTAGCAAAAACAATAGGCTGCGAATAAGTTCTGACGTCGCCTGATGCTCACGGTCCCCTGAGGCTGCCGGCGATGGCTCCGACGAGCGGGTCGTATTTCGATTTCAGGGCTGGCGGGTAGTCGATCCAGACCGTGCGGATGACACCGTCTTTTCCGAACAGGCGGCGTTCGTAGAAGATGTTCCCGCCTTTGATGCCCGACAGCACCGCCCAGTCCTTGCCGGTCTTGCTGTAGGCGAGCTTGTAGCCAGGTTCCTTGCTGGCTCTCTCAGCGGAGACGAAGGCTGTCGGGGTGTCATCATCGATATTGAGGATACCTGAACAGATCAGGCTGGCGCCATCGGCAGTGAGCCATTGTTGTCCATCGCCATTGTCCGGCTCGGGCTGGCGAAGAGTGAAGATTTCATCCGGAAAGGTGCAGGCGGTACCGAAGCGCTCGTTCGTATAGGTAAATGGCGCGGCGACTGCCATGGTCCCCGCCATCACACCGAAAACCGTCAGGACCGCAAAAAACCGCTGCACGCCTTGCCTCGCGCCGATACCAAGGCGATTATTCTTGCACGAAATCGGCGAAAAATCAGCCGCCGGTGACGCTCATATGCCGCGACACCGAGGGACGGTTGGTGCGGCGATCGATGATGAAGTCATGGCCTTTGGGCTTTCGGCCGATTGCTTCGTCGATGGCATCGGCGACCAGCTCATTGCCTTCCGACGCACGCAGCGGCGCGCGCAGGTCTGCGGCATCTTCCTGGCCGAGGCACATGTAAAGAGTGCCGGTGCAGGTCAGCCGGACCCGGTTGCAGCTTTCGCAGAAATTATGCGTCATCGGCGTGATGAAGCCCAGCCGCCCGCCGGTCTCGGCGACATGGACATAGCGGGCCGGGCCGCCGGTCTTGTAAGGGATGTCGCTTAGGGTGAACTGGCGCTCGAGTGCCGCGCGCAGCAGCGACAGCGGCAAATACTGGTCGGTGCGGTCGGCGTCGATCTCGCCCATCGGCATGGTTTCGATGACCGTCAGATCCATACCGCGACCATGCGCCCAACGCAGCATGTCCGGCAATTCGGCATCATTGAAGTCCTTCAAGGCCACGGCGTTGAGCTTTACCTTCAGCCCCGCCGCCTGCGCGGCGTTGATGCCTTCCATAACCTTGTCCAGATTGCCCCAGCGGGTGATCTGGCGGAATTTGTCGGCATCCAGCGTATCCAGCGAGACGTTAATGCGCTTGACGCCGCAGTCGGCGAGCTCGGCGGCAAAGCGGGAAAGCTGCGATCCGTTGGTGGTCAGTGTCAGCTCTTCCAGCGCACCACTCTCGAGATGCCGCGAAAGCTGGCGTACCAGGTGCATGATGTTCTTGCGCACAAGCGGCTCACCGCCGGTGAGGCGGAGCTTGCGCACACCCTTTTCGATGAAGACCGTGCAGAGCCGGTCGAGCTCTTCCAGCGACAGCAGGTCCTTCTTCGGCAGGAACGTCATGTCCTCGGCCATGCAATAGGTGCAGCGGAAATCGCAGCGGTCGGTGACCGACACGCGCAGGTAGGTGATCGTGCGACCGAAAGGATCGATCATATCCATGCTTATGCGCTTCCCGTGGCCGTGAACGGCTTCGTTATATATGGCTATGTGATACGAGCCAACTTGCCATTCAAGATAGAAGCTCGCAATCTTCGGTAACATTCCGGCGCCGACAGATTATGTCGGAAGTTCTGAAACGGCCTTTTCCCTCGACACGAAGCGGCGTAGGGAAGGGTGGTTCTCCGCAGGATCCACCACATGACAGCGCCGAAGGAACTCAGGGTCTCGAAGGATCGCAAGCTGCTTTCCGTGACCTTTCCGGGCCATCAGCCGTTCGAATTGCCGGCCGAGTTGCTGCGCGTCGCCTCGCCGTCGGCCGAGGTGCAGGGCCATTCGCCCGAACAGCGCGTCACCGTTCCCGGCAAGCGCAATGTAGCGATCCTTAAGATCGAGCCGGTCGGCAACTATGCCGTGCGCATCACCTTCGACGATTTCCACGACACCGGCATCTTCACCTGGAATTACCTGCATACGCTGGGTCATGAGAAGGATGCGCGCTGGGCCGCCTATCTCGCCGAGCTGGAAGAGAAGGGGCTAAGCCGCGACCGTTGAATGGATCCCGCGGGACGCTCCGGTCAACGCAGGATCGCCAGTATCTCGCTGGTGTCGTGATAAAACGGCGTGCCTTCGATCAGCCGATCATCCTTGAAGCGCAAGACTTCGGCAAACGGCTGTTTGATAGTTGCACCATTGGCCCGCGATGTCAGCGAAAGCGAGCAGCTCATGAACACCGTATCATCGTTTTGGGCGACCTGAAGGTCCTCCACCGCCACGTCGCTCCAGATTTCCCGCATCTTGCGGAAAAGGGCGCCAACACCGTCGAGGCCGTTCCAGTCACCGGCATAGGGCAGGGAACGCGGCTCATGCACGACAATCTCGGCATGAAATGCGCTGGCAAGCATATCGAGGCTCTTCGACCCTGATTGCAGGAAACGCATTTCAACATTGAACATGTTTTCAATAAGTTCCATGGCGGTGCGTCGCCGGCCGAGCTGTTTATCCATTTTTGACCTCCGTATCTGTCAGCACGAAAGCGGTTTGCGCTTGTTCGCGGTCCCTCGACACCCGTTTCCTGATGAACGACAAACGGGCATCGTGTCGTGAAAACGTCATGCGTCTAGAGTAGCGCCGGCAAAGGTTTGGAGACGAAAACATGTCCATGATCACCAGCGTCGAACAGCTCGAAGCTCTCTATGGCCTGCCCGGCGAGGCGTCGGTGGTCAAGGAACTCGACCAGCTGATTCCTGAATACGCTGCTTTCATCGAATCTTCGCCGTTTGCTGCACTCGCAACCTGCGGGCCGGAAGGGCTGGACTGCTCGCCGCGCGGCGACCTCGCCGGCTTCGTCCGCATCCACGATCCGAAAACGCTGATGATGCCCGACCGGCGCGGCAACAACCGTGCCGATTCGCTGAGGAACATCCTTCGCGATCCGCGCGTCGCGCTTCTGTTCCTGGTGCCGGGTTCCGGCACGACGCTGCGCGTCAATGGCCGCGCCCGCATCACCACCGATCCCGGGCTCTGCGTCTCGTTCGCAGTCGAGGGCAAGCCGGCGCGCTCGGTGACAATCGTCGAGGTCGATGCGGTCTATTTCCAGTGCGCCCGCGCCATCCACCGGTCGGAACTGTGGAATCCGGCAAGGCATGTCGACCCGAGATCGCTGCCGACCCCCGGACAGATCCTGGAGATCACTAGCCGCAAGAACATCGACGGCGAGGTCTACGACAGGGAATGGCCGGAGCGCGCGAAAAAATCGATGTGGTGAAGAAATTTGGTGGTGAGGGAATTTGGTGGTGAAGCCGTCAGGCGGTCTTCAACACCTCGGCAACCTTGCGCATCTGTTCGCCGATCATGTCGCATTGTTCCGGCGTCGACTGGCTCATCGCCTTTTCGATCAGTGTCATGTGGACCTTCAGCGCCTGCATCAGCAGTGCCTCGCCGGCCTCGGTCAACGTCAGCCGCAGCACGCGCTTGTCCTTCTCGTCGCCCTCGCGGCGCAGCAGGCCGCGGGTCTCCAACTGCGGCAAAAGCATGGTGATGTTGGAGCGGCCGACCAGCAGGCGGCGAGCGAGGTCGTGCTGCGACATGCCGGGATGGCGGTAGAGGTTCATCAGCACGTCGAGCTGCGCCGGCTTCAGGTCGAGTGGCGCCAGCTTCACCGCCAGGGTGCGTTCCACCACGTGGCAGGCACGCGCCACCGCGACCCAGTTGCGAAAACGCGGGTTGTCCCAGGGCAGGTCTTGCTTAATGTTCATGTTTGAACTATTATGTTCATGCTTGAACCAATGAATGGATCGCCACTATGGCATCATTTGGACTGAAGGTCATCCGGGGCACGTTCGGCGTGGCCGAGCATGTGGCGCCGCGACTCACCGGGCGCGCCGCATTCGAGCTGTTCTGCCGCACGCCGCACGAAAAGAGCTTGAGCCAAGGTGAGCGCCGCGCAATCGATCGCGCCGCCGATTTCATGACCCAAGCGCGCCATCACCGGCTAAAGACCAGAACCGGCTGCGTCATGGTGCATGAATTCCGGCCCGAGCCGGGCAGGGCAACTGCCGGCACCGTGCTCGTCATCCATGGTTGGCGTTCGCGCACCGAATACATGCGCACATTGATCGAAGCCTATCGCGATGCCGGCTACAAGGTGGTCTCGCTCGACCTGCCGGGCCACGGCCAGTCGCAGGGCCGCCGGCTTACCCTGGTCAGTGCGGTCGATGCGGCACGGGTTGCCGGCGAATGGTTCGGGCCGTTTGCCGCCATCGTCGGCCATTCCTTTGGTGGTGCCGTTGCCGCCAATGCCGTCGCTGGTTCGATCAGGAACATCCCGCGATTGGCGGCCGGGCGACTGGTGCTTATCGCCGCGCCGAGCTCCCTGCCAGCGATCTTTGCTGATTTCAGCCGCATGCTGAATGTCGGCTCGCGCTCGCAGGTCGCCATGGCCGACCGAGTCGAGCGCATCGCCGGCCGGCCGTTGCACGAGTTCACCGGCGACCGCCAACTGGCAAGCACGCCGCTGCCGACGCTGGTGATCCACGCGCCGGACGACCGCGAAGTGTCCGCCGATCATGCAAGGCTCTATGCGCGCGCCGGAAACCATGTGCGGCTGTACTGGGCCGACGGGCTCGGCCACCGCCGCATTCTTGCCGACAAGGGTGTGGTGGAGCGTGCCGTTGGCTTCGTTGCGGGCAGGCTGGAGCCGTCTCTGCAGTGATCTGAATGTCTGTTCTTGTCTGCCGGGTTCGATCGTCACGCCGCCCCGGTGCCGGCCATCGCAATCCAAGCCGCCATTGCCCCGGCCACCGTCTCCAGAAGAGCCGAGCGCGACGCGCCGTCGCGCGCCTGGATCGACATGCCGTGCTGCACGGTCGCATAGAAGGTCGCGGCCGTGCCGCAGTCGAAATCGGCCGGCAACTCCCCCTCGGCCACGCCACGCTCGAGCCGTCTCAGCAAGGCTTCGCGGTTTTCGGCGCGGCGACGGCGCAGATCATCGCAGATGGCGCCGCGGCTTGAGTCCTGGTGCAATGCGCCGAGCGCGATCAGGCAGCCTTGCGGGCGACCGGTCTGCGAATACGCCTTGGCTGTCTGCCGCAGGAACCGCTCGACGGCCTGGCGCGCGGTCGGCGCCTTTTCCAGCGCGGACCAGATCTCGGTTCCCTCGACCCGCGTGTAAAGCTCGGTTGCCTCGAGAAACAGCGCTTCCTTGCTGCCGAAGGCGGCATAGAGGCTGGGTGAGTTGATGCCCATTGCAGCGGTCAGGTCGCTTATCGACGCGCCCTCATAACCCTTGGCCCAAAACACTTCCATTGCGCGCCGCAAGGCGGCGGCTCGATCGAAGGTGCGGGGGCGGCCTCGTTCCGGCATGGCATCCTTTCTGTATTGGTCGATACATAATTCAGTTGACGTGGTTCAGCAAGGCTGGCAAATATTTATGTATCAATCACTACAAAATGGAGAAGCAGATGTCATACAGAAGCTTGAACGGCAAGGCCGCCCTCGTCACCGGCGGCAGCCGCGGCATTGGTGCGGCGATCGCAAGAAGGCTCGCGGCCGACGGCGCAGGCGTGGCGATCACCTATGTGAATGGCGAGGAAGGGGCGCGTGCGGTGGTCAGGGAAATCGAGGCGGCCGGCGGCCGGGCCTTTGCCATCAAGGCCGACAATCGCGATGCTGCGGCGATCGAGGCGGCAGTCGATGAGGCAGCAAAAGCCTTCGGGCGGCTCGACATCCTCGTCAACAGCGCCGGCATCTGGCGCGCTGCGCCGATCGATGCCCTGTCGCTTGCCGACTTCGACGAGACAATGGAGGTAAACCTCAGAGCCCCGTTCGTCGCCGCCAAGGCGGCAGCAGCGCATATGGGCGAGGGTGGCCGGATCATCTCGATCGGCAGCAATCTGGCGGAGCGTGCCACCGACGCCGGCCTGAGCGCCTATTCGGCCAGCAAGGCCGCCTTGGTTGGCCTGACCAAGGCCTTTGCACGCGATCTCGGTCCGCGCGGCATCACCGCCAATGTCGTCCATCCGGGGTCGACCGATACCGACATGAATCCGGCAGCCGGCCCGCACGCCGAGCATCAGCGCCAGAAGATGGCGATGCCTCGCTTCGGCACGGCCGACGAGATCGCCGGCATGGTCGCCTGGCTTGCCGGTCCCGAAGGGCGCTTCGTGACAGGCGCGGCATTGACCATCGACGGCGGCGCCAACGCTTGAGGCTTGGCTCACGGGCGCTACCATTGATCGGGGGCGATGGCGGATCGGCTCGACCCGTCACGATCTTGTGAAACCGTTCTGCAACAGACGTTCCGAAATTTATGGAAGCTTAACGAAATCAGTATGAATCAGTGTAGTCACGCCTTACATCCGCCATGCGGTGGGCGAGACCGTGACAGCGGTGCGGAACGGGATCCGGTTCAACCGGAGCGGGTGATCCATGAAACTCCTTGGAAACAAAGCAACCGTGCTGCCTTTTGCGGTGGCCGCGGCAATGCTGGCCCTCGGGGCGCCGAAGGCTGAAGCGCAAGGGTTCTTCGATATGCTTTTCGGCGGCGGCGTCAAACACGCGCCGCCGAAAGGTAACTTTCCGCCGCCACCGTCAAAATACAAGCCGAAGCCCAAGGCGCCGGCCGCTTCCGGCGGTGGTGCGCAAATCAGCAGCCCGTCCTATTACACCTACAAAAGCGATCCGCTGGTGCGCGTCGATTTTTCGGCACTGTCGGCAGCGCCTGAACCGGCAACGCCTCAGGATGCTGCATTCGAGCCGGCGGCCACCGGGGCTGCATTCCGCGAAGCCATTGCCGGGCTCGACGGATATGACCTCTACGCCGAGAAGGACATCGCCAAGGCGCTGATCGCCTATTACTCGGCCAATCCGGATTTCATCTGGGTGACGGGAACCAGTCCCAGCAGCCGTGCCGAGGATGCCGTGCGGGTGCTGGGCGAGGCCGCGAGCTACGGCCTGACGCCCGCCGACTACACCGTCGAAGTTCCGGCAGCAGGCGCATCGGCGGGCAATGCCGATGAACGCCTGAAAGAGCTGGTCCGCTTCGAGATGGCGCTGTCGGCCCGCGTCCTGCGCTACGCCCGTGACGCACAAAGCGGCCGCGTCGATCCCAACCGCATGACCGGCTACTACGATTTTCCGCCGAAGCCGCTCGACATGGAAGGGGTGCTGAAGACGCTGGCCCATACCCAGCAAGTGCGCACCTACCTCGAATCGCGGCATCCACAGAACGCCGAGTATCAGGCGCTGCGCGTCGAACTGGAAGCGCTCCAGGCCAGCGCCGAAGACGAAATCACCATCGATCCCAATCTACTGTTGAAGCCGGGGCAGACCAGCCCCGAGCTGCCGAGGCTTTTGACAAAGATCGCGCGCAATCTCGATGACGAGATGGGCGGCGCCTATGGCGAGGTCCTGGCGAGGCTCGCCACCAGCCAGGTTTACGATCCGGAGCTGGTGCCGGTGATCAAGGCGGTGCAGAAACGGGCAGGCATGAAAGGCGACGGCGTCATCGGCCCGCGTACCGTTGCATCGTTGGCCGGAACGTCCAAGGCCGACAAAATTCAGAAGGTTCGGGTTGCGCTCGAAGAGTTGCGCTGGTTGCCTTCTGATCTCGGCAGTCCGCGCGTCTTCATCAACCAGCCGGCTTTCACCGCGAGCTACATCGACGACGGCGAGGAGAAGCTGAAGACCCGCGCCGTCGTTGGCAGGCCCACCAACCAGACTGCTTTCTTCTATGACCAGATCGAGCAGGTCGACTTCCATCCCTATTGGGGCGTGCCGCAGTCGATCCTGGTCAACGAGATGTTGCCGCGGCTGCGCCGGGATCCGGGCTATCTCGACCGCGCCGGCTATGAGGTGGTCAATGCCCGCGGCAAGCGCATTCCCTCCTCCTCGGTCAATTGGGGCGCCTACGGCGCAAAGATACCTTACGGCGTGCGCCAGCTGCCGAGCGAGGCCAATGCGCTGGGCGAGCTGAAGATACTGTTCCCCAACAAGCATGCCATCTACATGCACGATACGCCGCAGAAGTCGTTTTTCCAGCGCGACATGCGCGCGCTCAGCCATGGCTGCGTTCGCTTGCAGGATCCGCGCGGCATGGCGGCTGCCGTTCTCGGCACCTCGGTCGACTACATCGAGGACAGACTGAAACACGGACATTCGACCGAAGACGTGACACGCAAGATCCCGGTCTATGTCGCCTATTTCACCGCATGGCCGGACCTGTCCGGCACCGTCGAATATTTCAACGACGTCTACGGCCGCGACACACGGCTGCAGCAGGCGCTCGACAGCACCGAAGCGGTGCGTTCGCCGGCTAGCTGAGATACGGTTCTAGCGCTGAAACAGCGGACGCCGGAAGCCGGCGTCGCGCCCGGCGATCAGCCAATAGACCAGGCCGGCAACAATGCCTGCCGCGGCAATGATACCGATATCGGCCCAACGCTCCGGGTTCGTGTCGTCTGGTACACTGGGCCAGATCAAGGCGAAGCCGCCAACCGCGGCCGCGGCGCCGAAGATCATATGCAGCCAAAAACTGCGCAGCGAGAAAAACTCGGCAATCAGTGCGAAGATCAGTGTCTGCAGGGCGGTCAGCACGATCGTCAGAAAATAGATGAACATACCAAGCGGCGGCACCAGAAGCACCGCGACGGGTGTGACACCCATGACGTCGAAATAGTTCGGTGCATTTGGCAGCGAGCTCAGCCCGCCATAGATCGCCGCCACCGCGATCAAGCCCACCAATACCGCAACGAAATAACCGGCGAGCATCATCAGAACGCGCTTCAATACGTGCTTCGCCGTCGCCATGCCCACCCCCGCGCGCAATGATAGCACCCAGTCAGCCATCAAAGTCATATCTACGCAAGGGTGTGCCGAAGGCCGGGGGCCTTCGAGGCGCGTCACTTTTTAGAATCTGGACCGTTGGCGGACAGCTTCATTTCGGCGCGGTTGTCACCGGATCATAGGTGATTTCGACTTTGGCCTTGTCGTTCGTGTAATAAATGACGGTGTAGGCGCCGCTGTCCCAATCGATTTCCTTGATGTAGCGGAAGTCGTCGCGCTGCTCGACTTTAGCAATGATTTCCGACAGCTTCTTGGCATTCTGCGGCGGCACCGGATTTTCGTCCGCGGCAAAGGCCGATCCGCCGACAAGCAGCACGGCGGCCGCCAAAACAAGTCTGGACATGGCTTTCCCTCACATCTCGATCAGTAGAAACTCGTTTCCATGCAGGTTTGTTCCGGGATCGCGGAGCGTTGCGCTACAGGGAGACGTCCGTACCTGATTTATGGCCGCCGAAAGAACACGGCGACTGCTTAAAATCATGATGCGTCGTCTCAACATCGCGGCCATAATAGTGCCGGTGGTCATTCGGGGGTCTACATGCAAACGCGTCATGCCATCATATTTGTACTTTTCACACTTTCCATCCTGGCCATTTCGATGCCTGTGCAGAAAGCCGCAGCGCTTGAACCTGAGCGCTATACAGTCTATTGCGCCGACGACCGTATCGAGGTTTCGTTCTGGGATATCGAGCAGATGAAGGTGCGGGCCGGCTCCAACGTTTGCCAGTTCCAGAGCTATACGAGCTACAGCAGCGCTTTGAATTTTGCCCAAAAGAATTTTGGCGGCGAGGGGGCTACCTGCAGCTGCTAGCCGCTCTGGCTTGGCTTGAATTGATTCAGGAAAGCAGATGGTGGGCGATGCAGGGATTGAACCTGCGACCCCACCCGTGTGAAGGGTGTGCTCTCCCGCTGAGCTAATCGCCCGCTCGTTGCCCGAAGGCCAAGCGCGCCGCGATATAAGGGAGGCCGGCCTGCGAAGTCAACCACTTGTCGGTCGGCATCTGCGGTCCGCCTGATGCCCGGCTTCAGCCTTCTGCCGAGGCCATCAGTCCTTGTACCAGGTCGAGCGTCAGAGAATCGAAATGCGAGATTACCGCCGACGGTTCGAACTCTCGCACATGGCGGTCGGTGTACCCGAAATCGACTGCCACCACCGGAATCCCGGCGGCCTTTGCCGTGTCGATGTCGGTCTGCGAATCACCGACCATCAGTGCACGGTGCGGGTCGCCGCCGGCGCGCGCGATGGTCTGCGTGAGATGGCGCGGGTCGGGCTTGCGGAACGGAAAACTGTCCTGACCGCAGATCGCCGCGAAATGCCTGGTCAGGCCGAGCGCCTCGATCAATGCCACCGAATTGGCCTCGTATTTATTGGTGCAGATGGCCAGCAGGTAACCGGCTGCCTCGAACCGTGCGATCGCCTCGGGGACGCCGGGGTAGGGGCGCGATTTGCCGGGGATGTTAACGGTGTAATGGTCCAGAAACAGCTTGAGCAGGCGGTCGTGCTCCTCCACTGCCAGCGACCTATGCTGCGCTGCGTGAGCGCGCTCGATCATCACCCGGCCGCCATGGCCGACGAAGCGCTTGAAGCCGGCTTCGTCGACGGCCGCGAGCTGGCTGGCGGCAAGGCTGTGGTTGAGACTGTCGAGCAGGTCCGGCGCCGTGTCGATCAGCGTCCCGTCGAGGTCGAACACGATGATCGGTCGGGTCATGGCCTGTCCTGTGACGATTTGATTGCCGGCAGGCGATAGCCGCTGCGGCCCGTTCAGGCAAGCCGGCTTATCCACCGCGGGCAAGGTCCTTTGACCAGCCCGGCAAAAATGCTACGAGCGCCAAAACAAATCTTGGGACCCGGCATGGATGCGAGGCAATTGAAGGTTGAGGCCGCGCGGGCAGCGCTTGCCCATGTCACGGATGGCATGCGGCTCGGTATCGGCACCGGCACGACAGCGGACGAGTTCGTGCGGCTGCTCGCCGACAAGGTCGCCACTGGCCTGACGGTCATCGGCGTGCCGACCTCGGAGCGCACCGCCGTCCTTTGCAACGAGCTTGGTGTGCCTCTGTCGACCTTCGAGGAAACGCCCGAGCTCGACCTCACCATCGACGGCGCCGACGAGATCGATCCGGCGCTGACGTTGGTCAAGGGCGGCGGCGGCGCGCTACTGCGCGAAAAGATCGTCGCGGCGGCCTCCGCCCGCATGATCGTCATCGCCGACAGCTCCAAGATGGTCGAGATGATCGGCCGTTTTCCGCTGCCCATCGAAGTCAACCGGTTTGGCCTGCGCGCCACCGAAATTGCGGTCGGCGCGGCGGCTGCAAACCTTGGCCTTTCCGGCCCCGTTACATTGAGGATGACGGGGAGCCAGCCATTTGTTACAGACGGCGGCCATTTTATCCTCGATGCATCTTTTGGCCGCATTCCGGATACAAGAGCGCTTTCGAATGCTCTCCACGCCATTCCGGGCGTGGTCGAGCATGGTCTTTTCATCGGGCTGGCATCAACGGCCATCATAGCCGGCGGCGACGGCATCCAAACCGTCCATGCCGCCCGAAAATCAGGGAGTTTTACCGATCATGATGTTGCATAACCGGGTTGGCCGCTTTTTTGCCATTCTGGCGGCCTCGGCCGTTTTCGCGTTTTCGTCGCCTGCGTTTTCGCAGGACGTCACCGATGCGCATTTGAAGGCGGCGCGCGCCGCCGTCGCGGCGATCCATGCGACGGATACGTTCGACAGCATCCTGCCGCAAGCGGCCGCGGCACTGGAGCAGCAGCTGATCCAGAAGAACCCGGACATGCAGGAACTGATCGCCAAGACGATCAACGAGAAGGCGATGGCCTTGGCATCGCGCCGCGCCGACCTGGAAAAGGAAGCGGCGCTAGCCTATGCAAAGGTGTTCTCGGAAAAGGAACTCAATGAAATTGCCGCCTTCTACAATTCCGATTCCGGCAAGAAGCTGCTCGACAACGGCCCGATCGTGACGCGCGAACTGGTGAAGGCTGCCGAGATCTGGCAGAACGGCCTGGCTCGCGATCTCGCCCAGCAGGTCGGCGAGACCCTGGGTGCTGCGGCGAATGCCAAGGCGCCGGCTGCACCTGCCGACGGTACCGCTCCGGCCGATGGCGCAGCTCCCGCGGACGCCACACCGAATTGATTGCGGACTTCCGAGCGGCCTGACCGCCACTGGACCAGAAAGCCCGGCAAGTCCGGGCTTTTCTTTTGATAGTCGGCAGCCTACCTGTCTCGGAGTTTGAGGGGCAAGGAGTTCAGCCATGGCCGGTTACGACTACGATCTTTTCGTCATCGGCGGCGGCTCCGGTGGGGTGAGGGCGGCGCGCGTCGCGGCCGCACTCGGCAAGCGGGTCGGTATCGCCGAGGAATTCCGCTACGGCGGCACCTGCGTCATCCGCGGCTGCGTGCCGAAGAAACTCTATGTCTACGCTTCGCAATTCCCCGAGCATTTCGCCGACGCCGCCGGGTATGGCTGGACGGTGCCTGAGGCGCGTTTCGACTGGAAGACGCTGGTCGCCAACAAGGATCGCGAGATCAGCCGGCTGGAGGCCATCTACAAGAAGAACGTGCAGGGCGCCGGCGGCGAGGTCTTTCACTCGCGCGCCACCCTGGTCGATCCGCATGTGGTGCATCTTCTCGGTGAGGATCGCAGCGTTAGCGCCGACCAGATCCTGATCGCTACCGGCGGGCGCCCGGCGCCGCATCCGGCATTGCCCGGCCATGAGCACTGCATCTTTTCCAACGAGGCCTTCGATCTAAAGGAGTTGCCGAAGGCAATCATGATCGAGGGCGGCGGCTATATCGCCGTCGAATTCGCCAATATCTTTCACGGCCTTGGCGTCGACACGACGCTGGTCTACCGCGGCAAGGAGATCCTCAGCCGTTTCGACATGGACCTCAGACGTATGCTGCACGAAACGATGGAAAAGAAGGGGATAAAAATCCTCTGCCACGCCGTGTCCGAGTGGGTCAGGAAGCGGCCTGACGGCCGACTCGACGCGCTTGTCACCGGCGGCACGGTGCTGACGGTCGACCAGGTCATGCTCGCCATCGGCCGCATTCCCAATACCGAGAACATGGGCCTGGAGGGCGTCGGCATCGAGATGACCAAGACCGGGGCAATCCACGTCGACGAATACTCCCGCACCAACATCGACAACATCTGGGCGATCGGTGACGTCACCCACCGCGTGCAATTGACGCCGGTGGCAATCCACGAGGCGATGTGCTTCGTCGAGACCGCCTTCAAGGACAAGCCGACGGCGCCCGACCATGACACGATCGCGACCGCAGTCTTTTCGCAGCCCGAGATCGGCACGGTCGGCCTGTCGGAGGATGAGGCGGCAAAACGCTTCTCGGATCTTGAAATCTACCGCGCCACCTTCCGGCCGATGCGGCACACGCTTTCCGGCCGCGACGAAAAGATGCTGATGAAGCTGGTCGTCGACGGCGCCTCGAAAAGAGTCCTCGGCGCCCACATCCTCGGGCCGGATGCCGGCGAAATGGCACAGCTCCTCGGCATACCGCTGAAGGCGGGGCTGACCAAGGATGATTTCGATCGTACCATGGCGGTGCATCCGACCGCGGCGGAAGAACTCGTCACCATGTACAAGCCGACTTACCGGGTGAGGGATGGTGAGCGCGTCTGACGCGACAATAACTCATCGCGGCAACGAGATTGCCGCGATGGAAGGGCGTGAGTCTTTTTACAGCAACGTCCCGCGCAGGATCACCAGCGCCACAGAAAAATAAATCACCAGCCCGGTGACGTCGACCAGTGTGGCGACGAACGGAGCCGATGCGCTGGCCGGATCGAAGCCGATCCGCTTCAGGGCGAACGGCAACATCGATCCAGACAACGAGCCGAAGGTGACGATGCCAACCAGCGTGGCGCCGATCGTCATTGCGATCAGCGGCCAATGGGGGCCGTAGTCGTAGAAGCCGAGATACTGCCAGAGCGCGATGCGGCAGACGCCGACCACGCCAAGGATCGAGCCAAGCACCAGGCCGGTGGGCAGCTCGCGCAATGCCACCCGCCACCAGTCGCCGAGGCCGATTTCGCGCAGCGCCAGCGCCCGGATGACGAGCGAGGTCGCCTGCGAGCCGGAATTGCCGCCGGAGCTCATGATCAATGGAATGAACAGGGTCAGCACGATCGCCTTTTCCAGCTCGCCCTCGTAGCTCTGCATCGCGTTGGCGGTCAGCATCTCGCTGATAAACAGCGCGCACAGCCAGCCGGCGCGTTTCTGGATCATCGCCAGAAAGCCCATCTTCATATAGGGCTCGTCGAGAGCCTCCATGCCGCCGAAACGATGCACGTCCTCGGTCGTTTCCGAGATCATCGTGTCGATGATGTCGTCGATGGTGACGATGCCGAGGAGCTTGCCGTTGTCCACGACCGGAACCGCGAGCAGATCATATTTCGAGATCAATTGAGCAACCTTTTCACTATCGGTCAGCGGTGAAACGGTGATAGGCGCACGATCCGGCGCTATTGCCATGATCAGCTCGTCGGGCTCGCCAGCGATCAGTCGACGCAGGCTGGTCGAGCGCAACAGGACATGCGTTTGTGGATCGACGATGTAGATCGCGTAGACGGTTTCGCGCGTCCGCTCCACCTTGCGGATATAATCCAGCGTGCGGGCCACGCTCCAGTCCGGCGGCACGCTGACATATTCGGTCGTCATGAGCGAGGCGGCGCTGCCCTCGGGATAGCCGAGAATGGCAAGCAGCGTCGCGCGCAGCGGTGGCGCTAGGCCACCAAGCAGTTCGGAACGAGCCGGCTCGTTCAGATCGCGCAGTATGTCGGCGGCGCGGTCGACCGACATGGCGGCAAGCAGTCTGCCTGCCTTGATGCGGGGCAGCGCCTCGACCAGTTCGGATGCGCCGTTGAGCTTCGGCTGGTCGAAGATCTCGACCAGCCGCTCGAACGGCACTTCGCAAAGCAGCTCCGATGCCGTCTCGCGGGGCTCCTGGTTCAAGGCCTCGACGATGTCAGCGATGTGTTCGTTTGCAAGCACGCGGGCGATGGCGATGGCATCGCCGCCCGCCAGGGGGGGAAAACTCGTTCATGTCTCACTCCTTGCCGTCCGGCAGGACGTGAGCCGGTCAGGTCACGTCAAGCGGACGGCGGTTGCGTTCGACTGTGACTGTCGCCAGGCATGGCGCGGTGACCTTTCTGCTCGCGGGTTCGGGTAGGGATCTCTGCGAGCCGGCGCAACTTAGGAGCGCGCCTTGCCGAGTCAATCGCGAGAGCGGGTTAAAACGGCGGCAGACCGATTGGATCGCGAGACTGTGATCGGGCTAGGTGGCAGGCTGGCCGGCAACGACAGTGGCGTCGCGGCTATCTCTGCTTCAGCCGGCGGGGAAAGCGCAGCCACTTGTCCTCGGCCGGCCGCGTCGGCTGCGTGAGGATGGTGGTGAGCTCGACTGGCAAGCTCGGAACCAGCGGCTTCTTGGTGGCGACGCCGTCGGCGATCGCAACCACGCTGTGGTAGAATTCGGTGCCCGCGAGCGATCTCGGCGGCGTCGCCTCATGCATGATCGAGATCACAGTTGCATCAGGGCAATTGTCCTTGATCGCCTGGTGGAAGGCGATCCGTCCATCGGGGTCGAGCGCGCCAGTGGCTTCATCGAGGAACAGCAATCCCGGCTGCTGCAGCACGATGCGGGCGACAACCAGCTTCTGTTTCTGCCCACCCGAGAGAACCTGATCCCAGATCTTTCCTTCACGTCTCTCATCGGCCAAATGCTCGATGAAATCGCCGAGGCCGGCCTTGTGCAGGGCGGATGCGACCTGCGCGTCGGCGAAATCGTGCTCGGAACCGGGCAGGCAGACCAGTTGCTTCAGTGAAACCTGCTGCAGCTTCACCTCCTGGGCGGCGTAGAAACTCCTGACCCCTTCCGGGAAGACAATCGTACCGCGCCCGTAAGGCCACAGGCCGTTGATCGCCTTGATCAGCGAGGTCTTGCCGCAACCGGATTCGCCCTTGAGGAACGTCCATTCGCCACGCCGGAAGCGCAAATTCGCGGCACTCAGGAAGGGCGTTGCGTCCTCGCCCTGATGCGCCAGTTCGAGCTTCTGGATGGTCAGGCCGAAGACCGGGTTCTGACGATCGTAGCGGAAGTCGGACCGGCCGGTCAGGCTGTAGAATTCCTGCGGATGCTGGACGTTTTCGATCGCCTGCGCCAATTCGACGACGCGCTGGCTGTTGGCGCGCAAGGTGGCGATCTCCGGCATCACATGGATGAACCACGAACAGTTGCTGATCAGCTTATTGACCTGCTCGGAGGCCGTTAAATAACCCTTGAGGTCGAGACCGTTGTGGATGAAGGGTACTAGCCCAGGCCCGTAAGCGACAATGCGGGCGCCGATGAAATTATAGATCAGCTCGAACGAGGCGTAGCCGGTATTGACGATGTTCAGTCTGGCCCAGGTACGGTCAATGTCGACATAACGCTGGCTGTGCACAGTCTTCTGCACATTCTCGCCTTGCGATGCGGCGACATGAAAACTGCGGCGCAGGAACGTGATCAACTCGCTGCGGTAATTGCCTTCGGCCTGCTGCATTCTGACGTTTAGCCACTCCAGCATTCGGCCGAGTTTCACCGCGATCCAGGTGTTGAACGGCACATAGACAGCGATTGCCAGGAGAGCAAGGACGGCGCTGCCGTAGCTGCCGAGAAACTCCAGCCCCTTCACCTCGACAGAGTTTTTCAGCAATTCGCCGCCGAGAAAGTAGAACGATGTGAAGACGCTTAGCACACCCATAGCAAGCCCGATGGCCCCGCCGGTCATGGCCTTGATGGATTCCTGCACGCGCTGGTCGATGTTGTCGGGAGCTGCGTGGCCGGAAGAACCATGCTGGGCATGGAAATGCGTATGGTTGGTGTCGAGCAGCGCCTCGTTGAAGCGGCTGTCCACCCAGCCACGCCATTTGCGATGCAATGTCTTGGAAACAAGGTTGCGAATGCCAGCAATACCCACGTCCTTGAGCACGACCAGCAGCACGAGCAAACCGGCGTTGGTCAGTATTGTCTTAAGTGGCGTGGTATTCGCGGCATCGTGGAAAAAAGCGATCGAAGTCTGCAGCTCTGCCAAGGCCACAGTAAACCAGACGTCGGCCTTGCTGGACAGCGCGGTGACCAGCGCGATCACCAGCGTCAGCGTCCAGGCTTCCTTCCAACGGTCCGAGAACCAGTAGGCCCGCATCAGCCCCCAGAAGCTGCGCATCGACGATACGGGCGTCAGGGGCGACTGCCTTGCGGCACCGCGGAGCCATTTTTCCGATATTGAATGTCGCGTTGGTCTATCGACCCGAATCACTATCCCGCCCAAACGATTTTTCTTTTGTTACGGACAGTAACACCAATTGATCATTTTCCATTAGCTTTTCTCCGGCCGCAGGTGGCTTAGCTCGCGGGCCGTTGCAGTGGAGCAACAGAATGAATGATCGCGGCGTTAGGCTGTTACGTTTCGAGGGGTGGAATACCAACGCCATTTCAAGTAGTTACTTGCCTGCGCCGGAGCAAGTAGAGACCTTCCCCTAGGGAAGGTCTTCACACAGCTTTGTGAACATAGAAGCGCCGCCCAGCGGTCGATCTTCACAGCCTGAACCGATCTTCAGTCCGCCTTTACGGTCAGGTCCGACCTCGTCGGCGGCCAGAACGTGACCGTATGATTCGTGGTTGAAGCCGCCTTGTCAGGACCCCGTAATCGGCCAAGCACTGACTTTGCCGTTACAGTCAGGATGCAGACCAACATCGATCAGACCGTACTTTTTTAGAGCGCGCGCAAACTGCGTTTGACAAAGATGCGCTTCGGATCGAACCTGCCGGACGCATCCAGGTTTGAACCGGGGGGAAGTTCTTCATGCTTGCACGGACATTGTTTGTGGCGATGCTCGCAACGTTCGCCTGGCTGCCGCAAACATATGCCGGCAGCCAGACCGTTCCCGCAAACGCCGAGGGACAGATCGAGTTCAACACGCCGTCCGGCAATATTGGCTGCATCTACACGCCGAAGGGCGGCACCAGCACCTACGAGCCGCAGGATGCCGGACCGGAACTGAGCTGTTCGCGCGTCGAGCCCAGCTACGTCACCATCATCCTCGGCCCGAAAGGCCCGGCGACGCTGATCAAGAATCCGGGCGAGCAAGGCTGCTGCGGCGACGTCACCAAGCTGGCTTACGGCAATAGCTGGAGCAAGGGGCCGTTTTTCTGCCAGTCATCCACCAAGGGATTGACCTGCACCGGCAAGCATGGCCATGGCTTTTTCGTCAGCAAGGCCAAGGTGACGGTGCAATAGTCCGGCTCAGTTGGCCGTTTCCAGTTCGCCGCGTGCCTTGGCCGCGGCGACCTGGCGGAGTGCATCGGCAAGCGTATCGGCGTCCTGGGCGCCCATCACCGCATATTTGCCTTCAAGCAGAAAGCACGGCACGCCCGATATGCCCATGCGCGAAGCGGTGGCGATTTCGGCGCGCACCGCCTCGACATCCGCGTCGGTCGGCAGAAGCGTTTCGACCACGGAGGCATCCATGCCGGCCTCGCGGGCCGCTTCGATCAGCACGGCATGATCGCCGAGATTGGCGCCTTCCTCGAAATTCAGCTGGAACAGCCGGCGCACCAGCCGGTTCTGAACCGCCTCGCCGGCCGTCCCGGCCCAGCGAATGAGACGGTGCGCATCCAGCGTATTGGGCGCGACCTTGATGGCGTCGAAGGCGAAGGAAATCCCTTCAGCCTCGCCCAACGGCTCGATCCGGGCATGGATTTCGCGGATGCGTTGCTCGCTGCCGAATTTCGCCACCATGTAGTCGCGGCGGTTCTTGCCTTCGGGCGGAATCGTCGGGTCGAGCTGGAAGGGCCGCCAGCGTATGTGAACGTCGATGTCGACGGCGGCAATCGCCTTGTCGAGCCGTTTCTGGCCGATAAAGCACCAGGGGCACACCACGTCGGAGACCACATCGACGGTAATCGAGTTCTCGTCGTTCATCTTGATCTCCTGTTCTGAAGAGGTCACTTCGGTTTGCGCCACCAGGTCGGCAACTGATAACCGTATATGGGCGTCTTTTGCGGATGTTCCAGATAGTTCCAATAAGCGAGCCATTGCCGGTTGTTGTGCTGCGTCGGCACCATGTAATTGCCTGAGATCAACAGCCGGTCGAGAACGCGGACGGCGGCGACATAGTCCTCCTTCGAACGGGCTCTCAGCATCGCCTCGATCGCCGCATCCACCGCCGGATCTGCGACGCCGGCGAGGTTGAACGATCCTTCGGCCTTGGCGGCCGCGGATCCCCAGCGCCCGGTTTGCTCGATACCGGGCGACAGTGAGTTGTTGAAACCGGTCGAGCCGACCAGCACCTCGAAATCGAAACGCTGCTTGCGCGACTGGATCTGATCACCGTCGAGGCTGCGGATGCCGACATCGATGCCGAGCTTCTCAAGCGTGCGCTGATAGATAGCGGCAAGTCGCTCTTCGTCCTGCGAGGCGGTCAGGATCTCGAAGCCGAATGGCTTTCCCTCGGGATCGAGCATCGCGCCGTCCTGCACCGTATAGCCTGCGCTCTTCAGCAGCTCGAATGCCGCCTTCAGCACCTTGCGGTCCTGGCCGGAGCCGTCGGTGACGGGCGGCCTGTAGGTGCCGTCCATGACATCTGCAGGCACGCGGCCGGGATAGGGGGCCAGCAGGGCCTTTTCCTGTTCGCTAGCCGGGTGGCCGAGCGCGGACAGTTCGGAATTCTGCCAAAAGCTCATCGTGCGCGTGTATTTGCCGCCGAACAGATTCTTGTTGGCCCATTCGAAATCGTAGAGCATGCCGAGCGCGCGCCGCACGACCGGATTGGAAAATTTCGGCAGCCGCGTGTTGAACAGGAAACCGTTGACCACCGGCGGAATGCCGGTGTCGAAAGTTTCGGCGATGACCTCGCCCCTGTGGAAGGCCGGAAAGTCGAGATCGCGCTCGCGTTTGACCGGGTCGCTGTCCTCGTCGATGGCGCAGATGCCTTTCTTGAACGCTTCCTGCTTGGCGTTGGCGTTGAGGAAATATTCGATGGTGATCTGGTCGTAATTGTCGAAGCCGCGCTTGGACGGCACGTCCTTGCCCCAATAGGCCGGATTGCGCTTGAACACGATGCGCTGGCCCGGCACGACTTGCGCCACTGTGTAAGGCCCGCTGCCGATCACCGGCTTCAGCGTCGTCCTGTCGAAGGTGTCCTTGTTGAAGCCGTGTTTCGGGATGATCGGCGTCAGCGCAATGATCAGGGGAAATTCGCGGTCCGCCTTATCGTTGAAGGTGAAGCGCACACTGCGGTCGCCGGTCTTTTCGAGCTTGGCAATCGCTTTCATTCGCTGGCTGTAAGGTGGTCGGCCCTTCTCGGTGAAGACGTCATAGGTGAACAACACGTCTTCCGGCGTCACTGGCTCGCCGTCCGACCATTTGGCCCTGGGATCGAGGTGGAATTCGATGCTCTTGCGCTCGGGATCCATGTCGGCGGTATCGGCGAGCAGGCCGTAGAGACTGAAGGCCTCGTCGTAGTTGCGCTGCATCAACGGCTCGAAAACAAGATTGCCAAAGGCTTGATCCATCATGCCACGCGCGGTGGTGCGCAGGCTTCTCAGTATGAACGGATTGAGATTGTCGAAGCTGCCGACGACGCAGTAAGTAATGCTGCCGCCTTTCGGCGCGTCGGGATTGACGTAGTTGAAATGATCATAGTCGGCCGGCAGGGCCGGTTCGCCCTGCATGGCAAGCGCGTGCTTCGGTTCCGACAGGGCCGGCTGCAGGGAAAGGCCGACAAACAAGATTGCGGCGATCAGCCAAACGACAACGCGGCCCATGACCGTCTCCTTCCCGATTCGATGCGCAGCATACATGAGCCGGTCGTGCACCGGCCAACCCCTTGACCCAATCCCTCGGCCAAGATTCGCGAGGCCCGGGCTGGATTCGCCATCGCTTGCAGTGTAACACGCCGTCCGAAGTCATTCTGTTGCCTCATTTCGGCAACAGGTAGCTGGACCACACGGCGCGAAAAAGCCGGTTCCGGGATCATTTGAGAGGAATGCACGACATGACGAGCCTGAACAGCAACGCGTACCGCCTGTCGGTCATGGCCGCTGGCGTGGTCGGCATTCTGGGCGCCGGGATTCCCGCTGCTTCCGCGCAGCAGCAACAGCAGATTCCGCAAGGCTGGTTCAAGGCCTGCACCAAGCAGGAAGACGTCGACATCTGCAATGTCCAGAACATCACCACCGCCGGCAACGGCCAGCTCATCACCGGCGTCAGCCTGATCGAATTGAAGGGCAAGGTGAACCGCAAGGTGTTCCAGGTGACGGTTCCGACCGGCCGTCTGGTTCCTCCCGGCATCGGCCTCCAAATCGACGGCGGCAAGGCGCAGAAGCTCGATTATGTGATCTGTTTCCCGGATCGCTGCGTGGCGGAAGTGCCGCTGACCGATCAGCTCGTCGCATCCTTCAAGAAGGGATCGGCGCTGACGCTCACTTCAGTCAATTTCCAGAACCAGCCGAACCCGATCAAGATTGCGCTCACCGGCTTCAGCGGCGCCTTCGACGGCCCGCCGCTGCAGCAGTCGGACATCGAGGACCGGCAGAAAAAGCTCCAGGAGTTCGTCGCCAAGAACAATCAGGACTTTGCCAAGAAGCTCAAGGAAGAGCAGGAAAAGGCGAAGACCGCCAACTGATCGACGGGTTTCGGACGAATAAAAAAGCGGGGTTCATGCCCCGCTTTTTTCGTTTGGACCGGCCGTTTGTCGGGTCCAGCGATGTCTCAAGCCTGTCCCAGCCCAGCCAGATCCCGGCTAAGTCAATGTCTCAATTGGTGCTTCGGCTCGTAGCGCCCGTCTGGCTTCTTATCGAACATCTCACCTATCTGCGGATGCCGGACCGGTTCGCCCGACCGGTCCTCGAGTAAATTCTGCTCGGACACATAGGCGATGTATTCCGTCTCCGAATTCTCGGCGAGCAGATGATAGAAAGGCTGGTCCTTGCGCGGCCGCACGTCAGCGGGGATCGCCTCGTACCATTCGTCGGTATTGGCGAATTGCGGATCGACGTCGAAAATGACGCCGCGGAACGGAAACAGCCGGTGGCGAACTACCTGTCCGATCGAGAATTTGGCTGTCTTCATCGCACTCACCACTTGAACTTCTTGAACGCCACCCGTCCCGAAACACGCAAGAAAACGCTCCAGGACTTTAGACTCCTACGCACCAATCCGGCAAAGATTGGCCCAGAACTTACGGTCGACATCGTCATTATTTGGCGCAGACGCCGCGTCAATTCAATCCCGATCCCCTTGATGCCGGGTTGAGCATCGCAAGATGCGGATCAAGGGCGGTGCCCAAGATCGCTATCGCGCAGCCGCTTTTCGCAATCCGCCAAAAAACGCCGCAAAACCGCTGCCGGGTCGAAGACCCTCGCGCATGAAAAACGCCCGCAACGGCGCAAACCCCTCAAGCGCGCCCAGGCCAGCGCTGCGCACCAGCTGAGCCGGCAGCATGTCGGAAAGCAACGACATGTTCAGCAGGTTGACCGCGCTGCTGCGCGCCAGAATGTCCGGCCGCCGCTTGAAATCATAGGCTGCAAGCGCCTGGACGGCGCCCGGGTCCGAGCGGTTTCTGCTTGCGGTACCGATCAGGTCGTCGATGTCCCGGATGCCGAGATTAAGGCCTTGCGCGCCGATTGGGGGAAACACATGGGCGGCTTCGCCGACAAGGGCTACGCGGCGCTGCGCAAACCGCCACGGGCTCACCGCTGAAAGGGGGTAGACCTGCCGGCCGGGCTCAACCGACACGCGGCCCAGCATCGATTGCATCCGCTGTTCGACCCGCGTCGAAAGCTCGGCGTCGTCGAGTGCTGCAAGGTCCCTGGCGATATCGGGCTCGAGCACCCAGACAAGGCTGGACCGGTTGCCGGGCAGGGGAACCTGTGTGAACGGACCGGTCTCGGTGTGGAATTCGGTCGAGGTGAAGGCATGGTCGCTGCGGTGACCGAAATTGAGCACCAGCGCCGCCTGCGGATAGGATCGGACCGAGGTCCGGATGCCGGCTGCCTCGCGGGCCGGCGACTGACGGCCATCGGCGGCAACCGCCAACGACGCCTCAACCTCGCTGCCGTCGGCGAGAACGGCATGGGCATGGTCGGCATCGAGGCGCCATGCCTCCACCATCGACTTTCGCCATTCGATGCCCGAATGCGCGACAGCCTCGGCTAGCGTGCGGTTGAGAACGCTGTTGGGCAAGTTCAGCCCGAATTGCTCTTCGTTGATCTCGCTGGCGCGAAAGGTCACTGTCGGGCTGCGGATCAGCCGGTTGGTTGCGTCAACGATGCGCATCACCTTGAGCGGCGCTGCGTGCTGCCTGATTCCGTCGAAGATCCCGAGCCGTTCGAACATCTTCAGGGCAGGGTTCATCAAGGCTGTCGTCCGGCCATCGGGGCCGGCTGCCTCGGGTCCGACGAGCGTCACGGGAAAGCCCGCCTCGGCAAAGCCAAGCGCCGCGATCAGCCCCGCAGGGCCGCTGCCGGCGACCAGTATCCGTGCTGTTTCCCGATGGTCCAAATTCGGCTTCCGGATTGCGAGGTGAGGCCTGTCCGACCTGCTGGTCCATATAGGTCAGGTGATGCGGCTTGATCAACGCGGCGATTCGGCCCATTCGGTTGCCATGACCGGCCAACAAGACGATTTCAGCCACCTCGACGGTACCGGCCGCGCGATGGCGAGCGTTGCGCGCAGCCCTCGACTGACCGTGAGCGTTGTTGCCGGCATGGGCATCGCCCTTGCCTGGCTCCTTCTCGGCGCAATGGCAGTTCGTGGTGCCGTAAGCCGGCTCCCGGGCACCAATGCACCCGGCGACACGATGCTGAGATACCTGCCGCAACTGCCGCTGCCGGATTTCCTTGCGCGTTTCTTCGCCCTCTGCCTTGCGCCGGCGCCGCTTCGCGCAAGCGTAGGCGCGCAAGGCGGGGCACTCACCGCGATGTGGTTGTTGATGGCCATCGCGACCATGCTGCCCTCCGCGGCGCCGATGATCCGCACCTATTGCGAGATCGCAGATACCGCCCGGATCAAGAGGGAGCCGGTCGTCCATCCGCTGATCCTGGTCGCTGGATATTTGAGCGTCTGGCTTGCCGCCTCGGCAATGTTCGCGGCCCTGACGCTCGCAGTCGATGCATTCGCGTCATCCGGGCAGATGCTCGATCCGCTGGTTGGAATTGCCGGAGCAGCCGCGCTGTCGATCGCTGGTCTCTATCAGTTCAGCTGGTTGAAGGAAGCCTGTTTGGAGAAGTGCCGAAATCCGGTCTCGGTCCTGTTCGCCAACTGGAGCGCCAGGTCCATTCGCATTTTCCGGCTCGGCATGGAGCAGGGCCTGTGGTGCCTTGGATGCTGCTGGGCGCTGATGCTGGTAATGTTTGCCGTCGGTGTGATGAACGTATTCTGGATGGCGCTGATCGGCCTGTTCAGCGTGGTCGAAAAACAGACGGCAGGCAATCTGCCGACGCGGTTGGCCGGTGCGATACTGCTTGTCTGGGCAGCCGCGCTACTAGTAGTCTCGCCATGAGGGGGAGAATTCGATGACAGATCAAAACTGGGCAATGAAGGGAGAGCTCGTCCTCTCCTGCAATTGCACGGTTTTTTGCCCTTGCGTTCTGTCGCTCGGCAGTCATCCGCCGACCGAGGGCTATTGCCAGACCTGGGCGGGGTTCCGCATCGATGCCGGCCATTTCGGCGAGGTCGACCTGTCCGGTCTCAATCTTGGGCTGATCATGGAAATCCCCGGTTATATGAGTCGCGGCAACTGGACGGCCGGTCTGTTCATCGACAAGCGCGCCTCGGTCTACGCTGTGAAGGCACTGACCAAGATCTTCACCGGCAAGGCTGGCGGAACCACATCGCTGCTCTCCATCCTGGTCGGAAAGTTCCTCGGCGCCGAGCAGGTGCCGATCACCTACGAGACGCGTGAGAAAACGCGCATCTTCCAGATACCGAAGATCATCGATGGCGCGGTGACGCCAATCACCGGCAAGGATCGCGACAAGGATACGGTCATCAGCAATTCGGAATACTGGATTGCGCCGGAAATCATCGTCGCCAAATCCGACAAGAGCAAAATGCGGGCCTTTGGCCGCAACTGGAACTTTGCCGGCCGTTCGGCCGAAATCTGCAAGCTGGACTGGCGGGGCCCGTGAGCAAGAAGACGACGGCCAGGAAAATCGCCGACCGGATTCCGCGGCCGAAGAAGAAAGTCACATGGCCGCAGGCGCGGGCGTTCTCGGTCCATCTCTTGACCGCGTCGGGCTCATTCCTGGCGTTTCTGTCGCTAGTGGCAGCAAGCGAGCAGCGCTGGACGGCGATGTTCTGGTGGCTGGGCCTGGCGCTTTTCGTCGACGGCATCGACGGGCCGATCGCCAGGAAGCTCGACGTCAAGGAAATCCTGCCGACATGGTCGGGCGAACTGCTCGACAACATCATCGACTACGTGACCTACGTGTTGATTCCGGCCTTCGCGCTCTATCAGCGCGGCTTCATGGGCGAGCGCCTGTCGTTCCTGTCGGCGGCGATAATCGTGGTGTCGAGCGCAATCTACTATGCCGATACCGGCATGAAGACGAAGGAGAATTTCTTCAAAGGCTTTCCGGTCGTCTGGAACATGGTGGTGTTCACGCTGTTCGTCATCGAACCAGGACAATGGGTTTCCTTCGCCATGGTCGTGGTGGCCGGCATTCTCACCTTCGTGCCGATCAATTTCATCCATCCGGTGCGGGTGAAGCGGCTGCGGCCAATCAATCTCGGCATGACGCTTCTTTGGTGCGCTTTCGGCGCGCTGGCGCTGGCGCAGGCCGCACTTGCTTCCTTCTACGACCAGATCGGCGTGCTGGGCGAGCAGGTCAGCGATTTCATCAAAATCGGGATTACGGTCACCGGGCTTTACCTCGCTTGCATCGGCGCTATCATGCAGTTCTTTCCAAATCTCGGCGCCAAGCCGGACAAGAAAGCCTGATCCCAAGAGAGACTGAAAATGTCCAAAGCGATCCGCATCCATGCCCATGGCGGCCCGGAGGTCCTGACCTATGAGGATGCCGATCCCGGGCAGCCGGGCTCGGGACAGATCCTGGTCAAGCACACCGCGATCGGTCTCAATTTCATCGACGTCTATTATCGCTCGGGCCTTTATCCGCCGCAGGGCGGATTTCCGCTGATTCCCGGCGGCGAGGCGGCCGGCGTGGTTTTGGAGGTCGGCACAGATGTCGACTGGCTGAAGCCCGGGGATCGGGTCGCCTATGCGGTGACCACCGGTGCCTATGCCGGGCAGCGCGTGATCGCCGCCGACCGCGTGGTGAAGGTGCCCGACGGCATCAGCGACGAACAGGCCGCGGCGATGATGCTGAAGGGGATGACCGCCGAGTATCTGTTGCGCCGTACCTTCAAAGTGAAGGCTGGCGATACGATCCTGTTCCACGCGGCGGCAGGCGGTGTCGGCCTGATCCTCGGCCAATGGGCCAAGCATCTCGGCGCGACGGTGATCGGCACCGCGAGTTCAACCGACAAGATCGAGCTCGCCAAGGCGCATGGCTTCGATCACGTGATCAACTATCGCGAACAGGATTTCATCGCCGGCGTTGCCGCTATCACCGGTGGCAAGAAATGCGACGTTGTCTATGATTCGGTCGGCAACGACACATTTCCAGCCTCGCTCGATTGCCTGCGGCCGCTCGGCACTTTCGTCAGCTTCGGTCAATCGTCTGGGCCGATCCCGCCCTTCAGCATCTCGTTGCTGGCGCAGAAGGGCTCGCTGTTCGCAACGCGGCCAACGCTGTTCGTCTACAATGCCAAGCGCGACGACCTCGAGGCTTCCGCCGCCGCATTGTTCGATGTGGTGCTCAGCGGCGCCGTCAAGATCAAGATCAACCAGCGTTACGCGCTCAGCGATGCCGGCAAGGCACATTCCGATCTTGAAGGGCGCAGGACCACCGGGACAACGATACTTATCCCTTGAGCGCCCGCAGTTTCGGCCCGCCGACGCCGCCGTTCTTGCGAACTGCTCTTTACCGCTTGAGTTTCCGCTGAAATTCTTGAAGCTCTTTCAAGTCGTGAGGCGCTTACCGTAGAGAGCAGGCCGCGCATACGATGTTTGCGGGAACACAGAACATGTCTGGCAAACCAGATGGAGGCACCGTGAGTGCAGATCAGGACGGCGCAAACCTGCTGGAGGTTCGCGGCCTCACAAAGATATTCGGCACGCTGACGGCGTGCGACCATGTCGATCTCAACATCGCCAAGGGCGAGATCCATGCGTTGCTTGGCGAGAACGGCGCCGGCAAGTCGACGCTGGTGAAAATGCTGTTTGGATCGCTGGAACCTAATTCCGGCGAGATTTTCTGGAATGGCCAGGCGGTCAGGATCACCAGCCCCGGCGCTGCAAAAAAGCTCGGCATCGGCATGGTTTTCCAGCATTTTTCGCTGTTCGAAGCGCTGACGGCGGCGGAGAATATCGCGCTGTCGCTGGATGACGGCTCGCCGATCAGCACGATCGCGGCCAAGGCGAGGGCGCTCTCCTACAGTTACGGCCTGCCTCTCGATCCACTATCGCTGGTCGGTGATCTGTCGGTCGGCGAGCGCCAGCGTATCGAAATCATCCGCTGCCTGCTGCAGACGCCGCAACTCATCATTCTCGACGAGCCAACTTCGGTGCTGACGCCGCAGGAGGCCGATAAGCTGTTCGAGACGCTCGAACGGCTGCGTTCGGAAGGAAAGTCTATCCTCTACATTTCGCACCGGCTGGAAGAGGTCAAACGCATCTGCGACCGCGCCACCGTGCTGCGTCACGGCAAGGTGGTCGGCCATTGCAATCCGCGCCAGGAAACCGCGTCTTCGTTGGCGCGGATGATGGTCGGCAACGAGGTGCAGGCCGTGGTGCGGGCGCCGGCCGAGGGTATCGAGACCGCGCCGGCGCTGCTTCAAATCCGCGAACTCACCCGCAAGCCGGCGACCCCGTTCTCGATCCCGCTCAGGAACATCAATCTCGAGGTCCGCGCTGGCGAGGTGATCGGCATTGCCGGTGTCGCCGGCAACGGCCAGGGCGAATTCTTCGAGTCCGTTTCCGGCGAGGTGCTGCAGCAGGATGCCGGCTCGGTCCGCATCCGTGGTAAGGATGCCGGCGGCCTCACCATCACCGGCAGGCGCCTGATGGGCGCTGCCTTCGTCCCGGAAGAGCGGCTCGGCCATGGCGCAGCACCGCGCATGAAGCTTTCGGAGAACCTGCTTCTGTCGCGCCACGCCACCGATGGCAAGATGTTTGTCGGCGCCGGTGGAATGGTCAAGGGCGATGCGATCTATACCGCTGCCCAGCGCATCATAAAGGCGATGGACGTGCGCAAGAGCGCGCCGGATCCGGAGGCTGCGGCTCTTTCGGGCGGCAATCTGCAGAAATTCATCGTCGGCCGCGAACTCGACCGCCGGCCAAGCGTCATGGTGGTCAATCAGCCGACCTGGGGCGTCGACGCGGGTGCGGCGGCCCACATCCGCCAGGCACTGATCGAACTGGCACGCAGCGGCTCGGCGGTGCTGGTGATCAGCCAGGACCTCGACGAACTGTTCGAGATTTCCGATGCGATCACGGTCATGCACAATGGCGAATTGTCGAAGCCGCTGCCGATAGCTGAAGCGACATTCGAGAAGATCGGGCTGCTGATGGGCGGCGCCGAACCTGGGCATGCCGAACATACGCTGGAGACGGCTTGATGCGCCTCGAACTTGTAAAACGCCCGCAGCGCTCGATGCTGTTTTCGGCACTCTCGCCTTTCATCGCTTTCGTTTTGACGATCATTGCCGGTGCCATCATGTTCGCGCTGCTCGGTGTCAACCCGTTGACCGCGTTCCGTATCTACTTCATCGAACCGATCAGCCAGGTCTGGCAGCTGCATGAGCTGGCTATCAAGGCCGCCCCTCTGATCCTGATCGCGGTCGGACTGTCGGTCTGCTACAAGGCCAACATCTGGAACATCGGCGCCGAAGGCCAGTTCATCCTGGGCGGCATTGTCGGCTCGATCTCCCCCGTGCTGTTTCCGCAGTTCGAAGGCCCATTGGTGCTGCCGCTGATGCTTCTTTTCGGCATGGTCGGTGGGGCCGCCTATGCTGCAATCCCGGCACTGCTGAAGACGCGCTTCAACACCAACGAGATCCTGACCAGCCTGATGCTGGTCTATGTCGCCCAGCTCTTCCTCGATTGGCTGGTACGCGGGCCGTGGCGCGATCCGCAGGGCCACGGTTTCCCGCAAACCATCCAGTTCAACGACTCGGCCATACTGCCGGAACTCCTCCCGGAATCCGGCCGGGCAAACTGGGGATTTGTCTTCGCGCTGGTCGCGGCGATACTGATCTGGATCCTGATGAGCCGTATGCTGAAAGGCTTCGAGGTCCGCGTGCTCGGCTCAAGTCCGAGGGCAGGGCGCTTCGCCGGGTTTGGCCTTAACCGCATGGTCTTCTTTGCCTTCCTGCTGTCGGGCGCACTGGCCGGACTTGCCGGGATTTCGGAGGTCTCGGGCGCCATCGGGCAGTTGCAGCCGGTGATCTCGCCCGGCTACGGATTTACCGCCATCATCGTCGGATTCCTCGGCCGGCTCAATCCGCTCGGCATCGTTGCCGCCGGCCTTGTGCTGGCGCTGACCTATCTCGGCGGCGAGGCGGTGCAAAGCGCGCTCGGCATCTCCGACAAGGTGGCGCGCGTGTTCCAGGGCATGCTGTTGTTCTTCGTGCTCGGCTGCGACACGCTCATTCACTATCGCATCCGCCTGATCGGCTTTGCTGCGCCGAAACTCGAGACAGTCCCGAAGCTGGAGGAAGCTCGCTGATGGACATCACCGTCAACATCCTTTTGACCATCGCGACGGCGGCGACGCCGCTGCTGATCGCGGCGATCGGCGAACTGGTGGTCGAACGTTCCGGTGTGCTCAATCTCGGCGTCGAAGGAATGATGATCATGGGTGCGGTTGGCGGCTTCGGCGCCGGCTATCTCACCGGCTCGCCGTGGATAGGGCTGTTGGCGGCAATTGCCATGGGGGCAGTGTTCTCGCTGCTGTTCGCCGTCATGACGCTGTCGCTGGCCACCAACCAGGTGGCAACCGGCCTGTCGCTGACACTGCTCGGCCTCGGTCTTTCCGGCATGATGGGGACGAATTTTGTCGGCCAGCCCGGCGAAAGGCTGCCAAACCTCGATATTCCCGGCCTGACCGCAATCCCGGTCATTGGCAGGCTGCTGTTCGGCCAGGATCCAATCTTCTACATCTCGATCGCGCTGACCGCCGCCGTGATGTGGTTCCTGTTCAAGACCCGCACCGGGCTCACGCTGCGCTCGATCGGCGACAGCCATGCATCCGCCCATGCGCTTGGCATCCACGTCATCCGCTACCGCTATCTCTCAGTGATTTTCGGCGGCGCTTGTGCCGGCCTTGCCGGCGGCCACCTGTCGCTGGTCTACACACCGCAATGGGTGGAGAACATGACCGCCGGCCGCGGCTGGATCGCGCTGGCTCTGGTCGTCTTCGCTTCCTGGCGGCCGTGGCGGGTGCTGGCCGGCGCCTATATTTTCGGCGCGGTCTGGATCGGCCAGCTTCATGCACAGGCATTCGGCATTCCGGTCCCCTCGCAACTGCTTTCTTCGCTGCCCTATCTGGCAACCATCGTGGTTCTCGTTCTAATCTCGCGCAACAAGCGTTTGACGATGATGAACACGCCGGCATCCTTGGGCCAGCCATTCGTTCCGGATCGTTGACAACAAAAAGACGGAAGCTCCAAGGCTTAACTCAGAGAGGTAACACAATGAAAAAACTGCTTATTGCCCTGATGGCGACGACGGCCGCATTGTCATTGGCGGCCTCAGCCCAGGCGGCGGACAAGCTGAAGGCCTGCTGGGTCTACACCGGCCCGATCGGCGATTTCGGCTACTCCTACCAGCACGACCAAGGCCGCCTCGAGGTGGAAAAGGCACTCGGCGACAAGGTCGAGACCGCCTATCTCGAAAACGTCTCCGAAGGCCCCGATGCCGATCGCGCCTTCGAGCGCCTGGCGCGCGAGGGATGCAAGATCATTTTCGGCACGTCCTTCGGCTTCATGGACCCGGAAGTGAAGATCGCCAAGAAATTTCCCAAGGTGATGTTCGAGCACGCCACCGGTTACAAGACGGCCGAAAATCTCGGCATCTACAATGCGCGTTTCTATGAAGGCCGCTACGTGCTTGGCCAGATCGCCGCCAAGCAATCGAAGTCGGGCGTCGCCGGCTACATCGTTTCCTTCCCGATCCCGGAAGTGGTGATGGGCATAAATTCCTTTATGCTCGGCGCACAGTCGATCAACCCGAACTTCAAGGCGAAGATCGTGTGGGTGAACTCCTGGTTCGATCCCGGCAAGGAGGCCGACGCTGCCAAAGCATTGTTCGACCAGGGCGCCGATATCATCGTCCAGCACACCGACTCGACCGCTGCCTTGCAGGTGGCTGAGGAGCGCAAGCTGCACGGCTTCGGCCAGTCCTCCGACATGATCAAGTTCGCGCCGCACGCGCAGCTGACCTCGCTGACCGACGAGTGGGGACCGTACTACATTAGCCGGGTCCAGGCGGCGCTCGACGGCACCTGGAAGCCCGACAATGTCTGGCTCGGCATCAAGGACGGCGCCGTCAAGCTGGCGCCGTTCACCAACATGCCCGACGACGTGAAGGCGATGGCCGAGGCCACCACCAAGAAGATCGCCGACGGCTGGAACCCCTTCACCGGGCCGATCGCCAAGCAGGACGGCACACCGTGGCTGAAGGAAGGCGAGGTCGCGGACGACGGCACGCTGCTCGGCATGAATTTCTACGTGAAGGGCGTTGACGACAAGCTGCCGCAGTAAGCAGGCGAAAACAAATCGAACCAAAGGGCGCCTACGCGGCGCCCTTTTATTTTGGACTGAATGATATCAGACCGCCGAGCCGTAGAGGTCGTAAGCGTCGGCGCGGTCGATCTTGACCGTGACGATGTCGCCGGCGCGCAGTGGCCGCCGCGACTGGATATGGACCGAACCGTCGATTTCGGGCGCGTCGTATTTGGTCCGGCCCTTGGCCGAATTGCCATGCGCCTCGTCGATCAGGACCGGCAGGCGCTTGCCGATTTTCTTGGTGAGCTGCGTTGCCGAAATCTTCTGCTGGCGCTGCATGAAGCGATGCCAGCGGGCTTCCTTGATCTCCTGCGGCACTTGCTCGAGGCCGAGCCCGTTGGAGAGGGCGCCTCTGACCGGCTCGTATTTGAAACAGCCGGCGCGGTCGATCCTGGCCTCGTCCAGCCAGTCGAGCAGCATCTCGAAATCGTCATCCGTCTCGCCGGGGAAGCCGACGATGAAGGTGGAGCGGATGGCAAGGTCCGGGCAGACTTCGCGCCAGCCGCGAATGCGCTCGAGCGTCTTTTCGCCATGAGCGGGCCGGCGCATGTTCTTCAGCACCTGCGGCGAGGCGTGCTGGAACGGAATGTCGAGATAGGGAAGGATCTTGCCTTCGGCCATCAGTGGGATGACGTCTGCGACATGCGGGTAGGGATAGACATAGTGCATGCGCACCCAGACACCGAGCTTGCCCAGTTCTTCCGATAGATCGAGGAATTTCGCCCGCACTTCGCGATCGCCGAACATGCTGGCCTGGTATTTGATGTCGATGCCGTAGGCGCTGGTATCCTGCGAGATGACGAGGATCTCCTTGACCCCCGCCTTGGCCAGCTTCTCGGCTTCGCGCAACACGTCGGCGGCCGGCCGCGATACGAGGTCGCCACGCAGCGCCGGTATGATGCAGAAGGTGCAGCGGTTGTTGCAACCTTCCGAAATCTTGAGATACGCATAGTGGCGCGGCGTGAGCTTGACGCCCTGCGGCGGCAAAAGGTCGATGTAGGGATCGTGGCTCGGCGGTGCTGCCTCATGCACCGCCGCCATCACGCTCTCATAAGCTTGCGGGCCGGTGATGGCGAGGACGTTGGGATGTCTTTCACGGATGACGTCCGGCTCGGCGCCGAGGCAGCCGGTGACGATGACTTTTCCATTCTCCGAAAGTGCCGAGCCGATAGCGTTGAGCGATTCGTCGCGGGCCGAATCGAGGAAGCCACAGGTGTTGACGACGACCAGGTCGGCACCGTCGTGCTTGCGGGCGATCTCGTAGCCTTCGGCGCGCAGGCGCGTGATGATGCGCTCCGAATCCACAAGGGCTTTCGGGCATCCAAGACTGACGAAACTAACGCGAGGGGCGGACATCAAAGCTTTCCGGATTTTCAGGATTGGCGGCGCAGTATCACACTTGTCGGGGCATTGGTATGGGCAGCGGCTGCGGCGAAACGCAACCGCCAGTGTCGCCGAAGGCTCGCCGAAGCTGAAAGGCCGGCCGATGCGAATTCGAGTCGACGCGTCAGCTCACCGCACTGCTGACATGCGGCAAGACCTCCACCGCGCCCCGGTAGATCATGTCGAGTGCGACATAGAAGATGATCAAAAGGCCGATATAGGCGATCCAGCGATGGCGGTGCAGGAGCTTGGCGATGAAGCTCGCGGCAAGGCCCATCAGCGCGATCGACAGGACGAGGCCTATCACCAGCACCTGGAAGTGATCGCGCGCTGCGCCGGCGACCGCCAGCACGTTGTCGAGCGACATCGACACGTCGGCGATGACGATCTGCAATGCTGCCTGACCCAAGGTCTTCTTGCGCGCCTTGCCGGCCACCATATCATCGCTGTTGATATCGGAATTGGACAACGCTTCGGTCGCCTCCACCTCGTCGGCATCGGACGTGCGCAGCTCGCGATACATCTTCCAGCACACCCACAGCAGCAAGATACCGCCGGCCAGCAGCAGGCCGACAATCTGCAGCAGGGTGACGGTGATCGCGGCAAAACCGATACGCAGCACCGTCGCCGCCACCACGCCGATGAGAATCGCTCTCTTGCGCTGCTCGACCGGCAAGCCCGCCGCGGCCAGGCCGATGACGATGGCGTTATCGCCTGCAAGCACGAGATCGATGGCGATGACCTGGAGCAGGGCAGAGAAGCCCGCGGCAGTGAAAATTTCCATCGACTGGAAGTCCCTTGCTGGTTGGCCGACCGTTCGCGTCGAATGCCTGGAGGGCCCTAACGTGTATGGTTCCCGGGCGTCAAGGGACTGGTTGGAACAAGGTCGGCAAACCGCCCGTTATTGCGGCAATATACAGAGTTTGCGACGATCGGCCCGAAACACCGGCAAAATGCGGCCACGGGTCGCGAATGCCTAGTTATAGAGATTGTATTTGGGCCAGTCGCTTTCCGGAATTTCATCACCGATCCGGTAGCGGAGCTGCAGGACTTCCATATGGTCCGGCGCTGTCTCGCATTTGAATTTCAGCCGGTACCATTGTCCTTTGCTACGAAACGCAGCACCCGGGCTCTTGATCGCATCGGCGCCCATTTCGGGCGTCGCAAAAGCGTAGGCGACGACACGATCGGCTTTGTATTTGTGGTCGTCGCGGGTAATCCGGTCGAGAATTTCGGCGTCGCATCGCTGCTCCAGCCGGGTTTGCGGATCGAGTTTCAGCAGGCCGGCGCGCAATGCGCTGTCCATCGCGCTGGCCGGCCAAGCCAGTATCATCCATGCGAGAACCGCAGAAAATAGTTTATTCATAGGCGGGAGAAGCATCATATTCGGGCGGAGAAATCAACCCGACGAAGCGCCAGCCGCCGGTCTGTCCGTGCTTGGCGCGGCGGGTGACAGTTTTCGCTTTGCGGCAGGTTGTTGATACCGTGAAAGAAGTGTTCGGTCGTTGAGCACCGCCACTCCGAATGATGGCGGGCACCGCTCGCCATCATCCATGCATTCGATAGTATTCATTCCCGATTGGGGATCAGGAGCGGCTACTTCATTCCGGCCAGTGCATTCACGTCGCCGCAGAACTCCGCGTAAGGCTTGCCCTGGGCCGCATCTTGGCATTCTCTCATCATCATGTTGCGCTGGATCATGTTGCGCTGGATCATGTTGCGCTGGATCATGTTGCGCTGGGCTTTCGGCATGGCCATGAAGACAACCTTGAATTCCGGCATCGGCTTCAGCGTTTTCATGCTGCTGTCGGTGTAGAATGGCCGGATGTTGTCGACCACATCGAGTGCGCCGGCGAATGCGGTGGCGCTCATGGCGGGCGGTGGTCCGCCTTGCGCCCGGAAACTCGACGTCGTGCGCGCAGGAACGAAGAAATTGGCTTCAAAATGGCGGAGGGAGTGGGATTCGAACCCACGGTGGGCTTGCACCCACGCCGGTTTTCAAGACCGGTGCCTTAAACCGCTCGGCCATCCCTCCAAGGTGATTTTTCAATCACTTAGGATATCGCGAGAGGAGCGGGTTCGAGCAATCGGTACCGGATTGGCACCAGGACGTTCCCCGACCGGTTCGCGCTTCATTCCTCTAAAGCCGCATTCAACACCAAGTCAACCGTGGCGGCCGCAGCTTTCGGCGCGATCCAGGACGGTGAGCAGCGTCATGGCGAGCTGTGTTTGTGCTGGGTGTGGAAAATCGTTTTTAAAACCCGCACGGACTATTAATCGTTGCGCGCTGATATGTTGGGCGCATTAGGCACATGTAAGTAAAATCGTATTCTGGAGTTGATTTTGGCCGTACTTGGCGCTCTCCCGCCCGGTCTCCGCTGTAGACCAATCCGCGAAACCGACTGGGAGGGGGTGGTCGATTGCCTGTGCAGAGGCTTTCCGGCGCGTAACCGGAGTTACTGGATCCAGGCTTTGACCCGTTTGTCGCAGCGGCCTGCGATTGCCGAGTTCCCACAATATGGCTTTGCTTTGGAGCATGCCGGTCGGATCGTCGGCGTTGTGCTCACCCTTTATGCTCGCTATCAAGGGTCGGAGAGCGAGGAAATCCGCTGCAATCTTTCAAGCTGGTCAGTCGATGCAGAATTCCGTCCCTATGGTGCCATGTTGGTTGCGGCGGTTCTCAAGCGGAAGGACGTGACCTACACGAACATTTCGCCGGCACAAGCGACGTTGAAAGCCAACCGGGCGCTTGGCTTTCGGCTCTTCTCCAGTGGACAATTTACCTTCTTGCCGGCTTTAAGTTCGGCGCAGCGGTCAAGTCGCGTGCTCGAAGTGCGTCCCGGTCTTCCGGAATTGGCGATGCTGCCCGAGAATGAGAGATACATACTCTCGGAACACGTCGCGCTGGGCTGCCTGTCGTTGATCTGCATTTGCGACAGAGCAGCGTTCCCCCTGGTGTTGATGCCGCGCCGAATGTTGCACGGTGTTGTCCGGTGCCATCAGGTCATCTATTGCCGCTCGCTCGCAGATTTGAGCCGTTGCGCCGGTGCGATGGGGCGCTTTCTCTTGCGAAGCGGAATCCTGGTTTGCTTTGTCGACGCCAAGGAGCCGATTCCAGGTTTGGTGGGATGGTACCGGCCCAACAAGGGGCTGAAATACTTCAAGGGTCCCAGACCACCCGCACCTGGAGATCTGACGTTCACCGAGCTTGTGATCTTCGGTCCCTGAATCTGCGCTGGCAGCCAGGCCAAGGCAAGGGCAAAGCGCGCCGTGTACGGCGTTGCTGATCGATCAGCGATGACTTTCATGTCGACCGGCGAGACGGTCCGCGCCACAATCTCGCCCGGTTCCGACCACAATCGGTTAATACGGTGATAAATAATTCCTGCGCACAAAAAGGATTGGGGTAGGGCGTCGCCGGCGTTTCTGGAGTGGGTGCTTTGGCACCGCTGACGTTCATGCTGCGGTACCTTCGTCGATGCTATAGGGGACAATCAAAATATGCAGACCACGGCGCGCCCGCGTCTTCGTCGCGCTTCCGCTTTCGCGTTGTTTGCCTTGTCGGCAGCCTTTCTTGCGGCATGTGCCGGGCCGCAGCAAAAGGCGATGATCAACAAGAAACCTCGCTCCAAGGAATATTTTTCCGAAGCCGAGTATGGCGTGAAAGCCAGCCCGCGCGTGATGTTCAAAACGTCTCGGGGACGCGATCAACTCGGCAAGCCCTATCAGGTGCGCGGCAAATGGTATTATCCGAAGGAAGACAAACGTTACGCCAAGGTTGGCCTCGCGTCCTGGTACGGTGAGGCGTTCCACGGCCGGTTGACCGCCAACGGCGAAGTCTACGACATGGCAGATCTGACGGCGGCGCATCCGACCATGCCGCTGCCGAGCTATGCGCGGGTCACCAACATGAAGACCGGCAGCTCGGTGATTGTGCGCGTCAACGATCGCGGACCCTATCACGATGGACGCATCATCGATGTGTCGAAGCGCGCTGCTGAAATGCTCGATTATGCCAATATCGGTACGGCCGAGGTGAAGGTCGAATATGTCGGCCGTGCGCCGCTCGAAGGCAATGACGGGCAGTATCTTATGGCTTCGTATCGTCCAGGCAACAGGGCGCCGGATCCGTCGGACGGTCTGCCCAGCGGTGTCATGGTCGCGATGAATGGGCCGTCGCCAAGCCTGCCGGTGAGCGCTGCTGCCGTGCCGTTCCCCGGTCAGCTGACGAATTCCGGGCAGGGATCCGATGCAGGGCCTGTCATGGCGGTGCAAGCATCTGCTTCGGGAGACATTGTACTGCCCGATTTCGGCCCGATCGTGCCCGAGCGTCCGGAGATCAACCTGCCGGCGCAATCGCCGTTCACCGTGGCGTCGCTGTCTTACGCGGACGAGCGCGTGCAGCGCGCCTCCAACGCGTTTGCCGGGCTGGATGGCGCCGGCATGTCGCCCGCCGAAATTCTTCAATCGTGGAAGCGGCAAGCTCCTCCAACCGGGTCGCCCACGGACTATGTCGCGGCGGGTTCGTTCGAGGATTCCGCCGAAGCGGAGCGTGTGGCGGCCCAGCTTTCCAGCTTCGGCAAGACCGAGATCCAGCGCTCGGAACTTGAAGGCAAGGACTGGTTCTCGGTCAACCTCTTTGCCGACGGCCGTGGCAGCCTGGACGAGATGCTGCAGGCAGCGTGGTCGCATGGTGCGCCGGATGCGCTTGCTGTACGCAACTGAGCTCGGGGCTGCCTGGTTTTTTCGTGCGCGATTGATCCGCCAGGCAAAAGCCTGATAGCTTCTGCCAACTTGCAAAAGCGCCGGCTCACTGGTCGAACCTGATGAAATTTTTTTACCCTTTCACCGGGCTTATGGCGCTCGGCCTGCTGCTGCTCTCGCTTGCGCCGGCCTCAGCACAGCTTTTCGAGACCAAGGCCGCGCAGGCCTTCATGATCGATGCCGAAACCGGAACCGTGCTGTTTTCGAAGGACGCCGACAGGTTGATCCCGCCGGCCTCGCTAGCCAAGCTGATGACGATGGAAGTGGTCTTCGACGCCATCAAATCAGGGCGCATGACGCTCGACGACACCTTCGTGGTGAGCGAGAACGCCTGGCGCAAAGGCGGCGCTCCTTCGGGGACATCGACCATGTTCGCCAAGCTCAAGTCGACGATCCGGCTGGAAGACCTGATCCAGGGCGTGACAGTGCAGGCGGCCAATGACGGCTGTATCGTCATCGCTGAAGGGATGGCCGGGTCCGAGGCAAACTTCGCGGCGCAGATGACCGAGCGTGCCCGCCAGATCGGCTTGCAGAAATCGACCTTCGTCAATGCCACCGGTCTGCCGGCCGATGGGCAGCAAACGAGCGTTCGCGAACTCGCGCTTCTGGCCCTGCATATCTGGCGCAGCTACCCGGATCTCTACCGCTATTACGGCCAGAAGGATTTTACCTGGAACAAGATTTCCCAGAGGAACCGCAATCCGCTTCTGGCCATGGATATAGGCGCCGACGGCCTCTCGGTCGGCGCCAGCGAGCAATCCGGCTTCGGCATCGTCGGCTCGGTCAGCCACAATGGCACAAGGTTGATCGCGGCGATGAGCGGCCTGGCAAACGACCGCGAGCGTGCTGAGGAAGCGCGAAAGCTGCTCGACTGGGGCGTTCGCTCCTTCGAGAAGACTGAAATATTCGCCAAGGACGAAGTGGTTGGCGAAGCCCAGGTCTTTGGCGGCGCCAAGTCCGGTGTCGCGTTAAGGGCAAAAGGACCGGTGCAGATATTCCTGCCGATCACCAACCGCGACAAGCTCACCGCCAGGATCGTCTATGACGGACCGGTGGCAGCGCCGGTGGAGGAGGGGCAGCCGGTGGGTGCGCTGCGCGTCTGGATCGGCGATACGCTGAGCCAGGAGACGCCGCTGTTTGCCGCCGAGTCGATCGGTGTCGGTTCGCTGCCGCAGCGCGCGCTCGATGCCGCCAAGGAACTGGCCGTCGGCTGGCTGCGTTAGCACCGTCGCGGTGGACCTTTTTTCCCGCCGGGACTATACGGTCCCCGAAGTATGGACAAAGGCTTTGGCGCGCGGATTTTTCATCACTTTTGAAGGCGGCGAAGGAGCAGGCAAGTCGACGCAGATCGAGCGGCTGGCAAAGAAGATGCGCGCCAAGAAATACGACGTGCTGGTGACACGTGAGCCGGGTGGCTCGCCGGGCGCGGAGGCGGTCAGGCATGTCCTGCTTTCAGGCGCAGCCGAGCCGTTCGGCCCCAAGATGGAAGCTCTGCTTTTCGCCGCAGCGCGATCCGACCATGTCGAACAGGTCATCCGGCCGGCGGTCGATCGCGGTTCGGTCGTACTTTGCGATCGTTTCATGGATTCCTCGCGCGTCTACCAGGGCGTCACCGGCGGCCTCGACCCGGCATTCATGGACGCATTGGAGAAGGTCGCCATCAATGGCATGGTGCCGGACATGACACTGATCTTCGACATCGACCCCGCCGAGGGCCTGAGGCGCGCTACCGCCCGGCGGGGCAGCACTGACGGACCGGACCGCTTCGAGAAGGAAACATTGGCCATCCACCAACGTCGGCGCGAGGCGTTTCTCGCGATCGCCGCAGCTGAACCCGAACGCTGCGTCGTCGTCGATGCGTCAGCCGACCTAGATGCGGTGGAGCATGTCGTTACCGCCACGGTCTTCACGGCTCTCGAGAGGATGATGCCGGCGCAAAGAAGGCAGGCGGCGCCGGCATGATTTTCGAACGCATCGCGCCCGAACAGCACGACACGCTGGACGGAGTGCCCGAGCCATCCGAGACGCCGCGTCTTGTCGGTCACCTGCAGGCGGCCAACATGCTCGCCACTGCTTATCGCTCGGGAAAGCTACCGCACGCACTGATCTTTGCCGGACCGGTTGGCATCGGCAAGGCGACGCTGGCCTTTCACCTGGCGCATCATCTGTTGAAGCACCCGGCCTTCGAGCAGGCGCCGGAAAGCCTTGCCGTTCCAGATCCGGCTTCGTCGCTGTTTCGCCAGATCGCCACCGGGGCACATCCTTCGGTGCTGCATCTTACACGCCCCGCGAACGACAAGACCAGGAGCTTCAAGACGGTGGTCACGGTCGACGAAATCCGCAAGGTCAGCCGTTTTCTGTCGCTGACCTCGCACGACGGCAGCTACCGGGTGGTTATCGTCGATCCCGCCGACGACATGAACACCAATGCTGCCAATGCCTTGCTGAAGAATCTTGAAGAGCCACCCGCGCGCACCTTGTTCATCCTCATCGTCCATGCGCCGGGCAGTCTGCTGCCGACGATCCGGTCGCGCTGCCAGATGGTGCGGTTGGCGCCGCTCGATGCCGAGAGCTTGATGACGGTTCTGGAGGGCATCGAGCCGCCGCCACCGGAGGATCCTGCGGCGCGCGCGGCGCTGGCGCAGCGGGCAGGGGGCAGCGCGCGCAATGCGATCCTGTTGACGCAGTATGGCGGGCTTGAAATCGCCGCCACCCTCGACGCTCTGGTGATGTCCAAGAAGATAGATGTCGCAGGCGCCTACCGTCTTGCCGAGGCGGTCGCCGGCCGCGACCAGGCGATCCCGTTCGAGATATTCAATCGCCGCGCGCTTGATCTGCTGTCGGCCGGCGCCAGCCAGGCCGCGCTCGCCGGCGATCTCGCGCGGGCCAAAACGCTATCGGATACTTGGCACGAGGCTTTGAACGCTATATCTGAAACCGAGACCTACAATCTCGACAAAAAGCAGCACGCCCTGACCATGATCGACCGCCTGAATTCTGCAATGCGAATGTGACGGCCGCTGGCGTGGCTTTGAAGCCCCTGAGTATTGATTCCCAATCAATCGCAGGAACTTCGAAAGCCACCACATTGGCGTCGGATGGCAATTGCCGTTTCGATGCGATATCTCACCGCGACATCTTTCATTCAGACATTCATGACGGCTCATCCATGGCACGCGAAAAATACTACGTCACGACGCCGATTTTCTATCCGAACGGCAAGCCGCATATCGGCCATGCCTACAATGTCATCGCCAGCGACACACTGGCCCGCTTTCAGCGGCTCGATGGCAAGGACGTCTTCTTCGTCTCGGGAACCGACGAGCACGGTTTGAAGATGCAGCAGACGGCGGACGCCGAAGGCCTAACGCCGAAAGCGCTTGCCGATCGCAACTCGGCGATCTTCCGCTCGATGCTCGAAGCGACTGGTTGCTCGAACGACGTTTTCATCCGCACCACCGAAGAGCGTCATTACAAGGCCTGCCAGGCGATCTGGACGCGCATGGCTGAGAATGGCGACATCTACCTCGACCGCTACAGCGGCTGGTATTCGGTGCGGCAGGAAGCCTATTTCGACGAGGCCGAAACCAAGGTCGGTGACGACGGCGTGCGCCGCGAACCGCTCGGCTCGCCTGTCGAATGGACCGAGGAAGAGAGCTATTTCTTCCGCCTTTCCGCCTATCAGGACAGACTGCTCGCGCTCTACGAGAACAGCCCCGAATTCGTCGGACCGGCGGAGCGGCGCAATGAAATCATCAGCTTTGTCAAATCCGGCCTGAAGGATCTGTCGATCTCGCGCACCACATTCAAATGGGGCGTGCCGGTGCCCGGCGATGAGAAGCATGTGATGTATGTCTGGGTCGATGCCCTAACCAACTACATCACCGCGGCCGGTTATCCGGATCCGGCCAATGAGAGATGGTCTTTCTGGCCGGCGAACGTCCACGTCATCGGCAAGGACATCATCCGCTTCCACGCGGTCTACTGGCCGGCATTCCTGATGTCGGCCGGCATCGAATTGCCGAAGCGCGTGTTCGCGCATGGTTTTCTGTTCAACCGTGGCGAGAAAATGTCGAAGTCGGTCGGCAATGTCGTCGACCCGTTCGCGATGATCGAGCACTACGGCCTCGACCAGGTGCGCTATTTCTTCATGCGCGAAGTGCCGTTCGGCCAGGACGGCAGCTACAGCCATGAGGCAATCGTCAACCGCACCAATGCCGACCTCGCCAACGATCTCGGCAATCTGGCGCAGCGCTCGCTGTCGATGATCGCCAAGAACTGCGGCGGCGCGGTGCCTAAGCGCGGCGAATCGAGTAATGCCGACAAAGCGATCCTCGATCAGGCAGATACCGCCCTTGTCACGGCGCGCAGGACGATGGCCGACCAGGGCATCCACCTTGCTCTGGCGGCGATCTTTGGCGTGGTGGCCGAAGCCAACCGCTATTTCGCTGGGCAGGAGCCATGGGCGCTGAAGAAGACCGATCCGGCGCGCATGGAAACGGTGCTGTGGACGACCGCTGAGGTGATCCGGCGTGTCGGGTTGCTGTGCCAGCCCTTCATTCCGCAGTCGGCGGCAAAGCTGCTAGACCTTTTGGCGGTGCCGGCCAGCAGCCGTAATTTCGAGCATGTCGCGGAAGGCCATGCGCTGGTATCCGGCACGGCGCTGCCGGCGCCGGAACCGGTATTTCCACGTTATGTCGAGCAAACGGATACAAGCGCCTGATGCTGGTCGACAGTCACTGCCATCTCGACTTTCCGGATTTCGCCGAAGAGCGGGCGGCCATCGTCGCCCGCGCCCTTACGGCCGGCATCGGCCGAATGGTGACGATCTCGACGAGAGTGAAGCGATTTAGCCAAGTGCTTGAGATTGCCGAGACTTTCGATGAGGTCTATTGCTCGGTGGGCACCCATCCGCACAATGCGGCTGAAGAGCTTGATGTGACTGTCGATGACCTGGTGCGGCTGTCCGCTCATCGAAAAGTGGTGGCGATCGGCGAGGCCGGGCTCGATTATTTCTACGATCATGCGCCGCGCGATGCACAGGCACAGGGATTTCGCACACACATCGCCGCGGCGCGCGTGACCGGTCTGCCGCTGGTCATCCATTCGCGCGACGCCGACGATGACATGGCTGATATCCTCGAAGAAGAAACAGGGAAGGGCGCCTTCCCCTTCATCCTGCACTGTTTTTCGTCCGGACGCAGGCTGGCCGAGATCGGTGTGGCGCTCGGCGGCTACGTTTCCTTTTCCGGCATCCTGACCTTCAAGAACTCCGCCGAGTTGCGCGCCGTCGCCGCCGATGTGCCGCGCGACCGTCTGCTGGTCGAAACCGACGCGCCATACCTTGCGCCGATACCGTTTCGCGGCAAGCGCAATGAGCCTGCCTACGTCGCGCATACAGCCAAGATACTGGCCGAGACGATCGGCGTCCGCGAGGCCGAGATCGCTGGTATCACCACGGATAATTTCTTCCGGCTATTCAGGAAAATGCCGCGCCCGAGCGCGCCGGGCGCCTGACGCATGAGCGACCGGTTGCGTCTTACCGTCCTCGGCTGCGGCTCATCGCCGGGCACGCCACGCATCACCGGCGACTGGGGCAATTGCGATCCCGCGAACCCCCGGAACCGGCGCACGCGCACCGCAGCGCTTGTCGAGCGGATCGCGGCGAATGGCGCCCGGACCACGGTCGTCATCGACACCGGCCCGGATTTCCGCGAGCAGATGCTGCTGGCATCGGTCAAGCGCATCGATGCGGTGGTCTATACACATCCGCATGCCGACCATATCCACGGTATAGACGATTTGCGCGGCTTCGTGCTCGAGCAGCGCCACCGGATCGACATCCATGCCGATCAGGCCACCATGCTGCGCCTACGCGAGGCGTTCCGCTACTGTTTCGAAACACCGAAAGGCAGTTCGTATCCGCCGATCGTCGACGCCCATATCATCGACCACCACGGGCCGGTGGTGATCGAAGGCGAGGGCGGCGCCCTCACCCTCGAACCGCTGCTGCAGCTCCATGGCGACATCACCTCGCTGGGTTTCCGCATCGGCGGGCTGGCTTATTGCCCTGACGTCAGCGACTTTCCGGACGCGACGGCCGAGCGTTTGCGCGGGCTGGACATGCTCGTCATCGACGCGCTGCAATACACCGTCCACCCGAGCCATCTGTCGCTTGGCCAGGCGCTTGGCTGGATCGAAAGACTAGCGCCGAAGAACGCGGTGCTGACGCATATGCATGTTCCGCTCGACTACGCCACGGTAATGGCCCAGACGCCGGCCAACGTCGAGCCTGCTTATGACGGCATGACGATCGAAATCCCTTACGAATCAGCGTGAAGGACCAAGTTTTTACGGCTGGGTTCCCGGGTTGGATCTCGCGAGGTGCTATCTTCACGCCACATCCAACCGGCCACGCCAGTTCCATAATCTATCTTATGCGACTAAAGCCTATAGCATCCGTTGGCGGCGAGATCAGACCGGTCACTCTTAGACATTCGCTATAGCGCTGAGGAGGCAACGGGCATGCTAGGGTTGCGAATCATGAAGACACTCCCGCTGCTTGCAAGTCTTGCCCTCACCCTCGCGTGCGCGCTCACGGGCGCGCGAGCGCAGGACCTTGATCGTGCGCTAGGCGAGAACGACCTGGCTTTCGCCAAACGTGTTGTTGGGTTCGCCGACAATGCTGATCCGCACACCACAGCCGTGAGCTGGAACGGCCTCCAGACACTCTTTGTCGATTACCAGACCGCTGAGGACTATCCGGAACGCCCGCTCGTCGCGCTGCAACGGCTAGCTGACAACAGGTATCGTGCAATCCAGGTCACGCTCGGTGAACAAGAGGGCGACACACCGGACATAGCGCTCGGCCTCGCCAACGCCGACCACGACCCGGCAAAGGAACTGATCGTGATACTTTCCTGGGCTCAGATCCACTACGATGTCGAAGGGACGCTCTACGAAGTTCGCATCTTCGATGATCCCAAGCCGGGCCAGAAGGCGCTGACTCAATTGAAAGCGAGCCGGAAGTTCGATGCCACATGCGACTGCCATTGGCGCGATGGCACAACGAAGCGCTTCCGCTTCAAGACCATCGCGGCGGTCAAGACTGAACTGAAGCGCCTGGGCTATTAGCCGCCGGCGGGGGCTCGCTTCCCGGATGTTGCCCTCGCCACCTCGCCTATGCTGACCGGCAATCGTCACCAGCGCCAGCACCGGCACAGGCTGGGTCGCTCGTCAGAACTCCATATCACCGAAGTCACCGCCATTGTTGGAGCTGGCATCGCCTGCCTGATCGGCTTCGTCCGGCTGCGGCGTCGGCTGTTCGGCTGCCTTGGCTTCGCTGCCACCAAACATGCCGGCGATCGCGTTGCCGAGCAGCACGCCGCCCGCCACGCCCATCGCGGTCTGCGCGGCGCCGGCAAGGAACCCGCCGCCTGCCCGCTGTGGTGTGTCCTGCGGCCCTTCAGTTGCGACGGAGGCGGTGCGCCCTACCCGCGGAACCGAGCCTGAGCGCCTGCCGCCGCTGCGGCCGAAGAAGCCGCTCAGCGGTCCACCGCCGGCCGGCTGCTGCGCCTGCTCTTCCAGTTCTTCGATGCGCGCCTGAGCTGCGTTCAGGGCCTGCTCCTGCATCACAATCGTCTGGGCCATGTAATATGGCGCCCCAGGCTGCTGGGTGATCTGGTCCTGGATGAAGCGCTCTGCTTCGGCATCGCGCGGCGGCGCCTGGCGCTCGACGCTTGCCAACTTCTCGAAGAGCTGTCCGATCGCCTGTTGATCGTTTCTGTCCATGATATCCAACTCCGGTCGTGGTCCGACGTCGGCTATTCGCGCTCGCCGGAGAAGTTCAACAGCAGTTGGAAGATGTTGATGAAGTTCAGATAGAGCGAGAATGCACCGAAGACAGCGAGCTTCTGCTGTGATTCCGCACCGAAGTTTTCCGCATACTGCTCCTTGATAGTCTGGGTATCCCAGGCGGTGAGGCCGATGAAGACGGCGATGCCGATCACCGAGATCGCGAACTGGAGCGCGGTCGAGCCCAGGAAGATATTGACGATGATGGCGATCACCACGCCGATCAGGCCCATGATCAGGAACGACGAGAACTGCGTCAGGTCGCGTTTGGTCGTGTAGCCGTAAAGGCTGGTCGCGCCGAACATGGTGGCGGCGATAAAGAAGGTGCGTGCGATGCTGGTGCCGGTAAAGACTAGGAACACGGAAGCCAGCGACAGGCCCATGACGGCGCAGAATGCCCAAAACATCGCCTGGGCGCCGGCTGCCGACATCGTCTGCATCCGAAACGAGAACAAGAGCACAAAGGCCAGCGGGGCAAGCATCACCACCCATTTCAGTGGGGTGGAGAAGATCGGCACGTAAAGGGCGGGCGTGGAAGCCACCACGAACGCGATCACGCCCGTGACGACGAGGCCAAGGCCCATGTAGTTATAGACGCGCAGCATGTGCCGGCGCAGGCCTTCGTCGTAGACGGCTCCGGCTCGGGCCCCGATATATCCGAGATTGTTCATGTGGTTCTCCTTCTTGAAGGTCGATCAGTAAAGCGTTTTGGCGAGCGCTTCGGCCGTGCGATCGAGACCGCCGACATCGCTGCGTCCGACGACCGCGTAGGCGACCTCGCCGATCTGGAAATAGGCCGAGGAAACTTCGCCCGAGAGAACGACAGTCGGTTTGACGACATCGAATGTTCCGGGTCGGATGGCGAACAGCGAGACCAGCCCCATCTCTTTTGTCTCGACGGCCATCTCGACGCTCGGGCCGAATTGCGATGGATAGATCTGCACGTCACGGACCGTCCAGTCCGCTGGCAGCGATGGCATCACGATCGCAGTCGCGGCGCGGATTTCGTCGGCGTTGTAGCCGGGTGCTTCGGGTTGCGACGACATCGCCTCGCGCACGAGCGTCGTGCGGTGCGCCCGGACCGCGTCCTCCACATAGGCCGGCGGATGGGTCGAAGCGACGACTTCCGTCACCGATATCGGTCCGATGAGCCCGTTCGCAAGCCAGCCGGCAGCGACGAAGACGGCGACTGCCGCCGCTCTCTGCAAAGCACCAAGGACGCGGCCGCGCGCCAATCCCCGTTCCAGCCGCCGTGCGGCATCGGCCGTCGCGGGCCGCGCCATGCCTTTCGATCCGGCAAGCGCCACGCGCAATTCGTCACGCATCCGTAAGTCGGACATCACCCGCGCGGCCGCTTCCGGGCGGGCCGAAAGGAACGCCTCGACCTCGATGCGACGAGCCACGTCCAGCTGATCGTCGACATAGGCGTCGAGATCGGTGTCGGTCACGGGATCGCGCAGTTGGTTCATCATCGACCTCCGACGATCTTCAGATGGCCTTTCGCGCGTGCCGGCACCGCGTCCTCCATCTCGCGCAGGGCCGCACGCGCCCTGCCGATGCGCGAGATCAGCGTCCCCAGCGGCACGCCGCTGACCTCGGCAGCCTCGCTGTAGCTAAGTCCCTCGATGGCGACGAGATGCAGCGCGCAACGTTGCTCTTCCGGCAATCTGAAAAAAGCGTCGCGCACCTGCGCCAGACGGACCGAATGTTCCTGCGGAGCCCGGACATTCGCCTCGGCGAGATAGCCGGCCTGTTCGATGCGCATTGCTTCCGATTTGCGGGATCGCAATCCGTCGATGAACGCGTTGTGGACGATCGACAGCAGCCATACGCGAAGGTTTCCGCCGGAGCGGAAGCTGCCGCGTCGCTCATAGGCACGCACCAGCGCATCATGCACCAGATCCTCTGCATCGGCGCTGTCGCGTGTCAGCGAGCGTGCATAGCGGCGCAGCGAACCGAGCTGTCCCAGAATATCGAAGCGTGGCATCGGCCGTTTCATGTCCTGTTTACGGAGCAGGTCGTGATTTTAATCCCGCTTTCCCCGAATTTATCTTGGGCGGCTCGCCGCGCTCTCTCCTGGGAGATATCGCGCCTGCCCTCGCGCGGCAGATAGTATTGGCCGCCCTCGAGGCAAACCCGACGCCGAGTTGGCGCATATGAAACTGCTGGCAAAGCACGGCTGGTTTGCGTATCACTCCGCCGCCAACGGAACCTTATCGATGTTCGAAAATCTCCAGCCCGCGCCTGCCGACAAGATCCTTGCCTTGATCGGCCTCTATCGCGCTGATCCGCGTCCCGACAAGGTCGATCTTGGGGTGGGCGTCTACAAGGATCGCGAGGGCAAGACGCCGGTGATGCGCGCGGTGCGCGAAGCCGAAAAGCGGCTGCTGCAAGGCCAGGATACCAAGACCTATCTCGGCCTTGCCGGCGATACCGCCTTCAACGCGGCGATGGCCAGGTTGGTGTTCGGCCCAACCGCCGACATGACGCGCATTCGTGCGGCGCAAGCCCCCGGCGGCTCCGGCGCGCTGCGGCTGGTGGCAGAGCTGCTGAAAAGGACCCGCCCCGACGCGACGGTCTGGCTGTCGGATCCGACCTGGCCGAACCACATGCCGGTGTTGCGCGCCGCTGGCCTGCAGATACGCGAATATCCCTATTTCGACGCTGCTTCTGGTGCGGTTCGCTTCGACGACATGCTGAATGCATTGAGAGCCGCGAATCCTGGCGACGTCGTATTGTTGCATGGCTGTTGCCATAACCCGACAGGCGCCAATCTAGACATCTCGCAATGGGCTGCCATTGCAGATCTTGTCGTTGAGCGCGGCCTGCTGCCCTTTGTCGACATCGCCTATCAGGGCTTTGGCGAGGGGCTTGATGCGGATGCCGCCGGCTTGCGCATGCTAGCGGCAAAAGTTCCGGAAATGGTGGTTGCCTCGAGCTGCTCGAAGAACTTTGCCGTCTATCGCGACCGCGTCGGTGCAGCGCTGATCATGGCGAAAGACGGCGCGCAGGCGGATTTGGCGATGGGCCAGATGCTGTCGGCGGCGCGCGCCATGTATTCGATGCCGCCGGACCACGGCGCGGCGGCGGTGCGCATCGTGCTTGAAGACCCCGCATTGCGTTCCGACTGGGAGGCAGAGCTTGAAGAGATGCGGCTGCGCATGCTGCGGCTGCGCGTCCAGTTCGCCGAGGCGCTGCGGCGGCAGTCCAACTCCGACCGTTTCGATTTCGTCGCCAGCCATCGCGGCATGTTTTCCCGGCTTGGCCTGTCGGAAGCGCAAGTCGAGCGGCTGCGCGCCGAGCATGGCATCTACATGGTCGGCGACAGCCGCATCAACGTTGCGGGCCTGCCCGAGGACAGCATGGATGCGCTCGCCAAGGCGATCGTCTCCGTGCTCGACTGACACTTTTGCTAACTAGGATCTTTTTTCGGAAACCGGCTTCCACTTTCGTATCATGGTCTGGCCGCCCATCTGTGGACAAGGCGCCCTCACCGGCTGAAGCCGTTGGCCGCACAGCCGTGTACAGGATAGCGTTCGCCTGATGAAACCCTCGAAAGACATTTCCCGGCTGATCGAGATCATGGCCGCGCTACGAGCACCGGAAACCGGCTGCCCGTGGGATATCGAGCAGGATTTTTCGACAATCGCGCCATACACGATCGAGGAAGCCTACGAAGTGGCGGACGCCATCGCGCGCGGCGACCTGGACGATCTGCGCGATGAACTCGGCGATCTCCTGCTGCAAGTGGTCTACCACGCGCAAATGGCCGAGGAGGCCGGCGAATTTTCATTCGGTGACGTGGTCAAGGCCATCACCACAAAAATGATCCGCCGCCACCCGCATGTTTTCGGCGACGAAAAGGCGCGCAGCGCCGGCATGGCCAAGGGCATGTGGGAAAAGATCAAGGCAGAGGAAAAGGCGGAGAAGCGCAGTGCGCGCCTCGCCCGTGGGCTCGACCCGGAAGACCATGGCAAGGGCTTTCTCGACAGCGTGCCGGTCGCCCTACCCGCGCTGACCCGGGCGCTCAAACTGCAGGAAAAGGCCGCCCGCGTCGGCTTCGACTGGAGCGAGGCGGCACCGATCCTGGAAAAGATTGAGGAGGAGATCGGCGAGTTGCGCGAAGCGCTGGCCAACGGCGACAGCGCGCCGATCAAGGACGAGTTCGGCGACATGCTGTTTGCGGTCGTCAATCTCGGCCGGCACCTCAAAATTGATTCCGAAGCGGCACTCAGCGGCACCAACGAAAAATTCCGGTCGCGCTTCCACTATGTCGAGCAGGCGCTGCAAGCGTCGGGAAACAGCCTCGAAGAGGCGACGCTGGACGAGATGGAAGCGCTCTGGCAGCAGGCAAAAAGCGCGAAGTAAACGCCCCTACCCGTTGTTTTGACGACGCAATCGGCTTTCAATCTCTTGCCGAGCGCTGTGCGTGGCCTTGAGCGCGATGGTCACGCTGCCATCCTCATTGTCATCACGCGAGACGATGTCGCCGTTGCGGTAAAGCCAGTCGACGACGCCGAGTTGGTCGGGCTTGAGCGTGACAGTGAACGTCTCCAGTTCGCCCGACATCATCGTCTCGATGATCGCCTTCAGCGCATCGATGCCCTCGCCGGTTACCGCCGATATGGCGATCGGCGGTGCCTTCTTGCCGTCAGCACCATCGGCAAGCAGCCGCGCCCGGTTGCCTTCGTCGAGCCGGTCGATCTTGTTCCACACTTCGATGACGCGCTTGCTGTCGCGGGCATCGACGCCGAGATCGGCAAGGATGCGCTCGACATCTTCGGCCTGCGCGGCCGTATCGGGATCGGAGATGTCGCGCAGGTGAATGACGAGGTCTGCCTCGACCACTTCCTCCAGCGTCGCCCTGAAGGCCGCGACCAGATGCGTTGGCAGGTCGGAAATGAAGCCGACCGTGTCGGAAAGGATGATCGGCGTTCCGTGCAGCAGGCGCACGCGGCGCAGCGTCGGGTCGAGCGTGGCAAACAGCATGTCTTCCGCCAGCACCCCTGCTCCGGTCAGCCGGTTGAACAGCGTCGACTTGCCGGCGTTGGTGTAGCCGACGATCGCCACCACCGGAAACGGCACCTTCTTGCGCTTGGCGCGGTGCAGGTCGCGGGTGCGGCGCACGGTTTCGAGCTCGTGCTTCAGCTTGGTGATCTTGTCCTGCAGCACACGCCGATCCGACTCGATCTGGGTCTCGCCAGGGCCGCCGAGAAAACCGGCGCCGCCGCGCTGGCGCTCGAGGTGGGTCCAGCTCCGCACAAGGCGGCCCTTCTGGTAGTTGAGATGGGCAAGGTCGACCTGCAGCGTGCCTTCCTTGGTGCGGGCGCGCTCGCCGAAAATCTCCAGGATCAGCCCGGTGCGGTCGAGCACCTTGGCGTTCAACTCTTTTTCGAGGTTGCGCTGCTGTACCGGGGTCAGCGGATGATCGACAATGACCACTTCCGCGTGGCCCTCTTTGACGATCTCGGCGAACTCCGCGACCTTGCCGCTGCCGAGCAAGGTCGCCGGACGTGGATCGTTGACGGTCACCACCGCCGTGTGGACCAGGTCAAGGTCGATGGCGCTGGCGAGGCCGACCGCCTCGTCGCGACGGGCCTCGGCAGAACGGGTCAGGCGCGGGCGATTGGTATCGTCGTCGCCACGCGGCTGCCGGGTAAGCACCGGCACGATGACCACCGCCCGGGTCGGACCGTTGGCCTCTGTCCCGGTCTGGTGTGCTGGTTTTCCGCGAACGCTGCGGTCCGCGTCTTTCTCGCGTGCCAATCAGGCGCCCTGGCTTTCCTCACCATCGAACATCTGAACCGGCTGGCTCGGCATGATCGTGGAAATAGCGTGCTTGTAGACAAGCTGGGAATGGCCGTCGCGACGCAGCAGAACGCAGAAATTGTCGAACGAAGTGACCACGCCGGTCAGCTTCACGCCGTTGATGAGAAAGATGGTGAGTGGGTTTTTGCTCTTGCGAACTGAATTCAGGAACAGGTCCTGAAGATTTTGCGATCGTTCCGCCATTGTTCTTGTCTTTCGCCGATCCCCTTCGGTTTGCAGGCCAATGCGCCAAATTAGCCGGCACATGTCAAGCACGCAAACACCATCTTGCCGTCAGTAACGACAAGCAGAACGAGATATATTGATGTTCATTCCATCTGTGCGGTTATCAGGCTGGACTTTTTTCCGCAACGTCAAAAAAGGCCTGCCGTAATGAAACTGTTATCGAGCCCGGGTGGCCGTTGGCGACGGGAGCGCCATCGATCGCCACCACCGGCATGGCGATCGTGGTGGCGGAGCTGATGAAAACCTCACGCGCGGCCTTGGCTTCGGCAACCGAAAAGCCGCGCTCTTCGATCTTCAGGCCGAGCTTGGCGGCGACATCGAACAGCGTCGTGCGGGTGATGCCACGCAGGATGCCGTGCTCGGCGGGGCGCGTCACCAGCACGCCGTCCCTGGTGATGATCCAGGCATTCGACGATCCACCTTCCTTGACGGTGCCGTCGACATCGACGAACCAGGCCTCCTGAGCGCCGGCTTCCTTGGCTTTCTGCTTGGCCAGCACGTTCGGCAACAGGCCGACCGACTTGATATCGACCCTATCCCAGCGGTTCTCCGGCACCGTGATAACCCGGATCCCGCTCTCGGCCCGCCTCACGGCAGCTGCAGGATCGGCTTTTTTGGCGGTCACCACCAGCGACGGCTTCGTGCCCGCCGGCGGGAAGAAAAACTCGCGGCTGGCGACACCGCGTGTCACCTGGACATAGACCAGGCCGTCGACGACATGGTTGCGGCGCACCACCTCGCGCATGACGAGCGGCAGCACGCCGCGCGTGATCGGCCAATCGATCGAGAGTTCGGTAAGTGAGCGGTTCAATCGGGCGAGATGGCGCGGCATGTCGACGATGAAGCCTCGTGCCACCTCGCAGACCTCGTAGACGCCGTCGGCGAATTGATAGCCACGGTCCTCGATGTGCACGGAAGCTTCGGCGTGAGCGACGTAGCGCCCGTTCACATAGGCAATGCGCGACATGGCTAATCCCTGGAAGAAGTCCCAGCTTTCTTATGCGATTCCAAGACGGCCGTAACGGATAATTGCGTGGGCCACGACTGGTGTGGCTATCAGACGCCCAGCGACTTCAGCTTGCGGTGCAATGCAGAGCGTTCCATGCCGATAAACTCTGCTGTCTTCGAGATGTTGCCGCCAAAACGGTTGATCTGGGCGATCAGATAGTCCTTCTCGAATTGTTCGCGCGCTTCCCGCAGCGGCAGCGCCATTATGTGCTGATCGGATTTGTTTGGAGTGCGCGGCATGACGTCGCCGATCTCGGCAGGCAGGAGATCGGCGGTGATCGGCGCATCGACATCGTCGCCGCGCGCCAGGATCATCAGCCGCTCGACATTGTTTCGCAACTGCCGAACGTTGCCCGGCCAGTTGTGCGCCTGCAATACCGCCAGCGCGTCGTCGCCGATGCGGCGCGGCTTGATGCCGGCCTGGCGAGCGATCTGCTTCATGAAATTGTCGACCAGATAAGGAATGTCCTCGCGACGCTCGGCCAGTCCCGGCACCATGACCGGAACCACGGCCAGGCGATGATAAAGGTCTTCGCGGAAACGGCCGTCGGCGATCATGGCTTCCAGGTTCTGCGAGGTCGACGAGATGATGCGCACGTCGACCTTGACCCGCTTGGTGCCCCCTACCCGCTCGAACTGCTGTTCGACCAGCACGCGCAGGATCTTGTTCTGCGTCTCGCGCGGCATGTCGGCCACTTCATCTATGTAGAGAATGCCGCGATGGGCCTCCTCCAGCGCACCGACCTTGCGTTCGACGCCATTCGATTCGGTGCCGAACAGCTCGATCTCCATACGCTCCGGGGTGATGTTGGCGGCGCTCAGCGTCACAAACGGTGCACTCTTGCGCGCCGAGAGCGCGTGGATGGCGCGCGCGGCCAGTTCCTTGCCCGAGCCGGAGGGGCCAATGATCATGACGCGGCTGTTGGTCGGCGCGACGCGCTCGATGGTCTGGCGCAATTGGCTCATTGCCGACGACATGCCGATGAGGTCGAAAGTCTCGCCGCTGCGCAGCTTGAGATCCGAAACCTCGCGTCTCAATTTGGAGGTTTCGAGCGCCCGTTCGGCAATGAGGATCAGCCTGTCGGCCTTGAATGGCTTTTCGATGAAATCATAGGCGCCGCGGCGGATGGCCGAAACTGCCGTTTCGATATTGCCGTGGCCCGAGATCATCACCACCGGCAGGTTCGGGTGCATCGTCTTGATCTCGTCCAGCAAGGCCAGGCCATCGAGCCGCGAGCCCTGCAGCCAGATGTCGAGGAAGATCAGCCTGGGTGCCCGGTCGGCGACCGCCGCCAGCGCGCTGTCGGCATCAAACGCCGTGCGTGTTTCGTGACCTTCGTCGCTCAGGATACCGGCGACGAGTTCGCGGATGTCTTCCTCGTCATCGACGATGAGAATATCAGACGCCATTACCGACCTTTTCAGTTTCTTTTTCGTGTTCCGTCTTGCCCTCGCCGCGTATCGGAACGGTGGCGGCAACCGGCAGGATGATGCTGATCATTGCGCCCCGCCCATCGTGGAAGTCCGCTGGTGCATCGTGCAATTCGAGTCGCCCGCCATGGTCCTCCACGATCTTCTTGACGATAGCGAGGCCAAGCCCGGTGCCTTTCTCGCGTGTCGTCATGTAAGGCTCGAGCAAGCGCTGCCGGTTTTCGCGGGGCAAGCCCCTGCCGTTGTCGATGACGTCGATTCGAATCGCGCCATTCTGACGCCCGGCTTGAATCCGGATTATGCCGTGCGGACGATCCTCTGCATCAAGTCCGTCGATTGCTTCGGCAGCATTCTTGATGACGTTGCCGAACGCCTGCGCCATCAGGCGGCTGTCGAACGTGCCTTTGAGCGGGTCGTTGCCGAAGACGCGCTCGAAGGTGATGTCGGCGCGGCTCACTTCGACCAAGAACGAGGCCTCGCGCAACGAATCGCGCAGATCGATTGCCTTCATTTCCGGTTTCGGCATGCGGGCGAACGCCGAGAACTCGTCGACCATGCGGCCGATGTCCTCCACTTGCCGGATGATGGTGTCGGTGCATTGATCGAAAACCTCACGGTCCTCGGTGATGACCTTGCCGTAGCGGCGCTTGATGCGCTCGGCCGAAAGCTGGATCGGCGTCAGCGGGTTCTTGATCTCGTGGGCAATGCGCCGCGCCACGTCGGCCCATGCGGAGGAACGCTGTGCCTGGACCAGATCGGTAATGTCGTCGACTGTCACGACATAGGATTTATCCTCCGAACCGTCGTCGCCGGCTTCGATCGTGATCTGCACGTTGAAGGTTCGTTCAGTGCCGGCACGATAGAAGGTGACCTGTTCGCGATAGACCGGCCTGCCCGACTTGCGGCCGATCTCGAAGACGCGGCCGACATGCGGCAGCACGGCGGAAAGGTTCTGCCCAAGCGCTGCCGTGGCGGATATGGCCAGCATCGTTTCGGCCGAACGGTTGACGATGGTGACGATGCCATATGGATCGACGCCGATGACCCCGGCGGTGACGCCGGCAAGCACCGCCTCCGAAAAGCGCCGCCGTTCATCGATCAGATCCTTGGCCGACAGGATCTCGTTGCGCTGCGATTTCAATTCCATCAGCATCTTGTTGAATGTGTCGCCGAGCGAGGCCACGTCGCCATCGGAGGGGCGGACAGGCACGGCCACGTCGAGATTGCCGGTGGCGACCTCATCGGCCGCGCCGATGAGTTGACGAATCGGCCGCACCAAGCGGTCGGCCACCGCAATGCCAGTCCAGATGGCGGACAGGATGATGATCAGCGTCAGCGACAGATAGGGAAGCGCGAAAGCCACTTGCGAGGTGCGGCGGTTGTCTTCGAGACCTCGATATTCGGCGGTGTTGGATTTGACGATCTGCCGTGCCTTGATCACCTCGGGATCGACGAGGCGGATGGTGTAGAGATAGAGGCCGTCGATCTCGCGCAGCTTGACGATGGCACCCATGATGTTGCGGGTGCGCGGTTCTATCAGCACCGGCTTGCCGTCGGCAGCGCTTGCCACGGCGCCCTCAGGCGGCTCCGGCATGGCAAAGTCCGCGTCGGTCTTGGCGCTCATGACGAAGGAACCATCGGGCTTGATGAGTGCTGCGTGCGCCAGCGAGCGTCCCACCGCCTCCTTGTTCATGAGGTCGAGGAAACCGGTACGATCGAGGCCGTAGAGCGTGCGCGAAGCGTCGAGGTCGTAAGCCATCGACAACGTCGTGCCCTGAAGATTTCGTGCGTTTTCCTGCACATAGGCGTCGGCGATCGACAACGACGAATTGACGATCGTCTTGGTGCGGATCTCGAACCAGCGGTCGAGGCCGATGTCGAGCGTGATCGACGCGATGATCGCCACCATGATCGCGGGAATGGCGGCGACCAGTGCAAACATCGCAACGATGCGCACATGCAGGCGCGACGCAGCCTTGCCGTGCCGGCGTGCCATCAGAATGCGATGCACCTCGCGGCCGACCAGCAAGATCAGAAACAGGACGAACGCCGCATTAAGCGCAATCAGCGCCAGCGTCGTCCTCGCGTCGGGCGTGATCGGCGTCGCGCCAACCAGAATGGCGAAGGAGATCGCCGCCGTCACCAGCGCACCGGCAACGGCGATCACACCGGGCAGCGCAAGCAGCCGGCGACCGTCTCGCGCGCCGGTATTGCTGAAAAGCGGTTTACTCAGTGTCGGTGCGTGCAGGGCCATGTCGCCGTCTAGAGCCAGTGATTGCGTCGGATGTATGCAACGCATTGTGGCGATTATGCAACAAGTGTGGCCGAGACGGAAATCTTTCGGTGATCGATCCCCTGGAAAGCGCTCGTAAGGGGTTCGTCTAGATCTGCCTGGAGGACTTGTAGACGTTGACGCCGAGTTCGCGAATCTTCTTGCGCAGCGTGTTGCGGTTGAGCCCCAGCAGTTCGGCAGCCTTGATCTGGTTACCGCGCGTTGCGGTCATCGAGGCGAGGACCAGCGGATATTCGACCTCGGAGAGGATTCGCTGATAGAGCCCGGCCGGCGGCAAGTCGCCGGCAAACGAGGCAAAATAGCGCTGCAGGAAATGCTCCACCGCCTGGCCGATGGAAAGGTCATCGGGAATGAGGTTGCCGCCACCTGGAACGACAGGTCTTTCGCCGGTCTTCAACTCCGCCTCGATGATCTCGGCGGAAATCTCGTCCTGCGAATACAGTGCAGCCAGCCTGCGGATGAGGTTTTCGAGTTCGCGCACGTTACCGGGCCACGGATAGCGCTTCATCAGCTCGATGCCGCCGGTGGAAATGCGCTTGGTCTGCAGGCCTTCACTGGCGCCGAGCTTGAAGAAGTGCCGGACGAGGTCCGGAATGTCCTCCGATCGCTCGCGCAGCGCCGGCAGCCTGAGCGGCACAACGTTCAAGCGGTAGAACAGATCCTCGCGGAAAAGCCCCTGATTGATCAGCGTGCGCAGGTCCTTGTTGGTGGCAGCGACGATGCGCACGTCGGTCTTGATCGGTGTGCGGCCGCCGACCGTGGTGTATTCGCCCTGCTGCAACACACGCAGCAGCCGCGTCTGCGCTTCCATCGGCATGTCGCCGATCTCGTCGAGGAAGAGCGTGCCGCCTTCGGCCTGCTCGAAACGGCCGGTGGAGCGGTTCTGCGCGCCGGTAAAGGCGCCCTTCTCGTGCCCGAACAACTCCGATTCGATCAAGTCGCGCGGGATCGCTGCCATGTTGATGGCGACGAAGGGACCGCCTCGGCGGCGGCCATATTCATGCAGCGCGCGCGCCACCAGTTCCTTACCGGTACCCGACTCTCCGCTGATCATGACCGTCAGGTCGGTCTGCATCATGCGCGCCAGCATGCGGTAGATGTCTTGCATGGCCGCCGAGCGGCCGACCAGCGGCATCGTTTCCGGCGGCTCGTCGGCCCGCGTATCGATCTTCGGCCGCCGCGGCTCGGAAAGTGCGCGGTTGACGATGTTGAGCAGCTCGGTCAGGTCGAACGGTTTCGGCAGATACTCATAGGCCCCGGTTTCGGAGGCACGAATTGCTGTCATGAACGTGTTCTGGGCACTCATGACGATGACCGGCAGTTCCGGTCGCGCCTTCTTGATGCGCGGCAGCATATCGAAGGCGTTCTCGTCAGGCATGACAACGTCGGTGATAACCAGATCGCCCTCGCCCGCCGCAACCCAGCGCCACAGCGTCGAAGCGTTGGAGGTGACACGCACGTCGTGGCCGACGCGCGAAAGCGCTTGGTTGAGGACAGTGCGGATGGCCGCATCGTCGTCGGCGACGAGAATATTGCCGCGAACGGTCATTTGCGGTCTCCTTCACCGTCGTCGTCGGTGCCAAACTGGGTTTCTTTCCACGCCGGCATCAGGATGCGGAAGGTGGTCCCGCGCGGCGTCGATTCGCATTCAATGATGCCACCATGCTCGCCGACGATCTTTGCCACCAGCGCCAGACCGAGACCGGAGCCGTTCGGCTTGGTGGTGATGAAGGGATCGAACAGGATCGGCAGGATATCCTCGGAGACACCCGAACCGTTGTCGCGTACGCAGAATTCCAATGGCAGCGACACGCGATCCTGAGTCCCGGGTACAGAAACGCGAATGCCCGGGCGGAAGGCGGTCGATAGCATGATCTCGCCCTGTGGATCGCTGCCGATCGCCTCGGCGGCATTTTTTACCAGATTGAGGAAGACCTGGATGAGCTGGTCGCGATTGGCAAAAACCGGAGGCAATGATGGATCATAATCCTCCAATATCTTGATCCGCTTGGCAAAACCGTTCTTGGCGATTGCTTTGACATGGTCGAGCACGACATGGATGTTGACAGGGTAGCGGTCGATCGGCCGCTCGTCGGAAAACACCTCCATGCGGTCGACCAGCGAGACAATGCGGTCGGTCTCGTCGGTGATCAGCCTGGTCAGTGCGCGATCCTCGTCGGACGCCGACAGCTCAAGCAGCTGCGCGGCACCACGAATGCCGGACAGCGGGTTCTTGATCTCATGGGCAAGCATCGCGGCGAGGCCGGTGACCGAGCGCGCCGCGCCGCGATGTGTCATCTGCCGGTCGATCTTGTCGGCCATTGAGCGTTCCTGGAACATCACCACGACGGAGCCTGGAAATTCCGTTACCGGCGCGACGTAGAGGTCGACTACCTTCTCGATGCCGAGACGCGGCGACGACACGTCCACCCGGTATTCGTTGACTGGCGCCCGGCGCTCGCGCACCTGGTCGACAAGCGTCAGCAGCGGACTGCCGAAAGGAATGAGCTTGTGCAGCGTGTTGCGGGCGAGCATCGTGGCACTCGAACGGAAAAAATCCTCGGCATCGGCATTGGCGAAGGTGATGAAGCCTTGCGGATCGACCATGATCACCGGCCGACGAATGGTGTTGAGCACAATATGCGCGGCGTCCGCCATATCCGTGCTCTGTGTGACGGTGGCGTTCATGCCGCACTCCGCAGGTTCGCCGCTTCGGGAGCGCTTGAGAACATGTCGCGCAGCAAGGCAATGACATGCCCAGGCTCGAAAGATGTGAGTATGGCCTTGCGCCGGTCGTCGCTTGTGGCGGCGTGGCGGTCGAGATACCAGCCGAGATGCTTGCGCGCCTGGCGCAATCCGCTTTCCACGCCATAGAGCGTCAGCATGTCTTCGTAATGGGCAATGACGTAGTCGCTCAGCGCTTGCGGGCTGTCCGGCATGCCGGATACCGGCTCTGCCCGCGCGGCCGCTACAATGCTGCCGGCAGTCCACGGCGCGCCATAGTGCGCACGGCCGATCATCACCGCGTCGGCGCCGGACTGGTCGAGGATCGACGCAGCCTCTGCCGGCGAGCCGACATCGCCATTGGCAACGACCGGGATCGAGACGGCCTGCTTGACGCGTGCGATGGCGCGCCAGTCGGCTTTGCCCTGATAGAACTGGCAACGTGTGCGGCCGTGCACCGTAACCATCTTCACCCCGGCCTGCTCGGCGCGTCGGGCCAGCATCGGGGCGTTGAGCGCACCTTCGTCCCAGCCGAGCCGCATTTTGACCGTGACCGGCACCTCGACCGCCCCGACTACCGCTTCGATCAGCGACAGCGCGTGGTCGAGGTCTCGCATCAGTGCCGAACCGGCATAGCCGCCCGTCACCTTCTTGGCCGGACAGCCCATGTTGATGTCGATGATGTCAGCACCCTCGCCGGCCGCGATTCGCGCGCCCTCGGCCATGTGCACCGCCTCGCGGCCGGCAAGCTGGACCATGTGGACAGGCAGCCCGGAATGACGGATCCGCAGGCCCGAGCCAGCCCTGCCCTTTGCAAGCTCACCGCTCGCCACCATTTCCGATACAGCCAGCCCGGCGCCATGGGCATGGGCGCGCTGCCGGAACGGCTCGTCGGTGATGCCCGACATCGGCGCGAGAAACACGCGATTGCGGATTCTCACGCCACCCACATCCAGCGGCGAAGCCAATTTGGTCACATCAGGCATGCACAAAAACCAAGCACCTTCGATTGCTGCACATTCTCTAGCCAGAACGACGGCAATGTGCAACGCGCAATGTCGTGACATTAAGGCGCATTTGGGAAAAAAAGGATCGCCGGACCGCATCAATCCTGGGTCTTCTGAAAGCGATACCACTTTTCTGGATCATGCGCTAAGCGTCTCGCCATGAGAGATGTGAGCGAAAAGCATGCTGCCGACGACAAAGTCGCCGTGGTCATCGTTGCTGCCGGCCGCGGCGCGCGCGCCGGACAGGCCAATGGGCCGAAGCAATATCAGCAGATTGGCGGCGGCGCCGTTATTGCACGCACACTCGACGCCTTTCTGACGCATCCGAAGATTGGACCTGTCGTGGTTGCTATCCATGCCGATGACGGCGCGCTTTTCCGTCGCGCCGCCGGCGCAAATGCCGACCGTGTCGTTGCTGTGACCGGTGGTACGTCACGGCAGGAGTCCGTTCGCCTTGGACTGCTGGCGTTGAGAAGCCATGCGCCGGGCCGGGTCCTGATCCATGATGCGGCTCGGCCGTTTGTCGACGCGGAACTGATAGACCGCACGATCGCCGCCATTGGCGAGCGCCAGGGAGCACTGCCTGCCTTGCCCGTTGCCGATACGCTGAAGCGCGAAACGGCCGAAGGCATGATCGGCGAAACCGTGTCCAGGGCCGGGCTTCATGCCGCACAGACACCGCAAGGCTTTCCGTTCTGGCCGATCCTGGCTGCGCACGAAAAGGCTCATCATCTGGGCAAGGCGGATTTCACCGACGATGCGGCAATCGCCGAATGGGCGCACATTCCGGTGAAGATCGTTCCCGGCTCACCGGACAATGTCAAACTGACCTGGGCACGGGATATTGCAATGGCGGATCAGCGGCTTTCCAGCGCCCCACGTTTTCCGGACATCCGAACCGGCAACGGCTACGACGTCCACGCCTTCGAGCCCGGCGACCATGTCACCCTGTGCGGCGTCGCTATCCCGCATGACAAGAAATTGTCCGGCCATTCGGATGCCGATGTCGGTCTGCACGCCTTGACCGACGCCCTGCTCGCCACCTGCGGCGCCGGTGACATCGGCACGCATTTCCCGCCCGCCGACCCGCAATGGAAAGGGGCCGCTTCACGCATCTTCGTCGAACACGCGGCCAAGCTGGTGCGAGAGCGCGGCGGCCGCATCGCCAACGCCGATATCACGCTGATCTGCGAGGCGCCGCGCGTCGGCCCTCATCGAGAGGCCATGACCGAAGCGCTTTCGGCAATGCTGCGAATTTCGCGCGACCGCATCTCTATCAAGGCGACAACCAATGAGAAGCTCGGCTTCGTCGGCCGTGAGGAAGGCATAGCGGCCATCGCGACCGCCAGCGTTGTATTTCCGGGGGATGTCCCTGAATGAGCAATAGCGATCTCGCAGATGCCCTGCTTCAAGCCTGCCAGCAGCGCGGCATCATGCTGGTGACGGCCGAGAGCTGCACCGGCGGCATGATCATCGCCGCGCTGACCGACATTGCCGGCTCTTCCGCGGTGGTCGATCGCGGCTTTGTCACCTATTCCAACAAGGCCAAGACCGAGATGCTCGGCGTCTCGACCGCTACGCTCGAGGCGCACGGCGCGGTCTCGCGAGAGATTGCCGTGGAGATGGCGGCCGGGGCCTTGGCCCATTCGCCGGCCGGGCTCGCCCTGGCGGTGACCGGCATCGCCGGACCGGGCGGCGGCTCGGCGGAAAAACCTGTCGGCCTGGTCTGGTTCGGCGTTGCCGTGGCTGGCCGGCCGGTAGTCAGCGAATGCCAGCTGTTCGCCGACAAGGGCCGGGATTTCATCCGCAGGGAGACGGTCCGGCATGCGCTTGAGCTGGGTCTGCGCGCGCTCGCTGCGGATCAGGCTGCCGATGGCGCGCCGTAGATGATTTCGGCCCGTTTCTCGAACGCCTCGGAGAACATGCGGAAGGCGCGGTCGAACATGGTTCCCATGACCGCACCCAAAATGCGGCTCTTGAACTCATAGTCGATAAAGAAGCAGACGTTGCAACCGCGGCCGTCCCCCGGGTCGAAGCGCCAGACATTGCTCAGATATTTGAACGGGCCGTCGATGTATTTGACGTCGATGGCGTTCTCGTCAGGCTTCAGCAGCACCTGCGTGGTGAAAGTCTCGCGGATCGCCTTGTAGCCAATGCTCATGTCGGCGATGAGCAGCGTGCGTCCGTTGCGTTCCTTGCGCGAGCGAACCGTCAGTGCCTCGCAAAGCGGCAGGAATTGCGGATAGGATTCGACATCGGCGACCAGAGCGAACATCTGTTCAGGCGTATGCGCGACGCGGCGATGGGCTTCGAATTGTGGCATGAAACCAGTTTGTTAGGCGGACTTCCTGAGAAACGCTTCGCGCGCCGCGCGTAGTCTGGCGAAATCGTCGCCGGCATGGTGCGACGAGCGCGTCAGCGGGCTCGACGCCACCAGCAGGAAGCCTTTGGTCTTGCCGATCGTCTCGAAGGACTTGAATTCCTCCGGCGTGACGAAGCGTATCACCGGATGGTGCTTCTTCGACGGCTGCAGGTACTGGCCGATGGTCATGAAGTCGACATTGGCCGAACGCAAATCGTCCATCAGCTGCAGGATCTCGTTCCGCTCCTCGCCGAGGCCAACCATGATGCCGGATTTGGTGAAGATCGACGGATCGAGCTCTTTGACCCGCTGCAACAGCCTGATCGAATGGAAATAGCGGGCGCCCGGCCGGACCGTCAGATAGTTCGACGGCACGGTCTCCAGATTGTGGTTGAAAACGTCGGGCTTGGCAGCCACCACAATCTCCAGCGCGCCTTCCTTGCGCAGGAAGTCGGGCGTCAGGATTTCGATCGTCGTCAGAGGCGTTGCCGCCCTGATCGCACGGATGACCTCGGCAAAGTGCTGAGCTCCGCCATCGGCGAGATCGTCACGGTCGACTGAGGTGATGACGACATGGCTTAGGCCCATTTGCTTGACGGCGTGTGCGACGCGCGCCGGCTCATCGGGATCGAGTGCGGTCGGGATGCCGGTGGCGACATTGCAGAAGGCGCAGGCCCGTGTGCAGATCTCACCCATAATCATGAAGGTGGCGTGCTTCTTTTCCCAGCACTCGCCGATATTGGGGCAGCCCGCCTCTTCGCAAACCGTTACCAGTTTGTGAGACTTAACGATTTCGCGCGTCTCGGCATAGCCTTTAGACATCGGCGCCTTGACGCGGATCCAGTCAGGCTTGCGCAGAACGTCCTGATCCGGCTTGTGCGCCTTTTCGGGATGCCGCAGGCGCGGCGCATTGGCAATCGTGTCGAGGACGGTGACCATGTGAAACCCGGCTCATTGGCAAGCGCCTGTCCGGCGCTCGCTCTACCCACGTCATCTAGGACTTTTCGGCGAAAAGAAAAAGGCCGCGATCACGCATGCCGCGGTGGCCTTTTTCGCATAGCAAGTGCCGACAGAGGTTAGCGGCGCACCAGTCGTCCAACCGCAATCAGAATGCAGGCGCCGATGAAGCCGGTGATCAGATAGGCGATCCAGCCGACACCGAAGATGCCGATGTTCAGGGCCTGCAAGATGGCGTTCAACACGATTGCGCCGACAATGCCGAGAATGATGTTCATGAGGATGCCGGTATTGCTCTTCATGACCATCTCGGCGAGCCACCCCGCCAGGCCACCGATGATGATGGCTGCTACCCAGCCCACGCCGTTCATTTCCATATGCCCTCTCCTTGTATGATGGATGATGCGTGCGAAACGAATTGCTCTGCCGTCGAGTTCCTTTGTGTCTTTCGTGTGAGACTCGCCCAACTAATTTATCATGCATTCAGCGCGCGACCATAGGCGTCGAGTACACTCTCCTTCATCATCTCCGACAGCGTCGGGTGCGGGAAGATCGTGTGCATCAGCTCTTCCTCGGTGGTCTCCAGGTTCATCGCCACGACGAAGCCCTGGATCAGTTCGGTTACTTCTGCGCCAACCATGTGGGCACCCAGCAACTGGCCGGTCTTCTTGTCGAAAATGGTCTTGACGAAGCCTTGGTCCTCGCCGAGCGCAATCGCCTTGCCGTTTGCCGCGAACTGGAAGCGGCCGACGCGGATGTCCTTGCCGTCGGCTTTCGCTTTGGCTTCCGTCAGTCCGACCGAGGCGACTTGCGGATTGCAATAGGTGCAGCCCGGGATCTTCAGCTTGTCGGTGGCATGCACGCCGGGGAAATTGGCGATCTTTTCCACGCACACCACGCCCTCGTGCTCGGCCTTGTGGGCGAGCATCGGCGGTCCGGCGACGTCACCGATGGCATAGATGCCGGGCACGTTGGTCTTGCCGTAGCCGTCGACGACGACGCAACCGCGTTCCGTCTTCACGCCGAGCGTCTCGAGGCCGAGATTCTCGATATTGCCCTGTACGCCGACGGCCGAGATCATCCGATCGGCGGTGATCTTCTCGACCTTGCCGTCCTTCATCTCGACATGCGCGGTGACCGAGTTAGTGCCCTTCTCGACCTTGGTCACCTTGGCTTCTAGGATGATCTTCATGCCTTGCTTTTCGAACTGCTTTTGCGCGAATTTCGAGACTTCGGCGTCCTCGACCGGCATCACTGCCGGCAGCAGTTCGACCACCGTCACCTCCGCGCCCATGGTGCGGTAGAAAGAGGCGAACTCGATGCCGATGGCGCCAGAGCCCATCACCAGCAGCGATTTCGGCATCTCTTTTGGCACCATCGCCTCGAAATAGGTCCAGATCAGCTTGCCGTCCGGCTCGATGCCGGGCAGCGCCCGCGGCCTGGCGCCGGTCGCCAGGATGATGTGCTTGGCGCTGTAGGTGCCCTCGCCCTTGACACCCTTGGGCGCCGGCGGCTGCGGCTCCATCGGCTTCTTCGACGATTTCGACACGACGATTTCGCCGGGTTTCGTCAGTTTGGCTTCGCCCCAGATGACGTCGACCTTGTTCTTCTTCATCAGGAAGCCGACGCCGCCGTTGAGCCGCAGCGAGACCTTTCGCGAGCGATCGACGACGGCGGCTGTGTCGACGCTGATCTTGCCATCGATCTTCAGGCCGTAGTCCTTCAGATGATCCGAATAGTGCATGATCTCGGCCGAGCGCAGCAGCGCCTTGGTCGGAATGCAGCCCCAGTTGAGGCAGATGCCGCCAAGGTGCTCGCGCTCGACGATCGCCGTCTTGAAGCCGAGCTGAGCGGAGCGCACGGCCGTGACATAGCCGCCGGGGCCGGAGCCGATGATGATGACGTCGTAGTTCTCAGCCACGGCTTTCTCCTTCACAATTCCAGCATGAGGCGCACGAGCGGCGCCAGCGCGTGCCCGATGTTCCGCGTATTTTCCGCGTCGAGATGGACGCCGTCGAGCGGCGTCGTTTTGGCCACCGAGCCGGCATCGAAGAAGCCGCAGCCGGCTTCGTCGGCAAGGGCGGAATACTGCGCCGCCAATCGCAGCGAGGCCTCATCGCCGCCGGCGAACATTTCCTTGAATTCGGCATTCTCCGTGCGGCTGACTACGGGCGGTGCGACGATCAGGATCTGCGGCGCCGGCCAATCGAACGGGTAATCGTGGCCGAGCACGATATCGATCAGGCGTTGCATGCCTTGCTTGGCCGCGACCGGATTGCCGTGAATCCACGGCTTCATATCGTTGGCGCCGAGCATGATGATGATCAAATCGATCGGCGCATGCGTCGTCAGGATTGTTGGCAACAGCCTTGCGCCATTGCGGTCCGCCCCGGCCAAGTGATCGTCGAAGGCGGTGGTTCGGCCATTCAGGCCTTCGGCGATGACCTCGACGCCGCTGCCCAATGCCGCCTGCATCACGCTCGGCCAGCGATCTTCCAGCGGATGCCGGCCGAGGTTTGCCGCGTCATAGCCCCAGGTAAGCGAATCGCCGTAGCAGAGGACCGTCTTCATGTGGCTGCCCCGCCGAAACCTGGTTGCGAGCGCCCCAATCGCCAGCGCACAAAAAGCCACTGGACCAGAACCGTAGCGATGCCCGGCAGGACGAGACCGGCGACGATAGGAAGATCGCTCGACCACTGGCGGTTGCCCGGCGGCTGGGAGAAAGTCCAGCCGATCAGAGCAACTCCAATGAGCACAAAAAATGCTACCCCTATGATCGCCGTCAGTTTTGTTGCCCGTCGTGGATCCGACATGAATTGTGCGATGAAGAATGCGAGCGTCGCGAAGATGGTGACGAGAGCCGAGATCATGAATACAAGGATGTACTCCACGTCGGCATTGGTGGCGACGGCGAGCCACTGCACCACCAATCCGCCGGCCAAACCGGAAAGGAAGAAGGCAAAAAGGCTGGTGAAGAATTTCCGCACCGCCCTGTCCCCTTCTCTTAGACCAGCATGCCCATTGGATTTTCGATCATACGCTTGAAGGCGACGAGCAGCTCGGCGCCGAGCGCACCGTCGACTGCGCGGTGATCGGTCGACAGCGTTACCGACATGATTGTCGCGATCTTGATCTCGCCGTTCTTCACCACTGCGCGTTGCTCGCCGGCGCCAACCGCCAGGATCGTCGCATGCGGCGGGTTGATGACGGCAGAAAAATCCTTGACGCCGAACATGCCGAGATTGGACACCGCCGTGGTGCCGCCCTGATATTCTTCCGGTTTCAGCTTGCGGCTGCGGGCGCGGCCGGCAAGGTCCTTCATCTCGTTGGAGATGACGGACAGCGTCTTTTCGTCGGCACGCCGGATGATCGGGGTGATCAGGCCGCCGGGGATCGACACGGCAACGCCGACATCGGCGTGCTTGTGCTTGACCATGGCGTTTTCTGTCCACGACGCATTGGCATCCGGCACCGCCATCAGCGCCAGGGCCAGAGCCTTGATGACCATGTCATTGACGGAAAGCTTGTAGGCCGGCGTTTCGCCTTTCTCAGTCTTCTTCACCGGGGCGGCCGCATTGATCTGCGTGCGCAGCGCCAGAAGTGCGTCGAGCTCGCAGTCGAGCGTCAGATAGAAATGCGGAATGGTGGTCTTGGCCTCGACCAGCCGGCGCGCGATGGTCTTGCGCATATTGTCGTGCGGGACAAGCTCGTAGGAGCCTTCGGCAAATAGTTTGAGCACCTGCTCGTCCGACATCGCCTTGGGTGCCGTGGCCGCAGATGCCGGAGCGCCGGCGGGCGCCGCTTTTGCTGCTGGTGCCGTCTTGGCGCCGCCACTGGAAATTGCGGCATCGACATCGGCCTTTACCACGCGGCCGTGGGGGCCGGAGCCGGTCAGCGCCGCGACATCTATACCGGCTTCGCTGGCAATGCGCCGGGCCAGCGGCGAGGCGAAGATGCGCTCACCGTTTGCATGGCCGTTGGCGACCGGCGCCGCTTCCGCCTTAGGTAAAGCAGGCTCCTGCTTCGGCGCTTCGGGCTTTGGTGTTTCAGCTTTGGAGGCGTCCGCTTTCGGAGCCTCAGCCTTTGCCGGCGCAGCACCGTCACCGCTTTTCGCGGCGGCCGCCGCATCCTCCCCCTCGGCCGCCAGCACCGCGATCAGCGCATTGACCTTGACGCCTTCAGTGCCGGCCGGAACCACCAGCTTGGCAACCGTACCTTCGTCGACGGCTTCGACTTCCATCGTTGCCTTGTCGGTCTCGATCTCGGCAATCACGTCGCCCGGCGAAACCTTGTCGCCTTCCTTGACGAGCCACTTGGAAAGGTTGCCTTCTTCCATCGTAGGCGAAAGCGCCGGCATGGTGATGTTGATTGGCATTTTGTCCTCCCACCCTGCTCAGCGATACGTGACGGCTTTGACCGCCTCGACGACCTCGCCGACATTGGGCAGCGCCAGCTTTTCGAGGTTCGCCGCATAGGGCATCGGCACGTCCTTGCCGGCAATGGTGATGACCGGTGCGTCGAGGAAATCGAAGGCGCGCTGCGAAACCTGATTGGCGATATGGTCGCCGACCGAGTTCTGCGGAAAGCCTTCCTCGACCACCACCAGGCGATTGGTCTTTTTGACCGAGGCGATGATCGTGTCGAAGTCGAGCGGGCGGATGGTGCGCAAGTCGATGATCTCGGCGTCGATGCCCATGCCGCGCAACTCCGCCTCGGCCTTGATCGCGTAGGTCATGCCGATGCCGAACGAGACGATGGTCACGTCCTTGCCGGATTTGTGAATGCGCGCCTTGCCGATCGGCAACACGAAATCATCCATCTTCGGCACGTCGAAGGAGTGGCCGTAAAGGATTTCGTTTTCGAGGAAGATGACCGGGTTCGGGTCGCGGATCGCCGCCTTAAGCAGACCCTTGGCGTCGGCGGCGGTATAAGGCATCACCACCTTCAGGCCGGGAATATGGCTGTACCAGGCGGCATAGCATTGCGAATGCTGCGCGGCGACGCGGGCAGCCGCGCCGTTCGGGCCGCGAAAGACGATCGGGGCGCCCATCTGGCCGCCGGACATATAGAGCGTCTTGGCGGCCGAATTGATGATCTGGTCGATCGCCTGCATGGCGAAGTTGAAGGTCATGAATTCGACGATCGGCTTCAAGCCGGCCATCGCCGCGCCAACACCAACGCCGGCAAAGCCGTGCTCGGTGATTGGCGTGTCGACCACGCGCCGCGGACCGAATTCCTGCAACAGGCCTTGCGTGATCTTGTAGGCGCCCTGGTACTCGGCAACCTCCTCGCCCATGACAAAGACATCGCCGTCGCGGCGCATTTCCTCAGCCATTGCGTCGCGCAATGCTTCACGCACCGTGGTCGAGATCATTTCGGTGCCGGCCGGGATGTCCGGATCGGCGGCAATTTCCAGCTTGGGCGCGGCGGCAACAGGTGCTGCCGCTTCGCTCTTGGTCGGCGCAGCCGCGGGGGCCGGAGCGGCAGCGGGCGCTGCTGCTTGCGCCTCAACAGCCTCCTCGCCGATGCCTTCGCCTGCCTCGTCGATGTCTTCGCCATCGACGGCCAGCACAGCGATCAGTGTGTTGACCTTGACACCCTCAGTGCCGGCAGGAACCACGATCTTGGCAAGCGTGCCGTCGTCCACGGCTTCGACTTCCATCGTTGCCTTGTCGGTCTCGATCTCGGCAATGGCGTCACCGGCCGCGACCTTGTCGCCCTCTTTCTTCAACCACTTGGAAACATTACCCTCTTCCATGGTCGGCGAGAGGGCGGGCATGAGAATTTCGATCGGCATGTCCTTGCCCTCTCGTTAAAGTACGATATCGGTCCAGAGCTCGGACGGATCCGGCTCTGCGTCGTTCTGGGCAAATTCTGCGGCGTCGGCGACGACGTCGCGGACTTCCTTGTCGATGGCCTTGAGCTCGTCCTCGCTTGCCCATTTTTTGTCGAGCAGCCGCGCTTTGACCTGCTCGATCGGGTCACGTTCGGAGCGCATTTTCTGCACTTCTTCCTTGGAGCGGTATTTTGCCGGATCCGACATCGAATGGCCGCGGTAACGATAGGTCTGCATTTCGAGAATGAGCGGCCCGTTGCCGGCGCGGCACCATTCGGCGGCGAGGTCGCCGGCTGCCTTTACGGCGCGCACATCCATGCCGTCGACCTGAATGCCTGGAATCTTGAAGGAGGCGCCGCGGTGCGAAAAATCCGTTTCGGCCGACGAGCGCGAGACCGAGGTGCCCATGGCGTAGCGGTTGTTCTCGATGATGTAGATCACCGGAAGCTTCCACAGCGAGGCCATGTTGAAGCTTTCGTAGACCTGGCCCTGGTTCGCGGCGCCATCGCCGAAATAGGTCAGCGTCACATTGTTGTTGCCGCGATAGCGGTTGGCGAAGGCAATGCCGGTGCCGAGCGACACTTGCGCGCCGACGATGCCGTGGCCGCCGTAAAAATGCTTCTCCTTGGAGAACATGTGCATCGAGCCGCCCTTGCCTCTGGACAGGCCGCTACGGCGCCCGGTCAGTTCGGCCATGACGCCGCGCGGCGACAACTCCATGGCCAGCATATGACCATGGTCGCGATAGGCGGTGATCATCTGGTCGCCATCGATCAGCGCCATCTTCATGCCGGTAACGACCGCTTCCTGGCCGATGTAGAGGTGGCAGAAACCGCCGATGAAGCCCATGCCGTAAAGCTGGCCGGCCTTTTCCTCGAAGCGGCGGATGAGCAGCATGTGCCGGTAGGCGGCAAGCTCCTGGTCCTTGGTGAATTCAACAGGCTTTGGGGTGGAAAGGCCCGGCGTTTTGCCGTCTGATTTGGATTTGGCAGGCGCTTTTCTGGTGGCGGTGGCCATGCATCACTCCCTGTTGGCGTCTCTTGGCGGACAGCGAGGGAGATCAGTTCTCCCACCGATTTGAGGCAGGCTAACATGCAGGGAAGGCTTTCGCCATGCCGAAAACGCATGGCTGTCATGCATCTAAGCAATTAAAATCATTGCAAATATCGCTGATTAACTGAAATCAGGTTACCTTGCGGCCGGCAGCATGATGGTGATCTCGTCGGCGTGTGACAGATTAAGCGCCTTGCGCGCCTGCTCGTCCAGCATGTCCTTCTCCAGCGTGCCCTCATGCATCAGCTGAACGCGGCGCTCTAGATCGATCCGGCGCGCCTTGACGGCATCGAGCCTGCCCTGCAATTCGGCAGTCTCAGCTTCGAGCTGATACTTGGAATAGATGCCGAACTCGCCATGATAGGCATGGAAGCCGAAATAAGTCAGGAACACCACGCAGAGCGAGGGGATGATCAGCCGGCCGGTGTTTCTTTGCTTATGCTGGCGTGTCCACATGGTCCGAATCCTCTACGCCGCCTTTGTCGCCCGATTGTGCTTAATGGACGGTTACGGATTGCTGGATTCGGAGCCAGGAAGCAAAAAAGGGCGGGAATGTCCCCGCCCTCGCCGCCACGGATTTTCTCTCGAAAATCAGCTTTTCACGATCGACTTGCCGGCATATCGCGCCTGCTTGCCGAGCTCCTCTTCGATGCGGATGAGCTGGTTGTACTTGGCCATGCGATCCGAGCGTGACAGCGAGCCCGTCTTGATCTGCCCGCAATTGGTGGCAACGGCGAGGTCGGCGATGGTCGAATCCTCGGTCTCGCCCGAGCGGTGCGACATCACCGCGGTATAGCCGGCCTTGTGCGCGGTCTCGACGGCGTCGAGCGTTTCGGTAAGCGAGCCGATCTGGTTGACCTTGACCAGAATCGAATTGGCGACACCCATGCGGATGCCGTCGCGCAGCCGCGCCGTGTTGGTGACGAACAGATCGTCACCAACCAGCTGCGTTTGCTTGCCGATGAGATCAGTCAGCATTTTCCAACCGTCCCAGTCATCCTCGGCCAGGCCGTCCTCAATGGTGATGATCGGGTAGTCGGCAGCGAGTTTGGCCAGATATTTGGCCTGCGCCTTCGGGTCGCGGGTTTTCCTCTCGCCTTCATAGACGTAGTTGCCATCCTTGAAGAATTCGGTCGCCGCGCAGTCGAGGCCTAGTGCAACCTCCTCGCCAGGCTTGAAGCCAGCCTGCTCGATCGATTCCATGATGAAGTCGAGCGCGGCCGGCGCGCTCTTCAGGTTGGGGGCAAAGCCGCCCTCGTCGCCGACATTGGTGTTGTGGCCGGCGTCCTTCAGCTTCTTTCGCAGCGTATGAAAGATCTCCGAGCCCCAGCGCACGCCGTCGCGCAGTGTCGGCGCGCCGATCGGCAGGATCATGAATTCCTGGAAATCGATCGGGTTGTCGGCATGCGCGCCGCCATTGATGATGTTCATCATAGGCACCGGCAGCACATGGGCCTTGGTACCGCCGACATAACGGTAGAGCGGTAGGCCGGCCGCTTCGGCCGCGGCCTTGGCCACCGCCAGCGACACGCCGAGGATGGCATTGGCGCCGAGCCGGCTCTTGTTGGCCGTACCATCGAGCTCGATCATGGTCTGGTCGATATGGATCTGATTCTCTGCCTCCATGCCGCCGATCGCCTCGAACAGCTCGCCGTTCACCGCCTCGACCGCTGTCAGCACGCCCTTGCCGAGATAGCGGGGGCCGCCATCGCGCAGTTCGACTGCCTCATGCGCGCCGGTCGAGGCGCCGGACGGCACCGCGGCGCGACCCATCGAGCCGTCTTCGAGCACGACGTCGACCTCGACGGTCGGATTTCCGCGGCTGTCCAGGATTTCACGCCCGACAATGTCGATGATGGCCGTCATTGCGATGTCCCCGATTGATCGATTGAAGCGTCGCGCACCTCTTAGCCAAAGCGCCGCAAAACGCAATCGGGGCAGTTGCAAATATTGCCCCGCGCCCATTGCCGCTCTTGGGATTCACGAAGCACAAAGCGCTGTCATCATTTGTCATGCGCCGCATGCCGGTTTCTGGTCTATGGCTGTTGTCGCGCGGGGCGAAACAGGAGGAGTTTCGCCATGTCCCAGTTGAGCGGTATTGTGAGTTTGTTCCTGATTGCGGCTGCGTTCCTGACGTCGTGCGACAATCAGCAACCCCCGCAGGGATCGTCGCCTTTGCCGGCCCTGCAGATTGCGCAGTAGCATCCCGCCACCCACATCGAAAGGCCCCCGATTTCCGGGGGCCTTTTTTTGATTCCAGGAGACTTAGTCAGTGCCAGTAAGGCTCGACCTTGTAGTAGTTGTATGAGGCGTCACGCGCGGCCTCGCCGTCGGCGCCGGTCAGCTCGTTGATCGAATAGGAAGGAGCGGCCATCAGCTGGTCTTTGGTGAACGGCACGACATAGCCGCCCTTGTTCTCGTCATAGTCAAGGCTCGCCCACGGAATGGCGTGGTATTTTTCGCCGATGCCGAGAAATCCGCCAAAACCGATCACGGCAAACATGATTCCGTTCGACAATTTGTCGAGCATGACGTCCTCGATGTCGCCGATATGAGTGCCTTCCGTATTGTAGACCGATGTGCCGATAACCCGCGAAGCGGCGATGGCTTCGGTGTGTCCCGTCTGGGTCGTCATGGTGTGCTCCTCGTCGTCGTTGACATTAGATTTTGACAATGAGGGCCGCGGGCTAAGGTTCCAGGCGGGTTCGAAATTCTTCAAAGTTTTCTTGGCGGCGCTGCTGTGGCGCAACTGCTGGTTCAACCCACGCTTTTGGCGATGCGATCGAACGCCATCAGCCGTTCAAGCAATGCGGGAAGATCCTTTAGCGGCACCATGTTGGGACCGTCGGAAGGCGCGTTGTCGGGGTCCTGGTGCGTCTCGATGAAGACGCCGGCGACGCCAACCGCGACGGCCGCGCGCGCCAGCGTCTCGACAAAGCGCCGGTCGCCTCCAGACGAACCGCCCTGCCCACCCGGCTGCTGCACGGAATGGGTGGCATCGAAAATCACCGGCGCGCCGATCTCGGCCATGATCGGCAGCGCCCGCATGTCGGACACCAGGGTGTTGTAGCCAAAGGATGCGCCGCGCTCGGTGACCAAGACATTGGCGTTGCCGGAGCCGATAATCTTGGCGACGACGTTCTTCATGTCCCACGGCGCGAGGAATTGGCCCTTCTTCACATTGACCACCTTGCCGGTTCTTGCAGCAGCAATCAGCAAATCGGTCTGCCGGCTAAGGAAGGCAGGAATCTGCAGGATATCGGCATGCGGAGCGACGATCGCGCATTGTTCCTCAGTGTGGACGTCGGTCAGGATCGGCAGCGAAAAATTCTTGCGCAAGTCGTCGAAGATCGGCATTGCCGCTTCAAGTCCCGCACCGCGCGTGCCGCCAAGAGACGTGCGATTGGCCTTGTCGTAGCTGGTCTTGTAGACGAGCCCAATGCCGAGCCTTTCGGTCAATTCCTTTAGCGCACCGGCCATGTCGAAAGCGTGCTGCCGCGATTCCAGCTGGCATGGACCGGCGATTAGCGACAGGGGCGCACCGTTGCCGAAAATGACCTTGCCGATCGCAACGGAGGAATTTGGCATCAGTGGATTGAGCTTGTTCATGCGATCTCCCGGAAGATGAAGGCTGAGCCCTGGCCTGGCGCCGGCGGCACGATGATATCACCGCCGCGCATGTGGTGTTCGACGGAATTGGCTGCAAGCAGCTTGGCGACGGCATCGCCGTGCCAAATCGAAAAGACGATCCCAGCAAAGCGGAGTTCAGATGGCACGCCGGCAGGAATGCCGAAGCGTGCCGAATAGGCTGCAGGATCCAGAACGGTCACGACGGCATTCGGCAGCTCATAGACAGTGCCGCCCTGCGCCTTGATCCCGGCTGCGATCGAAATCACATTGCGTTGTTCGAAGGGTTCGCCACTGACTGCCACGATTTCGACAATGCCGGTTGCGCCATTGGCGTGAGCCTGCAACGCAGTGCGGTCGACGTTCGGCGCATTGATCCGCTCGCAGGCGAAGAGAAAAGCGTCCGTTGCCTTGCCTGTAGCCGCGAAGGCCAGTTTGAACGATGCGGTGTCGCTCTTTCCCGCCGCATCGGTGAAGGCGCGCGAAAAGCTGAGCATGTCTCCCGCCGACAATCCGGCTTCCATGTAGCGCGCGTGGTCCGCGGCGGCGCTTTCGGTGCCCAGCGCCACGGCAGAAAATCCTTCATCGCCGTTTTCTTCGCGATAAGTGCGATCACGCGCGACAAAGACATTGCGGTTCGCGATCGCCGTTGCCACGGCCTGTCTGTCGGCGACCGCGAGCGGCTCGAGATAGGTGCCGTCGGGGAGGAAGACACAGCAGTTTTCCGTTCCGAAAGAGTGGATACCTGTCGGCGCAACGGTAAAGCCGAGCAAGGTCAAGCGCGCCCGTGCAACATCGAGGCTCGCGGTCGGCAGCACCAGGTGATCGAGCGGATGAGGGCTTGCGGGGGTGTTCTCGGTCATGTCCCGCGCGGTGTGCCTCATTCCTGAAAATGGTTCAAGGGCTTAGCCGGCGACTCAGCGGCAAGACCACATCAGGGCGCAGGGGACAGCAGCTCGTCAACTTGCAACGATGTCGGCCGAATAACGCAATTCGCGCAGCGGTTTGACCCGGCTGGTCGTCTCTGCATAGAGCGGATGCGCCTTGTAGGCGGCGAGCGCCGCTTCGTCCTCGAACTCGGCGTAGACGACCACATCAATCTCATCCGAGAGCGGGTCGACCTTGGTGTTGAGCGTTACCTCGAAATGACGCGAATGAGGTATCTTGCCAAGCGCCAGGAGACCCGTGCGCACTGCCTCGACATCCGCTTTATGCCGTGCGCTGAAGAAAACGATATGCCGGATCAACCCAGCCTCCTCGACCGTTGGACCGGCGTTCTTTTGTGTCAGCGGGAGCGTGCCGTCAATCGGCAGGTTTGTCGCGTCGGCGAACCGTGGCAACGAAGAGAAACTACACCATGCTGGTTACATAGTGCACGATGCGGGTCACCTCCCTCACCGTCCTGTCGAGGTAGCGGCCTTGGTTGTAAATGCCGTCCCAGATCAGGAAAAAGGTGACGGTCGTGATGACGATGACATAACGCATGACTAAAACTAGCGCATATGGGTGGTTGCAACCATAGCGATTCCGGCCCTGCTGAGACCCTCCCCCGAATTTTAGCGGCCTTTGGTCTGTATGCCGCGCTGCCTGCTGGCCAGAATGGCGCTACCGCTGCAGGGCGCCTTGGAAAGATAACCCCTGTCGGTTTCGACGACCGCTTCAGGAATCATATCATGCGCAAACGGACAATCTCCCTCGTTGCAATTCTTGTCGCTGCAGGCGGCATCTGGCTCAACAACACCTCGCTGCTGTCGAGCCGGCCGGGCGGCACCCCTTCGGTGCTTGCCCATCGCGGCCTGGCTCAGGATTTCGACCGTACCTCGGATCGGAAACATGCACGGCATGCTCGCATGCTGACGCTGCGCCATTCCTTCCTCGAAAACACGATACCCTCGATGGAAGCCGCCTTCGCGCTCGATGCGGACGCGCTCGAACTCGATGTCCATCCCACTACGGACGGCAAGTTCGCCGTCTTCCACGATTGGACGCTGGATTGTCGCACCGACGGCAAGGGTGAAACGCGCAGCCATGCAATGTCCGAATTGAAGACGCTCGATATCGGTTATGGCTACACTGCCGATGGCGGCAAGACCTTACCGTTTCGCGGCAAGAGTGTCGGCATGATGCCGTCGCTAGATGAAGTCTTACAGCGCTTCCCGAACCGGCGCTTCAATATCAACATCAAAAGCAACGATCCCAAGGAAGGCGAGATGCTGGCCGCCTGGCTCGCCACATTGACGCCGGCCGAGCGCGCCAATCTGACGGTCTATGGCGGTGACAGGCCTATAGAAGCAGTGAAGGCAGCGTTGCCGGATATGCACACGCTGAGCCGCGCATCCCTGACGCGCTGCATTCTTCGCTACGCTGCGCTCGGCTGGAGTGGCTACATTCCGCATGCCTGCCGCCAGGGCACTTTGCTCATTCCCGTCAACGTCGCGAAGTGGATGTGGGGCTGGCCCGATCGTTTTCTCGACCGTATGGACAGCGTCGGCAGCCGCGTCTACCTGCTCGGTCCCTATTCCGGTGGCGAGTTTTCACAAGGCCTCGACGACCCCGCCTCGATCGACCAACTGCCGGACGATTATTCCGGTGGGATTTCGATGGACGCGCTGGATCTGGTCATGCCTGCCGTCAAGCGGCGTTTCGCACCACCTGCTTGAAGAGACACCTGTCTCAAACGGATTGGCCGTATCGGGACAGTATCTTAGCGCTGAGACAGTTTCGAGCCGACGCTCAAATCCTCGCCTCAAAGAGTGACGCGGTATTTTGCAAAGCCTGCTTCGCCCTCGCCCGCCGGCTCGATCTTCAGCGACTTCACCTGCGCAATAAACTCCTTCGCCTTGGCGCCGGTCTCGAACATGACGCTGGTTCCCGGTAGTGGCGCAAACGACCAGTTGGCGTCCGCCGACGGGTTGATGGTTCCTTTACTGATAATGTAGCGCACGATCACGTCGCGGTTGGTGTCGGGCGCTTCGTAGATGATCTTCGAGGCATTGACCTCCGGGAAATTGCCCCCGCCGCCGGCACGGTAGTTGTTGGTGGCGACGACGAATTTCCGCTTGGGATCAATTGGTTTGCCGTCGAATATCAAGTCAATGATGCGGTTCGAGCCGGCATTCACCAGCCCACCCTTCGAATCATATTTCGGTGGCTGCGACAGATCGATCTTGTAGGTGACGCCGTCGATCACGTCGAAATTATAGGATGGGAAGTCGGAGTCGATGAGCGCCTGGTCGGCTATGCCCGGTTCGATCCGGTTGAAGATGCCGGCCGACATTTCCAGCCATTCCTTCACTTCTGCTCCGGTGATTTCGACGGCGCGCACCGTGTTTGGATAGAGGTAGAGATCGGCGACGTTCTTGATGGCGATATCACCCACCGGCACGTCGGTGTAATAGTCGGCGCCGTTGCGCCCTCCCGCCTTGAACGGTGCCGCTGCCGACAGCAGCGGCATATCCTTCCACTCGGTGTTCTTCAGGATGTCCTTCAAGTACCAGGTCTGCGCCTGGCTGACGATCTGCACCGACGGATCGTCGGCGACCAGCGCAAAATAGGAATAGAGCGGCGCAGAGGTTTTGCCGACCGGCCGGCGCACATAGGCAAGCGTCGCCTCGTGGTCCTGTTTGAGCGCGTCGACGATGCGCTGGTCGTCAGCGACCGTCGGCTTGTTCGTCTTGTCGACCCGCTCAAAGATAGGCCTGGCCTCAGAGGTCGCCGAGACGATTTTCCACGTCGATCCGTCGCGCTCCAGCAACAGATCGATCAGCCCCATATGCGAGCCCCAGAAGCCGGCCATGACGGCGGGCTTGCCTTGCAACGTGCCCTTCGCCGTATCGACAGCTTCCAGCGACTGAAAGTCCTTCTTGCCAGGGAAGACCAGATGCTGGTGGCCGGTGAACACCGCATCGATACCTTCGACACCGGCAACGAAGAAGGAGGCATTCTCCATCAGGTCGCTTTGCTTCACGTCGATGCCGGAATGGGAGAGCGCAATGACGATGTCGGCGCCTTCTTCCTTCATCTGCGGCACCCACGCCTTGGCCGCCTCGACGATGTCGCGCGTCTTGACGCTGCCTTCGAGATTTTTCAGATCCCAGACCATGATCTGCGGCGGCACGAAGCCGATGATGCCGATCCTGATCGGTTGCTCGGCGCCCGATCCGTCCTTGATCTTCCTGTCGAGGATGACGTAAGGCTTGAGATAGAGCTTGTCGTCGCGCGGGTTCGCGGCAAGCTCCGTGCCGCGGATCAGGTTCGCGCAGACAAACGGGAAATTGGCACCGGCCAGCACCTTGTCCATGAACGACAGGCCGTAGTTGAACTCGTGGTTGCCGAGCGTCGAGCATTCGTAGCCGAGCAGGTTCATGACCTTCATGACCGGATGCAGATCGCCATCCTTCATCCCCCTCTCGTAGGCGATGTAGTCGCCCATCGGGTTGCCTTGCAGAAGGTCGCCATTATCGATCAGCATCGCGTTGGTTGCTTCCTTGCGCACGGCTTCAATCAATGATGCCGTTCGCGACAGCCCCATCGTGTCGTTAGCTTTGTCGGCGTAGTAATCGTAAGGCAGCACGTTCACGTGGATGTCGGTCGTCTCCATAATCCTCAGATGCGCCTGATTGGCTTGAGCCCGGGCGGAGAACGGGTGCAGCATGATCAGCGCTCCGCTGGCGGCGACGCCGGCGAGGAAATCGCGGCGTGAGACGAGGTGGCGCAATTGAGACATTCGTTTTCTCTTTCTTCCACGACGTGACAAGTCCTGCCCGAAGCAAAGCTTCGCGCCGAAATCCAGCCGAGTCCAGAAGCCGATTCCATCAAGAGGAGGTGACGCGCCGATGAGTGTCCGGCGGCGAACAATCAGCCCTTATCGTCGTCGCCCTGGGTGATCAGCCGCGCGCTGCGCTGACCGGTGAAGTAGATCCATAGCCAACTCAGGGAAACCGCAAGCCGGTTACGAAAGCCGATCAGGAAGTAAATATGTGCCAAGCCCCACAGCCACCAGGCAAGCCGGCCGGTGAGCTTGATCCAGCCGAAATCAATGACCGCGGCGCGCTTGCCGATCGTCGCCAGATCGCCGTCATGCCTGTAGCTGAAAGGGCGCGGTGTCGCGTCACCGGCAAGCCTTGCCTTGATCGTTGCGGCGACGTGCCGTCCCTGCTGCTTGGCGGCGGGCGCGACGCCCGGCACCAGCCGGCCATCCGGCCGCAGGACGTGCGCTGCGTCACCGACGACGAAAATCTCCGGGTTTCCCGGCACACTCAGGTCGGGCTCGACAAGCACCCTGCCTGCGCGGTCCGCTGCCGTGCCGAGCCATTCGGCGGCCGGCGAAGCGGCGACGCCCGCCGCCCAAAGAATTGTCCTGGCCGGCAAATGTGTGTCGCCGAAGACGACACCCTCGGCATCGCAGCGTGTAACTGCCCTGCCGAGTTCGACGGTCACGCCGAGCCGTCCGAGCGCCTTCATTGCATAATCGGAGAGTTCGGGAGCGAAATTCGAGAGGACGCGGTCGCCGGCCTCAATCAGCACCACACGCGTCTGCCGCGTGTCGATGTTGCGGAACTCGCCGCGCAGCGTGTCGTGCGCCAGTTCGGCAATGGTGCCGGCCAGTTCCACGCCGGTCGGCCCGCCGCCGACGACCGCCAGCGTCAGCAATGCCTGGCGCTTAGCGGGATCGGTTTCCCGCTCGGCCTGCTCGAAAGCCAAAAGAATACGCCGTCGAATGGTGGTGGCGTCCTCCAGAGTCTTCAGGCCCGGGGCGAACGGCTCCCATTCGTCATGGCCGAAATAGGCGTGCCGCGCGCCGGTGGCCAGCACCAGAGTGTCGTAAGCGACCGTGCCGCCGTCCTGCAGCAGCACGCGCTTGCCGTCGCGGTCGATTCCGGTCACGGTGGCGAGCAGCGTCGTCACGTCATTGCGCTTGCGCAGGAGATGGCGGATCGGCCAAGCCACTTCGGAGGTGGCCAGCGCCGTCGTCGCGACCTGGTAGAGCAGCGGCTGAAACAGATGGTGATTGCGCCTGTCGATCATGGTGATGCGCACCGGCGCGCCGGCAAGTGCGCGGGTGAACTCGAGGCCGCCGAAGCCGGCGCCTACGACGACGACGTGATGGTTGGCTATGTTCATCTCACTCATCCCTCTCGCCAAGGCTGATGTAAGTATCGTTGTGCAGTGCAGCAATACCTGCGCTGCAACTGCTTGGGACTCGTCTCTTGATGTCGTGAATACGCATGCTGCAGGCTCATTCCCGGATATAGCTTACGTCCCAGATATGACTTGGTTGGAACAGTATATTGCAGGTGAAGCATGGCTAGGAATGAAGACGAAAGCTCAGCGCAATACGCCTCGCCGCCTTGTTTTATGCACGAGCTCGATCCGGAGTTCCAAGCGCCGCTATCCGACTGGACCGATGTAAGGCGCTGGCGCAAGGCCGAGCGCGAGCGGTTGATCGTATCCCGCCTTGCCGTTTCAGCCGACACGCGCGCAGCTATGTCGCAGCGCATTGCCGAAGGGCTAGACGCGGTGATCGGCGACATCGCTGGCCGCATGGTCAGCCTCTACTGGCCGTTTCGCGGCGAGCCGGACCTGCGCCCGTGGATGGAGACCGTTAACGCGCGGGGGGGTCGCACGGCGTTGCCCGTCGTCGTCGAGAAAGACCGGCCGCTTGTCTTTCGCGCCTATACCCACGGAGACCGGCTGGAGAAGGGCGTCTGGAATATCCCGATACCGGCCGAGGGCGATCCGGTGCTGCCCGACATCGTCATTTCGCCGATCGTCGGCATCGATCCCGGGCAGTTTCGCCTGGGTTATGGCGGCGGCTTCTTCGATCGCACGCTTGCCGCGATGCCCTTCAAACCGCTGGTCATCGGCGTCGGCTACGATCTGCAGCGCATCGTCACCATCTACCCACAGCCGCACGACATTCCGATGGACCGTGTGGTGACCGAGGCATTCAACACCTAGGCGAGTTCGGGGCCTAGGCGAGCTCAGGCTTCATTCCCACGGCTGTGCGATCGACGATTTCGCGCAAGGCAAAGGACGAATTGATCTTCGTCACATGCGGCATTGCCGACAGCCACTCCTTGTGGATGCGTTCGTAGTCGACGAGATCCTTAGCCGCTATGCGCAGGATGTAATCATATTCACCCGACATCAGATGGCAGGACAGGACGTTCGGGCAGCGCTTTATCGCCGCCTCGAAATCCGACAACGTCTTCTCGAACTGCCCGGACAGCGATATATGCACGATCGCCGTCATCTGGTGCCCAAGTGCAGCGTTGGACAGCCGGGCGTGATAGCCGCGGATGGTTCCGGATTTCTCCAGATTGTCCAGCCGCCGCGAACAGGCCGACTGCGATAGGCCAACCTTCTCGGCGAGCGCTGCGTTGGGTATCCGCCCGTCCTTCTGCAACGTCTCGAGAATGGCGATATCAATCCTGTCGAGCGGCATTTTTGCGGGTTCCTGCGACAATTCCAATGTTTTGCGCAACGATTATCGAAGAGTGACCTCTCAGGCAAGCGCATTCGCAAACACTTACCGAACGATTCGTGGTTCACTATCTCTAGACAGGGAACAGCCCTAAAAGGGCCGGATCAGGAGAAAAAAGATGCGCGTCGGTTGCCCCCGGGAAATCAAGAACCATGAATACCGCGTCGGCCTGACACCCGGCTCGGTCCGCGAATATGTCGCGCATGGCCATGAAGTGCTTATCGAGACGGGCGCCGGCGCCGGCATCGGCGCCGATGACAACGCGTATCGCGCCGCCGGCGCCACGATCGCCAAGACGGCCGCCGACGTTTTTGGCAAGTCTGACATGATCGTGAAGGTCAAGGAGCCGCAGCCCAACGAATGGGTTCAGCTCCGCGACGGCCAGATCCTCTATACCTATCTGCATCTTGCTCCGGATCCGGAGCAGACCAAGGGCCTGCTGGCCTCTGGCGTGACCGCAATAGCATACGAGACCGTCACCGACGAGCGCGGCGGCCTGCCGCTCTTGGCGCCGATGTCGGAAGTTGCCGGCCGCCTGTCGATCCAGGCGGGCGCCACGGCGCTGCAAAAGGCCAATGGCGGCCGCGGCGTGCTGCTTGGCGGCGTGCCCGGCGTGCTGCCCGGCAAGGTCACTGTGCTCGGCGGCGGCGTCGTCGGCCTGCATGCCGCACGGATGGCTGCCGGCCTTGGCGCCGACGTCACCATCATTGACCGCTCGCTCCCGCGCCTGCGTCAGCTCGATGATATCTTTGGCGGCCGCGTCCACACCCGCTACTCGACCGTCGAGGCGCTGGAGGAAGAGTGTTTTTCGGCTGACATCGTCGTCGGCGCCGTGCTGATCCCGGGGGCAGCAGCGCCCAAGCTGGTGACGCGCGAAATGCTGTCGGGCATGAAGAAAGGCGCCGTGCTGGTCGACGTCGCCATCGACCAGGGCGGCTGCTTCGAGACCTCGCACGCCACCACCCATGCCGAGCCGACCTATGAGGTCGACGGCGTCATCCACTATTGCGTCGCCAACATGCCGGGTGCGGTGCCGGTCACCTCGGCCCACGCGCTCAACAATGCGACGCTGCATTATGGCCTGCAGCTCGCCGACAAGGGCCTCAAGGCGCTGGTAGACGACCACCATCTGCGCAACGGGCTGAACGTCCACAAGGGCAAGGTCACGAATCGCGCAGTGGCCGAAGCGCTCGGTTACGAGCTGGTCGAGCCGAAGGCCGTTCTCGCGGCCTGAGCTGTCCGAATCTGCCTCTCCAGTGCCCGTCGGTTTCGTCCGACGGGTTTTTTCTTATGTGAAAAACTGAAAAGTGTCGGGCGCGCGGAATAACCGGACAACAAAAAAGCGGAGCCAAAGCCCCGCTTCCTCGGTTGTCGAAAATTCCCGCCGGTTCATCCGCGGTCGGTAAATCGATCGACTGTCGCTTTCTACCGCCGATATGCGACGGGAGTACGACAGCCCCAAGCCGGTGCGACCTGTCCGGTTACGCGCGGTCGATCCGGCACTGATAGCAATTGTTGCGCGCCGAGCGGATGTGGACGTAAGCAATGTCGTCGCGTTGGAACAACGTCTCTGCCCGTGCGGCAATGGCGTCGGTCGGAATGACGCCGCCGCTGCCGTAAACGATGCGGTCGTCCTTGCCATAACCGCGCACGATGTAATCGCTGCTTTCGAGCATTTCGGGAAGCAACTTAACCTCGGCAGCGCGTTCGCATTCTTCAGCATGAAGGAAGATCGGCCCGGTTTCGGCATAAGGCTGCAGCTCCGGAAAAGGCCGATAGGCCAGAACAAGATAGGCTTCTTCCGCAGCAACATTCTTCAAGCAATGACGGCAAGGCACGCCGTCGCCGTCTGAAATCTGCCGCTCTGGCTTCAGGCCATAAGCATCCGGCCCGCCGCGCTGAAGTGCGCGGACCGCATCGGTTGGCAAGGCTTTGAATTTTAGCGTCATGGCAAAATCTCCGGTGTCGTCGACCGGAAATTATGCTCGCAAGACAGAGCTTCCCACCCGATTCCTGCCGAAATGGATCAGTCCATCAGCGCGTCGAGACCGCGAACCAGACCTTTGATCTGCTGTACCCTTCTGATGGCGAGCAGCGTGCCCGCCACGTAAGGCGCCGCGGAAGAGCCGGCGTCGTGGCGTATGGTCAACCGCTCGTCTGGCAGACCGAACAGCGCCTCGCAGGACAGGATGTAGGACGGCAGCCGAAGCGCGTGCACTTGCACCCCCTCGCCTGCGCCGACCGCACCCCCGCGTGTGGCCGGCACGCCAGAGACCTCCGAGACCGGCTTTGCCGTTGAGGCCTTGCGGATGTCGGCCAGCGCCTCAGCAAGCTCCCGTGCGGTACCGGAGGGCGCGTCGGGCTTCTTTGCACTGGCATAATCGATGACCTCGACATCCGGCACGTATTTTGCCGCCATAAGTGCAAACCGCTTCATCAGAGTGGCGGTGATGGAAAAATTGCCAGCGGCAACGACGCCGACGCCGTTGGCGCGCGCCGCGGCGTCGATGTCGGCATAGTCGGCAGCACCCAGTCCCGACGTGCCGATCACCGTGTGCCGTCCCTTGTCGATGGCGAGCAGCACATGGTCTTTCACGACATGCGGCTTGGTGAAGTCGACCAGCACGTCCGACGGCGCCTCCAGCGCCTCGGCGAGCGAGGCCGAAACGGTGATACCATTAGCCGGCATGCCAACCAGCAGGCCGGAATCCTGCCCTGCGCCGCTGCGTGACACAGCCCCGGCCAGCTCCATGTCGCCTTGCGCCCCGATCGCCGGAACCAGCGCCTTGCCGACCCAGCCGGTCGCGCCGGCCATTACCACGCGTATTGCCATCATGCGATCCTCCATCACCATCAGTTTTTAGACGATAGCGATATGGAAAGAGCCAAGCTCATTCAAGTCGGGTCCGCCTTTGAGTGTTGATCCAGACCCTGGGACGTTGCAAAGACAAGCTGAAGCTCGGATGAACCGGCCTGAAAATCAGGGCCGCATGACGCTGGCCGCGCGATCGGCAAAAGACATCGGATGTACGACCTCCTTTTTTTGCGCCACTGGCGTAAAGCCGAGTTTTTGATAGAGCGGCAGTGCTGCTGGGTGATCGAGGGTGCAGGTCTGCACCGTCACCCGCCTTGGCCCGTGCGACCATGCCGCGGCGATTGCCGCACCGAGGAACCAGCGACCGATGCCTTGCCCGGTCGCGTGCTCCATCATTCCGAAATAAGCGAGTTCCACTTCCTCCGGCAAATGCGGCTTGAGGTCGAAGAAGCCGGCCGGCGCACCATCCAGATAAAGCACCCTGATGTCGCGGTCCTCGCGGTGGATGCCCGCCGCAAGCTCCTCGTCGCTCAGCCTCAACACATTGACCCAGTGCCATTTGCGGCCGACCCGATCCATCAAATAGCGGTAGAAATGCAGGGGAATGTCTTTGGTCTTGAGCAGCGCGATCTGGCGGTTGTACGGCAGCGGCGGCGAATAGGCAGGCGGCACATGCATTTCGAGAAACGTCACGGTGACGTCGATGTCTTCCAGCGATCCGTCTTCCATCACCGTCAGTCCTTGCCCGTCACGACGGGCGTGTCGGAAAGCCCGCCCCATTCGGTCCATGAACCGTCATAAAGCCTGTTGTCGGCATGGCCAAGCGTCTCCAAAGCTAGCGTGACGGCTGCCGCGGTGACGCCCGACCCGCAGGAGGTGACGACCGGCTTCGACAGGTCGATGCCGGCGTCCTCGATCACTTTACGCAGCCTGTCCTTGGGCAACAATTCGCCGTTATCCGAAAGCGCCGAAAACGGCACGTTGTGCGCGCCCGGCATATGGCCGGAGCGGATGCCGGGGCGCGGCTCCGGCTCGGTGCCGGCAAAACGGCCAGGCGAGCGCGCGTCGGCGATCTGGCTCTCCCTCGTCTCGACGATCCGGCGCATGTCGGCAAGGCTGGCGACGCGGGCGGCATCGAAGTTGGCATAAAACACGCAAGGCGCGATCTTCGTCGGCTCCGCCGTCACCGGCCGTCCGGCGGCTTTCCAACGATCGAAGCCGCCGTCGAGTATATAGACCTGGAACACGCCCATGACGCGAAACAACCACCAGGCGCGCGGTGCAGAAAAGAACCCTGGCCCGTCGTAGACAACAATCGTGTCATCGGCCGAAATACCCATCGCGCCGACATATTGCGCGAAATGCTGCGGCGACGGCAGCGTGTGCGGCAGAGCCGCGTCGGGGTCCGAAACCGCATCCTGGTCGAGGAAGCCGGCGCCTGGAATATGCGCTGCGTCATACTCGGCGCGCGCGTCACGCTTTTGCGCCGGCAGATACCAGGACGCGTCGACAATCGTCAGGCCCGGTTCGCCGAGCCGCTTCTGCAACCAATCGGCATCGATGGTGAAAGGACTGTCGTCGGCCATCTTTCTCTCCTGTCCCGCCTGTCGCAGTCCTATATCAGGCTGGCGGCATAGGACCAAAGCGAATGCGGAAGCGCCGGTTCTCGCGGCCCTTCTTCTCGATCTTGCCGATATGGATCTCGCCGATTTCGCTGGTGCTCTTTACATGGGTGCCGCCGCAAGGCTGGCTGTCGATCGAAGCGTTCTCGCCGATGCAGACCAATCGGATCTTTCCCGTGCCAGCCGGGGGCCGCACATTCTTGGATTTCACCAAGCCCGGATTGGATGCCAGTTCCTCGTCGGAAATGAGCCGGGTGAAGATCGGGTGGTCGGCTCGCACCAGCTCCATCAGTCTGGCCGTCACGTCTTCCTTGGTAAAGCCGGCGTCCGGGATGTCGAAATCGATACGGCTGTCGTCCTCGGAAACCGCGGCGCCGGTGATCGGGAACGGACAGACGACGGTAAGCAGGTGGCAGGCAGAATGCATGCGCATCAGCAACTGCCGCCGCGGCCAGTCGATGGCGAGCCTCATGCGCTCGCCCACCTTTGGAACTGTCTGCTCCGGCGCCGGCACATGGATGATCTCGTCCTTGGTTTCGCCGGTGATCGTAGCGGCAATCGCTATGCCGGTGCCGTCGGCGCGTTCGAGGCTGCCGGTGTCGCCCGGCTGCCCGCCCGATGTGGCGTAAAACACCGTCCGGTCCAGAATGATGCCGCCGCGATCGTTTACTGCGACGACGGTGGCGTCGGCCGTCCCCAGATAGGCGTCGTCACGAAACAGCGCCTCGGTCTTGTGCGCCATCATGCAACCCTTTCGAACGGTACCGAAATCGTGGTCCGTTGCTCCATCCAGCCCGGCACCGGCAGCTTCTTTTCGCGCAGGAATTCAGGATTGAACAGCTTCGACTGGTAGCGCGTGCCGTAGTCGCAAAGCATGGTCACGATGGTGTGGCCGGGGCCTAGCTCGCGCGCCAGGCGAATGGCGCCGGCAATGTTGATGCCCGTCGAACCGCCAACGCAAAGCCCCTCCTCCTGGATCAGGTCGAATACGATCGGCAGTGCGTCCTCGTCGGGGATCTGGAAGGCAAAATCGGGTGTAAAGCCTTGGAGGTTGGCGGTGATCCGCCCCTGCCCGATGCCTTCGGTGATCGAACTGCCCTCGGATTTCAGCTCGCCGCTGGTGTAGAAGGAATAGAGCGCTGCCCCCAGCGGATCGGCCAGCGCGATCTTGACCTGGCTGTTTTTTGCCTTCAGCCCGAAACCGACGCCTGCCAGAGTGCCGCCGGAACCGACCGCCGACACGAAACCATCCACCTTGCCGTCAGTCTGGTTCCAGATTTCTTCGGCCGTGGTGCGGATATGGCCGTCACGGTTGGCGACATTGTCGAACTGGTTGGCCCAGATCGCGCCGTTTGGCTCGGTCTTCGCCATCTGCTCGGCCAGCCGGCCCGACAGCTTCACGTAGTTGTTCGGGTTCTTGTAGGGCACGGCGGGCACTTCGATCAGCTCGGCGCCGAGCAGTTTGATCGTATCCTTCTTCTCCTGGCTCTGGGTGTCGGGAATGACGATTACCGTGCGGTAGCCGAGTGCCTTGGCAACCAGTGTCAATCCGATGCCGGTATTTCCGGCCGTCCCCTCGACGATGACGCCGCCGGGCCGCAGCAGCCCGCGCTGCTCGGCATCGCGGATGATAAACAGGCCGGCGCGGTCCTTGACCGACTGCCCGGGATTCATGAATTCGGCCTTGCCCAGGATCTCGCAGCCGGTTGCTTCCGAGGCCTTGTTGAGGCGGATCAGGGGCGTGTTGCCGATCACGTCGATCACAGAACGGGGCATGGAGATTCCTTTGTGGGTGCGGCGAAACCCTAGAAACCCGAAGCTTCGGTTTCAAGGCAAGAATTTGCCTGGTCCAGTCGCATTTCGCACACTGCAATTCCTGCAGCCAGGAGCGCCCGGCCGGTATTCATTTCAACCATGTACCGAAAAGCACTCTTTTCATTCGATTTCTTCACCGCTAGAGCACAGGCTAAGAAGAGCCGGCGGGGCGCAACATGACACTCTATCGGGCCAATCCGAAGCATGGCGTCGCCTGGATTACGGGCGGCAGCAGCGGTATCGGCCGTTCGCTGGCCAAGGATCTTGCCGCTCAGGGCTATGTCGTCGCGGTGACTGCGCCCGATGACCATCCGATCGATACGCTCATCGTCGAAACGGCGCAGATGGCGGGCCGTGTCGCAGCCTATCCTTGCGACGTGACCGACGAAAAACGCATGGCGAAGACGGTTGCAGCGATCGAGAAAGATCTCGGTCCGATCGTGTTGGCAGTGTTCAACGCTGGAAGCTATATCGCAACGCCGGGCGAGGATCTTGTGGCGCGCAATTTCCGTCGGTCTTTCGAAGTCAATTATTTCGGCATCATCAATGGCCTGGTGCCTGTCATCGAACGCATGCGCGTGCGCTCGCGCGGCCATGTCGTGCTGATCGGTTCGGTTACCGCCTATTTCGGCTGGCCCACCACCGCCGCCTATGGCGGCACCAAGGCGGCAGTCAATATCCTGGCCGAGTCGCTGAAATACGATTTCGACAAGATGAACGTCCGCATCCAGGTGATTAATCCGGGCTTTGTCGACACGCGGCTGACTGAGAAGAACTTCCTGCCGATGCCGGGATTGATGCCGGTCAATCTGGCCTCGCGCCGCATCGCGCAAGGCATCGAATACGGCGGCTTCGAAGTCACTTTCCCACGCCGCCTGAGCTGGACGCTGAAGCTGCTTAGGATGCTGCCGAGGCCGTTCTGCCGATGGGTGATCAGCACGGTCACCCGCTGGAATGCGCGGCCACTGAATTTCGACCGCAAGCCACCGGTCGAATAGGATCGGTGACGGGGCGACGGATCGTGTTTGCGGGTCGCTGGGGCGCCACGTCATCGCCGGCGACGCGCTGTCGCCATCGACCACGGCTTTCCTCGCGCAGCGGATCGTCGTGTGGGTCGAGGCGGTGGTGAAGTGAACCAAAGGCCTCAAGCAAGAGGGGGCCCCCGGCGCAGCGCCGGGGGGCCCGTTTGATGAGGTTATTCACACCCCCCCGTGGGCGCCCCCCCCCCCGGGCGATTATTATGGCCCCCCGGGGGGGGGCGGTGGGGGTGTTTATTTCAACAAACGCCCCCAACCACGCGGGCCCCCGCAGCCGCCCGCCGGGCGCCCTTTTCAATCGTGAATGACCAAGCCAGGCTTGGCCGACCGCAACACGGTCAGATTATGCGGCCCGCGCTGCTGGCCGCTTGCCGCCGAAGCGGCGCTTGTTGTTGCCCTTGAAGGGCTTGGCGCCTTCCGGCTTGCGCTCGCCCGCAAAGGCCGGCTTGTCGCCGAACCGCTTCTTGCCGAAGCCGTTGTTTGCGCCGCCGGGCCGCCTGCCGTCGCGGCGGCCATTGTGGTCGTTGCGATCATTGGCCGGTTCGAAGCTGCGCTCGTTCTTCTCGGCGGGATTGCGCTGCGGATCGGGGCTGCCGAGATGGTCGGCAACGATCGGCAGCTTGGTGCGGATGATGCGCTCGACCTGGCGCAGCTTGCTGTTTTCGGATGGGTCGCAGAGCGTGATGGCGATGCCGTCCATGCCGTTGCGGCCAGTGCGGCCGATGCGGTGGACATAGCTCTCTGCCTCGTCCGGCAGGTCGAAATTCACCACATGGCTGATGCCGGGCACGTCGATGCCGCGTGCCGCAATGTCGGTCGCCACGAGAATGCGCACCGAACCCTCACGGAAATCGTTGAGCGCCTTCTGACGGGCATTCTGCGACTTGTTGCCGTGGATGACGGCGGCCTTGAAGCCGTCGCGCTCGAGATCCTTGGTCACCCTGTCGGCGCCATGCTTGGTGCGCGAGAAGATGATGACCGACTTCATCGCCTCATCGGCAAGCATGTTGGCCAGCACCTGGCGCTTCTGCTTGGTGCGGGCAAAGACGACACCCTGTACGATCTCGGCGGCCGCGGTGCTGTGAGGAGCGACTTCGACGCGAATTGGGTTCTTCAGCAGGCCTTTCGCCAGTTCGGCGATTTCGGCCGGCATGGTTGCCGAGAACAGCACCGTCTGACGGTCCGGCGCCGTCGCCCTGGCGATGCGCTTGACGTCGTTGATGAAGCCCATGTCGAGCATGCGGTCGCCTTCGTCGAGCACCAGCCATTTGGTGTCGGCAAGCACGAGATCGCCTTCACGCACCAGGTCTGTCAACCGGCCGGGGGTTGCGATCAGGATGTCGACGCCAGGGGCAACCTTCTTCACCTGGCTGAAGCGCGAGACGCCGCCAAGCACCAGCGCGGTCGAGACATGCGCGCCCTTGGCGAGCAGCTTGATCATCTCCTCGATCTGCACCGCGAGTTCGCGCGTCGGCGCCAAGATCAGCGCGCGGGCCGTCTTCGGCCGGCGCTTGGTGCCAAGTGCGATGATCTTCGACAGGATCGGCAGCGCGAACGCCGCGGTCTTGCCTGAGCCGGTCTGGGCGATGCCGAAAATGTCGCGGCCTTCGAGCTGCGGCGGGATCGCCTGGGCCTGGATCGGCTTCGGATCGGTAAAGCCGGCGGCATTGGTGGCCTTGAGCAGTGCGCCGGTAATTCCAAGTGCGGCGAAACCGTTCAGTTCCCCAGTGTCCTTACCGGTCAAAGTGTTTTCATTGGTCAAAATATTCTTCTTTCATGCGGCTCCTGGCCGCAAACATAAATGGCGGCAGGGCGCAACCTGCCGTCGAAAATTGTCATGAAACGACAAGGCGGGCGGACGCTATTGTCCACACGGCTGCGCTGTCGTGCCCGCAGGCATCATGCCACGGGGCTTTTTCGCCACCTTGCCGATATGCCGGGAAGAGGGAAAACAGACGCAACCAGTCTCATTCGTCGAGAAGGCCGGATTTATCCCGGCCCAAGCGCCTATGCCGCCGCATATGGCCCAGTTCGCATCGAAATGCAAGGGGCCTGATGCTGCAGCGCAGCAAAGCCAAGAGGAAGCGGCGCTTGCGCTCTCTCGCGGGCATGATTACCACAATCCAGCTTTCCGTTTCGGGGACCGGTCATGAAGGACGTGCTGAAGGAACTCGAGCGCCGCCGCGAGATCGCCCGCATGGGCGGCGGCCAGGCCCGCATCGACGCCCAGCACAAGAAGGGCAAGCTGATCGCCCGCGAACGCATAGACGTTTTTCTCGACGAGGGCTCGTTCGAGGAGTTCGATATGTTTGTCGAGCACCGCTCGACCGACTTCGGCATGGAGAAGACCAAGATCGCCGGCGATGGCGTCGTCACCGGCTGGGGCACCGTAAATGGCCGGCCAGTGTACCTCTTTGCAAAGGACTTTACCGTGTTCGGCGGCTCGCTGTCCGAGGCGCATGCCGAAAAGGTGGTCAAGGTGCAGGAGATGGCGCTACGCAACCGCGCGCCGATCATCGGCCTTTACGACGCCGGCGGCGCCCGCATCCAGGAAGGCGTGGCGGCGCTCGGCGGCTATGCCGAGATCTTCCAGCGCAATGTTCTAGCCTCCGGCGTCATCCCACAGATTTCGCTGATCATGGGCCCTTGTGCTGGCGGCGACGTCTATTCGCCGGCGATGACCGACTTCATCTTCATGGTTCGCGACACCTCCTACATGTTCGTCACCGGGCCGGATGTGGTGAAGACCGTCACCAACGAGACGGTCACCGCCGAAAGCCTCGGCGGCGCTTCCGTCCACACGACGAAGTCCTCGATCGCCGACGGAGCCTACGACAATGACGTCGAGGCGTTGCTGCAGATGCGCCGGCTGGTCGATCTGCTGCCCGCCTCCAACACGGCGGAAATTCCCGAGATCGAATGCTACCAGTCGGTCACCGATCACGATCTGTCGCTCGACAGGCTGATCCCCGACAATGCCAACAAACCCTACGACATCAAAGAGTTGATCCTTAAAGTTGCCGACGAGGGTGACTTCTTCGAGATCCAGCAGAATTTTGCGAAAAACATCGTCACCGGCTTCGGCCGTATCGAGGGCCGCACCGTCGGCTTCGTCGCCAACCAGCCGATGGTGCTGGCCGGCGTGCTCGATTCGGATGCCAGCCGCAAGGCGGCGCGTTTCGTGCGCTTCTGCGACTGCTTCTCGATCCCGATCGTCACCTTCGTCGACGTGCCGGGCTTCCTGCCAGGCACCGCGCAGGAATATGGCGGGTTGATCAAGCACGGCGCCAAGCTTCTGTTCGCCTATGCCGAAGCGACCGTGCCGAAAATAACCGTCATCACCAGAAAGGCCTATGGCGGCGCCTATGACGTTATGGCGTCAAAGCATTTGCGCGGCGACATGAACTATGCTTGGCCAACGGCGCAGATTGCGGTGATGGGCGCCAGGGGCGCAGTCGAGATCATCTATCGCAAGGATATCGGCGACGCGGAGAAAATTGCAGCGCACACAAAAGCTTACGAGGATCGCTTCCTGTCACCCTTCGTTGCCGCCGAGCGTGGCTATGTCGACGAGGTTATCATGCCGCATTCGACCCGCCGCCGCATCGCCCGCGCGCTCAGGATGCTGCGCAACAAGGATATGCAAAACCCCTGGAAGAAGCACGATAATATTCCGCTGTGAGAGGGGTTGATGTCGCGCCTGGTCCTCTGTGTGGGAGCGCGTTTCGGCAGGTTTGCCATCCTGCTCTTCGCTCTGCCGCTGTTTTGCCCAATACTCCTGTGGTTCTGGTTCCTCGATTGCTATCCGCTCGCTGTCATCGCGACTGGCGTTGTTGCAATCCCGGCCGCGATGCTGGCCATCGTTCTGTTGATTGGGACATTGTTCGCCGGTTTTCGACCCAGCAAGGTGGACGGGATTACTTGGGAATCAGCCCCGAAATTGTGGGCTGTCTGGGAGAGTATTGCTGGCAAACACCGCGCCAGCCGGACGACGATCGTGCTGAGCGACGATCTCAACGCTAGCATCGGTGAAGAGCGGCCGTTTCTGGGCCTGCTTGGTCGCAGGGCAATTCTCACCGTGGGCCTGCCGCTGCTCGCAGCGACCGACAAAAAGGCATTTGCGGCGATCTTGGCTCATGAGGACGCCCATCTGAAAAACAAAGATACAAATGGCGGTCTCAACCTGGCCGAACTCGAGAAAAGCTTCGATCTAATCTTCGACTTCGCTCCTCCAGGGAAAACCGTTTCAGGCAGCCTGTTCTACTGGATGCTTGGTCCGCTGTCGCGCACTCTGGAGCGCGAAGAAATACGGTTGTCGCGACGGGCGGAAATTGACGCAGATCGCCATGCAGCGACGTCCGGCGATGCATATGAAACGGCGCGCGCCCTGCTACTGATCGGTGCTGCCAGTGCGTTCTTCGATGACCAAGTGTATATTCCGCTTAAACGTGAACTGCTTGGCACCATGGTACCGCCTCGTCCACCACTCGAAAGAGTTCTGGCGGCCGCCAGTCACCTGTCGAGGCTTCCCATCCTGCAAGAATATGCGCAAAAGGCCTGGGACGCGCCAGATAACGAAAGCGCGGATCATCCGCCCTGGTCCGAACGTTTGACTGCTCTTGGATTTAACTCGGCTCCAGAGATAGAACCAGTTCTGGTTTCTGCCTTGTCGAGCCTGCTGAGCGATGAGGTCGTCGCCGAACATGTCCGCCATTTCGACGGCGAATGGACATCGAACATCGCCGACCATCTCGATCGATAGCTGCCCACCAGGATCCACTGCTGCTAATGCGTGAGCCGGCGGCCTATTCCGCTTCCGCCGCGCCGAACCCCGCTCCCATCGTCGCGCGGACAGCGCCCGACCACGGCGTCGCATGATTGTCGATGCGCATCTGGAAGATAAAATAGGTTGGCGAACAGAAGCCGATGCCTCTCACCTTGCCGATGCCCGGCGTGTCGGGCGGCAGCGATTGGCACATGTAATCCTCGCGGCAAAAATGGTCGGCGGAGCAGGCAGGCCTGTTGCCGCGATTGACGGCGCCGCCCAGGCACTGGTCGAAATTATTGGTCGCTACGCAGGTGTCGAATTTTTTGCCGCCAACCAGCCCGCAAATCTCGTTCGGCATCGACTTGCCCGGTTTGAAGGCGGCAAAGCTGTGATCCCGGTCGTCGCAGCCGCGATAGGCAATGCCCGCCGGCACGCCGATCTTCGGCGGCCGGCAGGTGTAGGCGATGCGTGAAATGCCCGGCGCGAAAGCCGCGAACTGGCCGGTGATGGTGTAGCGGTCATTGAAAGGCTGCGCGGCGTTGCTGGCGATCGAGCCGGTCAGGCACGGATGGCCGGAGAACATGGCTTTGCTGTCCTTGGGGCTGTCCTTGGGCAGCAGGCATTGCGCCAGCTTGGTGCGCACGCCGGACACGATCGCCAGTGGCGTGCAGACGGTACCGCCGCCGCATTGCCAGGTTGCGCCGAAGCGGGCCGCATCCTCCGGCATCAGGCACGGCATCGCCATCTCGGCCGGCGCGTAGTCGACCTCGCCGGCATCGTTCCATGTGGCCGGCGGCGCGAAGGACAGCGGGCGGAAACGGTTCGGCTCCTTGCCCTCGGCAGTCGCGCGCAGCCACGCTTCGCGGCGGGGGATGTCGGCGTGAAGATGCGGTGAGATGCCAACTTCGATGCGGTTGAGCGGCGAGGTCGTCTTGTCATCGAAACCGATGAAATGGAAGCCGGCGGTCGATCCCGCCTGATGGCAGCCCTGGCAGGCGCCGTTGTCCAGACGCTCGACCAGCGCCTCCGGCGTTCGCACCAACTTCAGCGCAGAAAAATCGAGGCCGGCGAAATCCGCGGATTGGAACAGCGGCGTGAACGGGTGGTTGGCCTGCCTTGCGCTGCCGAAGGTCGACCATGAGATGACCTTCTTCGCCAGGAATTGGTCCGGAATCTGGTAGACGCCGAGATCGACCGCCGCAACATCTGTGCGGATGTATTCCGCAAGTTTTGCTTTTAAGCCGGCGTCTTCAGCAAGGCGTGCCGTGTCGGGCGTATTCTCCAGCGGCTTCTCGCTGACAGCCGAGCCATCGATGCCGAATATCCGCATGACGTAGGCCGCCTGGCCACCGAATTCGGTCTCCTGGCCGGAGGGGAAGCGCACCACTTGCGCATTGAGCTCGAGCTGCTTGAAGGTGAGCGCCGCCCTTTCCAGCGGGCCGCCGGTCAGCCAACCGGCATCGACGCTTTCGTCGAGTTGCGGCGCCCAGCGTCCGGCAACGCCGACGCAGCCACCATCGGCATCGGGCGCGACATTGAAGACGGCACTGAAATTGAACGGCAGGCGCGAGGCCAAAACCTTGCCGTTCTTCTTGAAGCTGTAGGCGAGGCGATAGATGAAACGCACCTCGCCGCAACTGGTGTCGCCCGTCAGCGCGGCGAAATCGCCGCGGTCGAGCCGGTTGACCACGCCGACGAGGCGGAAGCGTGCGGCGTCGGTCTTCAGCCAGCGCATGTCCATGATGCGGCCGACATTGCCGTCGGTGACCTCATAGAGCGTCCGCCCGCCGGCCTTCATCTCGGCCCGCAGCGCCGCGACGTCGCTTGCAACCGTTTCGACGATCGCGTGGTAGGCCGGCGCCTTCTCGTAGAGCGTCTTCAGGTCGCCCTTGCCATCGACGCCGAAAATGCCGGCGAAACCGTAACCCTCGCTATCGAGGGCGGCGAGAACGGCCGGGTCGTCGACGATGGTCACCGGCTGCTCAGCGGCATTCGCCGACTGTGTCGCCAATGCGGCCATGACGAGCGTGATGAAAAAGACAGCAAGACGTCTCATAGAAGGTCCTGTTGGCGTTCGACCAATTCACGCAACACCGGCACCAACGCCATCGGCAGATCCTCGGCGATCAAGCCAGGCCCGAAACGGCGGCCGGCCTCGGCGTGGATCCAGACCGCAGCGCAGGCAGCCTGGAAGGCTCGCATGCCTTGCGCCAGCAGCGCGGCAACGATGCCCGCCAGCACATCCCCCGACCCGGCCGTTGCCAGCCACGGCGCGCCATTGCTGTTGATCGCAACCCTGCCGTCGGGCGCCGCGATCACCGTGTCGGCGCCCTTGTAGACAATGACTGAATTGGCACGCGCTGAGGCGGCGCCGGCCTTGGCGAGCTTTGACTGCTTCTTCGATCTGGCAATGTCGGGAAAAAGCCTGGCGAATTCGCCTTCATGCGGCGTCAGCACCAGACTTGGTGCGAAGGTTCGATGTGCGGCTTCAAAAAGGGCGTCTGGAGCGTCGCGAAACGAAGTCAGGCCATCGGCATCAAGCACAACGCCTCCAAATTCGATCCCGTGTTTGATATCGTGGAGAGGGTCCCGGCTGAGCAACCGCAATGCAAAATCGCGGGCTTTGTCGCCAACGCCGAACCCTGGACCAAGAACGATGGCCAACGGCTGCCGTTCGCCGATGAATTCGCCCACCTCCGCGACGGTGTCGACCTTTCGCAACATGATCGAGGTCAGATGCGCGGCGTTCACCTGCATGGCATCGCCAGGCGAAAGCACGGTCACTGCCCCCGCCCCGCTTCTGGCAGCGGCCATCGCAGACAGCCGGGCGGCACCTGTGGCGCTCGGTCCGCCGGAAAAGACCGCGACATGGCCGCGCTTGTATTTGTGCGTATCGATGGCCGTTCGCGGAAAATTCCATCGCAGCCACAGGTCCGGCGTGTTCTCAAACGTCTTGATCTTGAGCTGGTCGACGATCGCATCTGGAATGCCGATGTCAGCGACGATGATCTCGCCGCACAGGCTGCGTCCGGGCATCAGCAGATGGCCGACCTTTTTTCGCACGAACGTTACCGTCACCTCGGCCTCGAAATAAGCATTGGTCAACCCGGTTTCGCCCGACACACCCGAAGGTAGGTCGATCGAAACCACCGGCACGCGTTCCGCGCTACTAAGGCCGGAGACGGCTGACGCTTGCATGGAAATGTCTTTCGACAGTCCCGCGCCATAGAGCGCGTCCACGACGACTTCTCCCGCTTCCGGATAACAGTGGCCGAGATGGTTGACCGGCAGGTTGCAAGCCTCGGCAGCCAGCGCGGCATCGCTCCCCGGTTTCTGCTTGCCTTCGGCCCAGACCGCGACATTGACGCCAGCCTCGGCCAGCAACCGTGCCACGACGTAGCCATCGCCACCATTGTTGCCGGGGCCACAGAGCACATGGACGCGGCTCGCCGCTGGATAGCGCTTCAGCACTACGGCAGCAACCGCGGCGCCGGCGTTGCGCATCAGGCCGATGCCGTCGAACGGACCGGCGGCGATCGCCAGCCGGTCGGCCTCGGCCATTTCGGACGGAGAAAGAAGTTCGTTGCTCATGCGGGCGACATGCACATCATCTGCCGAAGCATTGTCCAGTTTTTGATCCGACGCAAACTACGAAGGTTGTGAAACACACCGGCGATGCCCGGAGCGACGAGTCGCAGGTCCGCAGCTGCTCATGAAATATCCGATATGCCCAATTTTTGTGCGGACTGCAGGACCAGCCGTGTATAGGCTCGCGGCGTTCATGGCGCATCCGACGCAGTGAATGACGCGAATGTACATTCCCGCGTAGCATGGTATCCAAATGATGTGAGGCCGCTCGGCGCCCCATCAGTTGGCACAGTTTGTGCTTGATTGAGGCGCAAGCGGGGCTCACAACCCGTCTTTTTTGGCAGTGGAGGCCACTTTTTACATGAAAAAGATCGAAGCGATCATCAAGCCATTCAAGCTAGACGAAGTGAAGGAAGCGCTTCAGGAGGCCGGCCTGCAAGGTATCACCGTTACCGAGGCCAAAGGGTTTGGCCGCCAGAAGGGCCATACCGAGCTTTATCGCGGCGCCGAATATGTCGTCGACTTCCTGCCGAAGGTGAAAATCGAGGTCGTGCTCGGCGACGATGCAGTCGAAGCCGCGATCGAAGCCATCCGCAAGGCGGCCCAGACCGGCCGTATCGGCGACGGCAAGATCTTCGTCTCGAACATCGAGGAAGTGGTGCGCATCCGCACCGGCGAAACCGGCATGGACGCCGTCTGAGTTTTCCCGTTAAAAGGCCACGTTCAAAACGTCATCACATAGGGAAGCAGGGACATGACGACAGCCAAAGACATCATGAAGCAGATCAAGGACAACGACGTGAAGTTCGTCGATCTGCGCTTCACCGATCCGAAGGGCAAACTGCAGCACGTTACGATGGATGTCGTCGAGGTCGAGGAAGACATGTTTGCCGATGGCGTCATGTTCGACGGTTCGTCGATCGCCGGCTGGAAGGCAATCAACGAGTCCGACATGGTGCTGATGCCCGATGCGGATACGGTGCATATGGACCCGTTCTTCGCCCAGTCGACCATGGTCATCCTGTGCGACATTCTCGATCCGATCTCGGGCGAATCCTACAACCGCGACCCGCGCGGCACCGCCAAGAAGGCCGAGGCCTATATGAAGGCCGAAGGCATCGGCGACCAGATCTTCGTCGGTCCTGAAGCCGAGTTCTTCGTGTTCGACGACGTCAAGTACAAGGCCGATCCCTACAACACCGGCTTCAGGCTGGATTCCACCGAACTGCCGTCCAATGACGACACCGATTACGAGACCGGCAATCTCGGTCACCGGCCGCGCATCAAGGGCGGCTATTTCCCGGTGCCGCCGATCGATTCGGCACAGGACATGCGCTCGGAAATGCTCACCGTGCTCGCCGAAATGGGCGTGCGCGTTGAAAAGCACCATCACGAAGTGGCCGCCGCCCAGCACGAGCTCGGCATCAAGTTCGACACGCTGGTCCGCAACGCCGACAAGATGCTGATCTACAAATATGTCGTGCACCAGGTCGCCAACGCATACGGCAAGACGGCCACTTTCATGCCGAAGCCGGTGTTCGGCGACAACGGCTCGGGCATGCATGTCCACCAGTCGATCTGGAAGGAAGGCAAGCCGACCTTCGCCGGCAACGAATATGCCGGCCTGTCTGAGAGCTGCCTGTTCTACATCGGTGGCATCATCAAGCATGCCAAGGCGATCAACGCCTTCACCAACCCGCTGACCAATTCCTACAAGCGCCTGGTGCCGGGCTATGAAGCGCCGGTGCTGCTCGCCTATTCGGCACGCAACCGCTCGGCCTCGTGCCGCATTCCGTTCGGCTCGTCGCCGAAATCCAAGCGCGTCGAGGTCCGCTTCCCCGATCCGGGCGCCAACCCCTATCTCGCCTTCGCCGCCATGCTGATGGCCGGCCTCGACGGCATCAAGAACAAGATCCACCCGGGACAGCCGATGGACAAGGATCTCTACGACCTGCCGCCGAAGGAATTGAAGAAGATCCCGACCGTCTGCGGCTCGCTGCGCGAGGCACTGCAGAGCCTCGACAAGGACCGCGGCTTCCTGAAGGCCGGCGGCGTCTTCGACGACGACCAGATCGACAGCTACATCGAGCTCAAGATGGCCGAGGTGATGCGCTTCGAAATGACCCCGCATCCGGTCGAATACGACATGTATTATTCGGTCTGATTCAGATCGTTGCAGCCAACAGAAAAAACCCCGGCGAAGACGCCGGGGTTTTTTATTGTGATGCGATTGGACAGAACGTCACGGCGCAGACCTGAGGTCTGCGCCGTGACAAGTGCTCAAGCCGCGGCCGAAACCTCGGCGCTCGTCGGGACGGAGGCGATCGTCTTCAATATCTGCGAGGCGATCTGGTAGGGGTCGCCCTGCGAGTTCGGACGGCGATCCTCGAGATAGCCCTTGTAGCCGTTGTTGATGAAGGAGTGCGGCACGCGGATCGAGGCGCCGCGATCGGCGATGCCGTAGCTGAACCTGTTCCAGGGCGCGGTCTCGTGCTTGCCGGTCAAACGCTTGTCGTTGTCCGGCCCATAGACGGCGATGTGATCCATCAGGTTTTTGTCGAAGGCTGCCATCAGCGCCTCGAAATAGCCCTTGCCGCCGACTTCGCGCATATAGGCGGTCGAGAAGTTGGCATGCATGCCGGAGCCGTTCCAATCGGTGTCACCGAGCGGCTTGCAGTGGTATTCGATGTCGATGCCGTACTTCTCGGTCAGGCGCTGCAACAAATAGCGCGCCATCCACATCTGGTCGGCGGCTTTCTTGGAGCCCTTGCCAAAGATCTGGAATTCCCACTGGCCTTTGGCTACCTCAGCATTGATGCCTTCATGATTGATGCCGGCGGCAAGGCAAAGGTCGAGATGCTCCTCGACGATCTGCCTGGCGACGGAGCCGACATTGCTGTAGCCGACGCCGGTATAGTACGGGCCTTGCGGCGCCGGATAGCCACTCTCGGGGAAGCCGAGAGGACGGCCGTCCTTGTAGAAGAAATATTCCTGCTCGAAGCCGAACCAGGCGCCCTCGTCGTCGAGAATGGTGGCGCGCTTGTTGGACGCATGCGGCGTCACGCCGTCCGGCATCATGACCTCGCACATGACGAGCGCGCCATTGGTGCGGGCGGGATCCGGATAGACGGCGACCGGCTTCAAAACGCAGTCGGAGCTGTGGCCCTCGGCCTGCATGGTCGAAGAACCGTCGAAGCCCCACAGAGGAAGCTGGTCGAGCGTCGGAAACTCGGCATAGTCCTTGACCTGCGTCTTTCCGCGAAGATTGGGAACCGGGGTGTATCCATCGAGCCAAATGTACTCGAGCTTGTATTTCGTCATTCTAGCCTCTCGTTGCTTGATCACCGAACCCTGGATGGCGCCGGGGCGAGCCGGCCTATCCAGCAGCCGACCTGCCGGACTGTTAAAATGCAATTCGTGTGCCATTCTCGCCGGCGACGGATGCGGCAAAAAGTGAGGTTGTATCCGCCCAAAATCGCTGGTCCGCCGTCATGCTGCGTTCGGATCATCCACAAGCACAACTTGCACAAATCATGTGCAAGTACTGATCTTTTCGTAATCATGTTGCCTAATTCGGTTGCTGAACCTATGTTGGGGAAAGGTTGAATCGGCAGTGTTCTGTCGAAGAAAGGAAACCGACAATGGAAATCACTTCCACTCGTCAGTCGGCCAAAATCCTGATGTTCCCGGTGGCAGCGCGCGCTTCTGCCTCAAATTTAAGCGGAAAGGCTAAGTTCGCGGCAGAACTTGCTTCTTTGCGCAACCGAACGGATTTCGGAAGTGCCTGGTATCATGAAGCAGCGATCGAGGAAGCGAACCAGGATCGGAAGAGCTAAGCCCTTCCCCTCCATGCACTCGATAAATGAAAAAGCCCGGCGTGATCACTCGCGCCGGGCTTTGCTTTGAACCGGGACAGGCCGGCTACTGCTTGGCGTGCAGGTCCGTTCCGAGCGTATCCCTGATAAAGATCATCCCGATGATCAGCGACATCGCCGCGATCACCACCGGGTACCAGAGGCCGTAGTAGATGTCGCCTTTGTAGGCACTGAGCGCGAACACCGTCGCCGGCAGCAGGCCGCCGAACCAGCCATTGCCGATGTGATAGGGCAGCGACATGCCGGTGTAACGGATGCGGGTCGGGAACATCTCGACCAGGATTGCGGCGATTGGCCCATACACCATTGTCACGTAGAGGACGAGAATGAACAGGATGCCAATCGTCATCGGCCAATTCACCGCAGCCGGGTCCGCGAACATAGCAAAGGCGCCGGCGCCCGGTATCGTGTAGACGGCGACCTCTGGCGAGCCGGCGGCGTCGTCGGCAGTCAGCAGCTTGTCCTTGATCGCCTGCTCGGTCGGAACCGTCGCCTTGTCGCCGGCGCGGATGGCTGCCGCATCGAGTTTCAGCTCCGGATTGGCCGCGACGAAGGCGTCGAGCTTCTGGTCAGATACTTTGGCCGGTGCACGCTTCAGTGGATAGCCGCCGTCCTGCAGCGCGAGGTTTACTGCCTTCTTGAACGCAGTTTCATTTGAAGTCGCCTTGTCTGCGGCTGCCACAGCATCATAGGAGGTGACGGTTTCGTTGCCGATCTTGACGCTTGCCGCAGTCCCAGGTGCCGCGGTCGCAACAATGTCGTAAGGCACGGAGCTCTTGGCAAGGAAATCCGTGGCAATGTCGCACGAGGTGAGAGGCTTGCGGGTCCCGGTCGGATTGAACTGGAATCTGCAGTCCCCAGGTGCGGCAGTTACTGTCGCGCGCGTATTCTGCTGGGCGGTGGCGAGCGCCGGGTTGGCCGCCCTCGTCAGCGCCTTGAACAAGGGGAAGGTGGTGACGATCGCCAGTGCAAGGCCGGCCATGATGATCGGTTTGCGGCCGATCTTGTCGGAAAGCCAGCCGAACACGACGAAGAAGATGGTGCCGAGCGCCAGCGCGATCGCGATCATGATATTGACCGACTGCGGATCGACCTTGAGCACGTTCTGCAGGAAGAACAGCGCGTAGAACTGACCGTTGTACCAAACTACGGCCTGGCCGGCGGTAAGGCCGAGCAGCGCCAGCAACGCGATCTTGGCGTTTTTCCACTGACCGAAGGCTTCGGTAAGCGGCGCCTTGGAACCTTTGCCCTCATCCTTCATGCGCTGGAAGGTCGGAGACTCGGCAAGCGACAGGCGAATCCAAACCGAGATGGCGAGCAGGGCCGCGGAAACCAGGAATGGAATGCGCCAGCCCCAAGCCGTGAAATCTTCCTTGCTCAGCGAATTCTGTACAATCAAAATCACGATCAGCGACAGGAACAGGCCGAGCGTTGCGGTGGTCTGGATCCATGAGGTGTAGAAGCCACGACGGTCGTCGGGAGCGTGTTCGGCGACATACGTCGCGGCGCCGCCATATTCGCCGCCAAGCGCCAGGCCTTGCAGCATGCGAAGTGCGACCAGGATGACCGGCGCCGCTATACCCCAACTGGCTGCGCCTGGAAGTATGCCGACCAGGAAGGTCGACAGGCCCATGATCATGATGGTGACGAGGAAGGTGTACTTGCGGCCGACGAGATCGCCGATGCGGCCGAATACCAGCGCGCCGAAGGGGCGTACGAGGAAACCTGCGGCAAAAGCCAAAAGCGTAAAGATGTTGCGCGTCGTTTCCGGGTACTGGGTAAAGAAGGCTGCGCCGATCGCGGCTGTCAGCGTGCCATAGAGATAAAAATCGTACCATTCGAAAATGGTGCCGAGCGAGGAGGCGAAGATGACCTTCTTCTCCTCCCGCGTCATGCCGCGGCTTGTTTTGCCGGCGGTCGATGCCATTGCCATGAGTGTATCCTCCCGTGTGATTCGTGATTCCGTCAGTCCTCGATGCTGCGCGTCATCGTCCGCGTTTCCTCGCAACGCAGACTCAGTACAGCCATCGGTGCAAAAAATGACAGAAAGCAATGCCCAGAGGCAGACCGCCTTTGGGATTATGACTTTGGTCTAATGTGCAGTGCGAAATAGAAACGACGGTGCCGTCAGCCTTTGAGAGCTTCGAGCAGGTTGACTGCGGCCATCATGTCGCGCTTGCGGGCAGCGCGGCGGGCGACGGCCTCGGCATCATGGCCCCATTGCTCGGCCTGCCAGTCCTCGTCGACATGACCGGCAGCCCAGGCAGCCTCGCCATCGAGCTCGCCGAAGTCGACGGCCAGCGCCAGCAGCGCCGATCCGGTCAGCGACGTCATGACGTGGATGGCGGCAAGGCGCAGCGGATCGGCACGCTGGGCAAGATGCTGGCCAAGCAGCGCGATGGTCTCGCGCGGCTGTTCGACATGGATCACGCCTTCGGCAAGACGGAACCGGGCGCCGAGCGCGCTGCGCACCCAGTCGATGACCGGATCCCAATGCTCGTTCTGCCGGTCGACCAGCCCTTGGGGCGCATCGGCGCGGTAGCAGAGCAGATCGGATGAGGCGAAGCGCAGGATGTCCTCCAGCACCGCCTGGGGATCACTGGCGACGCCATCGATTGCCGTATTGACCAGACGCATCACCGGCATTGTCACCGGGTCGATGGTCTCCTCCTGTGCGGCGAATTCCTCGGCGACGAGAGCAGCCGCCTTTTCGGTCGGCAGCGCCAGCAGCGCCTTGGCCGGCGTGCGGACGGGCTTGCCATCGAGATGGACGGCAAAACCGTCTTCGACCGGTGCTACCGCGACGGTCTTGTAGAAGCGCTTCGGCAGCGGCGTCTTCATCTGGATCTGGGCGCGACGCACCGGGTCCGGATCAGAGAGCTGTTTTCCCGCTTCGAGGTCGTTCAATATATCGCGCATGCTCATCCGGGACTTTGTTTTCGGGCCGGCCGGTTGACGATGATGAGTCCGGCGGCGATCAGGGCGAGTGCCAGGAAGATACGAACGGTCAGCGGCTCGTTCAAGAACACGGCGCCGCACAGCACACCAAACACCGGCGACAGGAAGGTGAAGCTCGACAAGCCGGATGCAGGGTAGCGCCGCAGCAGCCAGAACCACAGCACATAGGTGAACGCGACGACGTAGACGGCCTGGAACAGCAGAGCCAAGCTCGGCAGAACGGTAAAGCTGCGGACCGGCGGCCCGGCAAAAGGCATCACCAAAATGCCGACGACGGCGGCCCCGGCCAGCTGATAGAGCAGCAGCTTTTCGGCGCTGGCCGTCACCAGCTTCGACCGCTTGATGACGATATTGGTCACGGCCCACAGAATGCCGGCGCCGAGACTGAGCAAATCGCCGCTCAATGTTGCGCCGCCATTGGCGCTCAGTTTATCGGAAAACACCGCGACCAGTCCGGCGAAAGCGAGCAGAAGCCCAACGAGCTTGCGCGCCGTGATGCTTTCGCCCAGCAGGAAATGGCCGCCGACCAGCATCCAGAACGGCATGGTGTTGACCAGCAAGGTGTTGCGCACAACCGTCGTATGCTCGAGACCGACGTAGAGGAACAGGAACTCGAGACCGAAAAGCGCGCCCGCCACAATGCCGGCGACGAGGGTCTTGTCGGGCGTGAACAGCGCAATGCCGCGCCAGCGGCACCAGACAAGAACGCACAGGCCGCCGATCACCGAGCGGGCGATGGACAGGAAAACAGGGTCGTAGCCGGCATACGAG
>NZ_JAMYLH010000015.1:0-159132 GCF_040317925.1 Mesorhizobium sp. M1348 | reverse complement strand
AACAACCATCGCCGAATGGGCAGACGACTACAACCGATCGCGCCCACATTCGGCGCTCGGATACATCACGCCTGCGGCTTATGCCGCCAATCTCACCGCAACGGACGATCGGCTGCGCAACCCCGACCAGCTCCGCCGATCACCCGTTGCTCAACCCGCACCATACGGCGTAAAACCCGCCGAGGCTCTAACTGCAGCCGGATGAAAATTCAGTGGCAGGTCACTTTGACAATTTCATAGGCGATGTTCGCTGCAACGCCGAAGTTCTTGCCTTCGTCATAGGAAAGCTGGGTGTTGAACGAGGTCTTCTCGTTGATGGTGTAGGTGCCACCACCCCAGACCGCCCAGTTGCCGCTCCACTGCTTGTAGAAGCCACGACCGTGGGCGTCGATCGCGTTGCCGGCGTCATCCGTGAGGTTGTCGTCGGTGCCGTAGCCGCCCATGATGAACAGAGACAGGTTGTCCATCGGCTTGATGTCCAGGCGAACCTTGCCGGCCACTTCTTCATAGTTGCTGTCGTAAGCGACGACGCCGGTGATGGCGCCCCAACCCTGCGTGTACTTCACGCCGCCGACGACATGCGGAACGTAGCTGTCGATTGTGCCAATGTCGCCCGCGCCTTCTTCGAGAGAGACCACGGCCGAGAAGCCGTTGCCGGCGTCGAAATAGTACTGGACGACATTGGTGTCGAAGGCACCATACGGAACCAGCGTGTCCTGGATGACGCTGCCGGCGTAGCCGATGAAGGTGTCGAATGCCGATTCGTCCTTACCGACGCGCAGGCCACCGAGCTGGATCCAGGCGAATTTCAACGAAACGCCGGAGTTGCCGGCAGCGTTAGGGTTGAAGAAATCGTCGGTAGAATCAGCCGGAGTACCGTTGTTATTGACGGTGGCGTACCCCTGCCTGTTGCCGAAGTTGAAGCGGGTCTCGGTGTAGGTCTTCAAGGTGCCGAGTTCGGTTTCCTGGCCGGTCCAGGTCTTAAGCGTGAAGCGGGCGTTCTTGCGGTAGGTGTCGTTCTCGTCGCCGTCCTCGTGGTCGCCGGACGTTGCACCATCGAACGAGTCGACATCACCCACGCCGATATCGTAACGGACATAGCCGCCGATGCGCAGGCAGGTCTCGGTGCCGGGGATGTAGAAGTAGCCAGCGCCGTAGACGTCGCAGATCTTGACGTATTCAGCGGGTTCCGGCTCGGCGACGACGACGGCGTCGGCGGCGCGCGCACCGGAAACTGCGATCAGTGCCGCAGCGGAGCCGAGAAGAAGGCTCTTGATGTTCATTTTCTGACCTCTCCAGTCAAAGTTAAAAATGGTTTCGAATTTTGTGGCTGAACAGCAGCATTCCCCGCCTCACCCCAGATCGAAAAAGGCTCGCACCGCTCCCCCTTTTCGGCGGCGAACATACCCATCCGCGCTTGATCCTCAATGACTATTCCAGAAATAATGATGGTTTTTGCAACAGAATAACTCCGTGTTGCACAAATATCACGTGCATTTAATTCCCCAGACTGAAATGACACAAATGGCACATTGTCACCTTAAGTTAGAAGAGTACTTTTACGTTAGCCGGCTGTACAATTGCAGCCCAACGTTTTATCTGTCCATCTAGAAAATTCGAAGGGCAGAAGGAAGTTAAGCCAGCTTCATACGTGCTTCGTGCTGAGCAGCAACGACAACATCCGCCACCAAATCCTGTTTAAGCAACTCAATTGGAATACGGCCGTCGAGCACGGCGGCGGGGCCGATCAGCCAGTGCCATGCGCGCCGCGGATTCGGCATTGCAGACAACACTTCCGGATGCCGGCCTGCCATCGACGAACTGCGCCAGCGGAAACACATGTTTGCGGCCACCGGTCCGCAAGGCGACAACCCTACAGCTCCGCTGCCAACGATGCAGGGTCGAACGCGATATGCCGAAATTGTCTTCCAGGAATGTCGGTCCAGCCACCCGCCCCGCCCAGTCCTCCACCCGCATCGAATCGATGTCGTCTCTTCCGGCAGGCCGGCTTGGGACCTGTATGCTCCGGTCTCCAAACGCCGATGAGGCGGACGCCTCGGTGGTTTGGCCGGCGGCTTCCGCTGCCAGGAGCCTCACCAGCTGCAATACCCTGTCAGGCAATCTCTCCTGCATGGTATCGATCGCCCTGATGTCCGTCGGCGCAAGCAAGGCGACGGCGGCGGCAACGGCGCCGGCGACCCTGCCCGCTGCGACGATCGCATCACTGTTCGTCACCTCATTTTGCCGCGCCAGCACGCGCTGGATCTCAACAGCGACGGCGTTTGCAAACTCGGTCTGACGGTTGGGGTCGATGCGATTCCAAGTCCTGGTCATGTCCTAAATCTGGCTGCTTGCCCGTCGGTTCCGTGTTGCTCGGAAGTGGGTCTTTCGCAGAGCCTATAAGGAGCGTGTATGACGGAGGGACGACGAACGAGAACCGTCCAAGCGGCGACGTAAGGACCGGTCTGACCGCCTGTTGTATCAGAGCCGCGCGGTTTGACCTTAGCCGATCTCTACTGCGGAAATTCGAGCCCCATTTCACGGTAGCGCTCGGGATCGTCGCCCCAGTTCTCGCGCACCTTGACGAACAGGAAGAGGTGCACCTTCTGCTCGAGTATGCCTGCTATTTCCATGCGCGCCGCCTGGCCGATGGCGCGGATCGTCTCGCCCTTATGGCCGAGCACGATCTTCTTCTGGCTGTCGCGCTCGACATAGATGGTCTGGTCGATGCGCACCGAGCCGTCCTTCTTCTCTTCCCATTTCTCGGTCTCGATGTGGGAGGAATAAGGCAGTTCCTGATGCAGCCTGAGATAGAGCTTTTCGCGGGTGATCTCGGCCGCGAGCTGGCGCATCGGCAGGTCGGAGATCTGGTCTTCCGGGTAGTACCAGGGTCCGGCCGGCAAGGTCTCGGCGAGATAGTCGAGCAGGTCCTTGCAGCCGGACCCGGTCAGCGCCGAAACCATGAAGGTGCGCTTGAACGGCACCCTTTCGTTGGCTGCCGCCGACAATGCCAGCAACGTCTCGTGCTTGACCCGATCGACCTTGTTGAGGATCAATACCATCGGCTGCCGAACATCCTTCAGCCGCTCGAGGATGGCGTCGGCATCGCCCCGGATGCCGCGCTCGGCATCGATCAAGAGCAGCACGATATCGGCGTCCTTGGCACCGCCCCAGGCTGTGGTCACCATCGCGGTGTCCAGCCGGCGCTTCGGCTTGAATATGCCCGGCGTGTCGACGAAGACGATCTGCGCGTTGTTGTGGGTGGCAATGCCGCGCACGATGGCGCGGGTGGTCTGCACCTTGTGCGTCACAATCGACACCTTGGCGCCGACCAATTGGTTGACCAGCGTCGATTTCCCCGCATTGGGCGCGCCGATCAGCGCGACGAAGCCGGAGCGGGTAGCGGGAGCTTCTGTTGCCGGAGCTTCGGTGGCGATCATGCGGCACTCCCTTGATTGAGCCAGACGCCTTCCCGCTGCAGAAGTGCCGCGGCTGCAGCCTGCTCCGCCTCGCGCTTGGAGCGCCCGCTGCCGGTCGCCGGCGGATAGGCGCCGACCTTGACGCTGACGGTGAACAGCGGATCGTGGTCCGGTCCCTCGCGGCTGTCGATTATGTAAACTGGCACTGCGCCCGCCGCCTGATGCGCCCATTCCTGAAGTTCGGTCTTCGCATCGCGGCGGGCGGCGTCGATGGCTTGCGAGCGCGGCTGCCAGTATCTGTGGATGAAGGCGCGGGCCGCTTCCAACCCGCCGTCGAGATAGAGCACGGCGATCAACGATTCCAATGCATCGGCGCGCAGATTGACGCGCTTGCGGCCATCGAGGCCGCGTACGTCCGAACCGGCGCGAATAAGTTCCGGCAGGCCGATCTCCTCGGCGATCTCCGCCAGGGCCTCGGCGTTGACCAGCGCGTTCAATCTCAGCGATAGCTCACCCTCGGCGGCATCGGGAAATGCCGCCAGCAGCATATCGGCAACGACAAGGCCGAGAACGCGGTCGCCCAGGAATTCGAAACGTTCGTAGTCGATGCCGGCGTGACTGCCGCGAGCGCTGGCATGTGTCAGCGCCCGCTGCAGGCGCTGGTGGTTGCCAAAACTGTGGCCGGTGCGCTCCTTGAGCGCCTCGGCGAGCGCATCGGCGGTCAGCCGTTTCGTCGCCGCCATGGTCCTAATTGACGAAATGGAACAGGCGCGAGGCGCGCATCTGCGACGGCCATTTCCAGATTTCGAGCGGGCTGGCGCTGCCGGCGATCGAGAAGAAGATGAGGTTGGCGCGGCCGACCAAGTTCTCCTCCGGCACGAAGCCGACCGTGAAGCGGCTGTCCGACGAGTTGTCGCGATTGTCGCCCATCATGAAATAGTGACCGGGCGGCACCTTGAACTCTTTGGTATTGTCGCCGATCGAGGCCTGCGTCAGGTCGAGCGTGTCGTAGGTGACGCCGTTCGGCAGCGTCTCGCGATAGACATCGACCGGCCCGTTCTCCTCGGTGATGTCGCGGTTGTCGATCTGCCCGACCTTGACGCGCGGCACGCTCACGTCGTTGATGAAGAGCTGGCCATCCTTGACCTGGATCTTGTCGCCCGGCAGGCCGACGACGCGCTTGATATAATCGACAGAAGGATCCGGCGGAAACTTGAACACCACCACGTCGCCGCGCTTCGGCTCTGAGCCCCAGATGCGGCCCGAAAAGATGTTCGGCCCGAACGGCAGTGAATAGCGGGAGAAGCCGTAGGACCATTTGGTGACGAAGAGATAGTCGCCTTCGAGCAAAGTCGGCCGCATCGACCCGGACGGGATCGAGAACGGCTGGAACAGGAGCGTGCGGATCACCAGCGCAAGCAGCAGGGCCTGGACGATGACGCTGACGGTTTCGCCAAGTCCGCCGGATTTCTTCTGGGTTTTTTCAGCCACGCTCATGTCGTCCTCGATTGTGCGTTGGATGGTATAGAGTCTCGGCGCGCGCTGGGCAACGTCATGCCGGTGGTCAGATGCAATCAATGTGGCGCTTCTTCGACCGGCAACGCTTCAATGATCACAAAGGCTTGAGCGAGCGGAAAATCATCGGTTATTGTGAGGTGGATCACGGCGCGGTGCCCTTCAGGCAGGATTTCGTCCAGCCGCGCTGCCGCCCCGTTGGTCAGCGCCATGGTCGGCTTGCCGCTGGCCAGGTTGACGACCCCCATGTCGCGCCAGAACACACCCTGCGCCATACCGGTGCCCAATGCCTTGGCACAGGCTTCCTTGGCGGCGAAACGCTTGGCGAAGGAGGCCGCACGCGCCGCGCGGTTTTCGGAGCGCGCCTGTTCGATCTCAGTGTAGATGCGTTGGATGAAGCGCTGGCCATGACGTTCCAGCGACTTCTCGATGCGTCTGATGTCGATGAGGTCGCTGCCGATACCGATAATCATTCGGCAGGAACTTCCGGCCCGGTTTTTCCAGCCTTTGCGGCTCTTTCGGCCAGACGCTTGCGGCGCTGCTCGTGGAAAGTGACCATGCCCCAGCGGGTGATGCCGTAAAACAGCAGGCCGAAAACCAGGCCGAGCGGTATCGCGCCGATTGTCATCGGCTTCAGCACCGGTCCCCACAACTGCGCAAAGGAAAGATTATGCAGCATGTCGCCAAGATGGGCGGGCGGGCCATGCGCCGGCAGGTGTTCATGCAGGATCAGCTTGCCGACCTCCCAGGAGGCGGCCCATAGCAGCGGAAAGGTCAGGGGGTTGCCGAACACCGTGCCAAGTGCTGCCGCGACCAGATTGCCGGCGATCAGCCAGCACAGGATGGCGGCAATGATGAAGTGGAAGCCAAGCGGGAAAAACGACGCGAATACGCCCGCCGCAACACCGGCGGCCACGGCGTGCGGCGTGGCCCTAAGCCGCAGGATGCGCTTGGAGAAATACCGCAGCGAGCGCGAGAACGAGCGGCGCGGCCACAAATAGGTACGCACCCGCTCGAAAAAACCATCAGGCTTGCGCCGTCGAAAAAGCACTCTGTTCCTGTTCCTAGTTCCATTAATGACTTCGCGCCGGCTTTTCCCAGCCAGGGCGCGACAGCCCCATGCTGCGCTCTGCGGTCGCCGAAAAGCAACTACGACTTTGATATAGCGATGCGCTGGCCGAAGAACAACGAGGCCGAGGGCATCCGCTCGGCGGCCGGTCGCGCCAGCCCTGGGTGTCGCCGTTCTGAACAGGGTATGATCGCGGCGAATTTAAGGAGCGCCGCTTAGGATCGATATTCGCTGACCTCGACGAGGTTGCCATCCGGGTCACGGAAATAGACCGACATCATCGCGCCACGAGCGCCGACACGCTCGACGGGGCCGACCTCTATCACCACGCCATTGGCGGCGAGGCTGGCACATATCTCGACGAGCGGCCGGGCGGCAATCAAGCAGAAATCTCCGGCGCCCGGCGTCGGCGCCTTGGCCTTCGGCTCGAAGGTACGCCCGACCTGATGCACATTGATCTTTTGCGTTCCAAACAGCAGCGCCGTTGGTCGGTCCGGCTCGTCGAGGCGCTCGAAGCCAAGCACGCGCTGATAGAAGGCGCAGGTATCGTCCACCGAACGAACTGTCAGCACGAAATGATCGATGCCGGCAATCACGGCAGCGCCTCTTGACTTGTTTTTATGCATGTCGTTGTCCCAAAACCACCGCACACTTTTGGGCGACATGCATTAGATATTGCGGCTGCCCGGCTTGATCGCCGGTATGGCGGCGAGTTCGGGCGGCAGCCTGTCGGCCGGATAGGCCGGAACTTCATATTCGGCGAGCGCGATCAGCGGCACGCCGACATCGGTTTTGCCGGCCGAGCGGTCGATGATGCATGCAGCGGCAACGACATCGGCGCCAAGGCCGCGCAGGCAGTCGATGGTCTCGCGGATCGACAGGCCGGTGGTGACGATGTCCTCGACAATGACAACGCGCGATCCCTTGGCGATCTCGAAGCGGCGCAGCCTGAATTCGCCCCCTTCCCGCTCGACCCAGATCGCCGGCGCACCAAGATGGCGCGAGGTCTCATAGGCCGGGATCAGCCCGCCGATTGCGGGACCGACGACGTAGTCGATCCTGCCGGGCACGCCAGCGCGGATCTTTTCGGCCAGCGCCTTGCACAAGCGCTCGGTCTTGTCGGCATGCATGAAAACGCGCGCCTTTTGCAGGAAGACCGGGCTGCGCAGGCCCGACGTCAGGATGAAATGCCCTTCGAGAACGGCGCCTGCCTCGCGGAAAATGCCCAGCACTTCATCGGTGTTCATTGTTCGCTCCATGCCCATGGTGAATGGTGAATGGTGAATGGTAGTGAGAGCACCCTCTTTCACTATTCACGATTCACCCATTCACGCGTCGCGCGTCGCTGACGCTCGAATTGTCCTTTAGCTGCGACAGCAGCCGGTTCAAGTGCTTCAGATCCCACACTTCGAGATCGATCAGCATTTCTGTGAAATCGGGCGCGGTGCGCACCATCGACAAAGTGTGGATGTTGGCATCGTTGGATGCGACGACCTGTGCAATGTCGGCCAGCGAACCCGGTGCGTTGATGGCGGTGACCGAGACGCGCGCCGGGAATCGCTCCTTGGTGCGCTCGTCAATATCCCAACGCACATCGATCCAGCGCTCTGGCTGGTCGTCGAAGGCCTGCAGCGCCGGCGACTGGATCGGATAGATGGTGATACCGGTTCCCGGCTGCACGATGCCGACGATGCGGTCGCCTGGCACTGCCCCCTCCGGCGCGAAGCGCACCGGCAGATCGCCGCGCACACCGCGGATCGGCACCGCGTCGTCGCGCTGCTGGTTCTTGTCCTTGCGCGCGGCGCGGCCTGGAATCTGGAACAGCATGCCGGCGGCGTTGCGGATCTTCGACCAACCCTCCTCGCGCTGCTTGGGCGCGACCAGCGTGACGCGCTCGTCCTTGTAGTCGGGAAATACCGCCTTCATGACATCGGTGGAGGCAAGTTCGCCACGGCCGACCGAGGCCAGCACATCCTCGATATCCTTGCGCGCCAGCCGGTGCAGCACCGGCTTCAGATTTTCCTTGGTAAAGGTCTTGCCGGACCGTTCGAAGGCACGCTCCAGAATTCGGATACCGAGACCCGAATATTGCTTGCGGATAGCGTTCTTGGTGGCGCGGCGGATGGCCGAGCGCGCCTTGCCGGTAACGACCACCGATTCCCACGCCGCCGGTGGCACCTGCGCCTTCGAGCGGATGATCTCGACCTCGTCGCCGTTCTTCAGCTCCGTCATCAGCGGCATGATGCGGCCATTGACCTTGGCGCCGACGCAAGTGTCGCCGACATCGGTGTGGACGGCATAGGCAAAGTCGATCGGCGTGGCGCCGCGCGGCAGCGCGATCAGCATGCCCTTCGGCGTGAAGCAGAATACCTGGTCCTGGAACAGTTCCAGCTTGGTGTTTTCGAGGAAGTCCTCGGGATTGTCGCCTTCGGCAAGCTGCTCGATGGTCCGCCGCAGCCACGCATAGGCATTGGTTTCCTTCGAGATCGCATGGGCGGCACCATTCATCTTGCCGCCGGTATCCTTATAGATCGAATGAGCGGCGACGCCGTATTCGGCGATCTTGTTCATCTGGTAGGTGCGGATCTGCAATTCGACGCGCTGGCGCGATGGGCCGACGATGGTGGTGTGGATCGAGCGGTAGTCGTTCTGCTTCGGCGTCGAGATGTAATCCTTGAAGCGGCCGGGCACCATCGACCAGGTGGTGTGGATGGCGCCAAGCGCGCGATAGCAGTCCTCGACCGTCTCGACAACGACGCGGAAGCCGAAAATGTCGGACAGCTGCTCGAACGACAGCGCCTTGGCTTCCATCTTGCGGAATACCGACCACGGCTTCTTCTGCCGGCTTTTGACCTCGGCCTTGATCGAATATTTGTCGAACAGCGTGGACAGCGCCTTCTCGATCTCGGACAGCACGCCCTTGTTGCGCTCGAAGATTTCGGCGAGCCGTGCGGTGACGGCGCGATAGGCTTCGGGATTGATGAAGCGGAAGGCGATCTCCTCCAGCTCCTCGCGCATGCCCTGCATGCCCATGCGGCCGGCCAGCGGCGCGTAGATGTCCATCGTCTCTTCGGCAATGCGCAGGCGCTTGGCTTCCGGCACATGGTCGAGGGTGCGCATATTGTGCAGGCGGTCGGCGAGCTTGACCAGAAGCACGCGCACGTCTTCCGAGATCGCGAGCAACAGCTTGCGCAGGTTCTCCGCCTGCTCGGCCTTCTTGGAGACGAGATCGAGCTTCTTCAGCTTGGTCAGGCCTTCGACCAGCTTGCCCATTTCGGGGCCGAACAATTCGTCGATCTCGGCTCTGGTCGCCGTGGTGTCCTCGATCGTGTCGTGCAGCAGCGCAACGGCGATCGTCGCCTCGTCCATGTGCATTTCGGTGAGGATGGCGGCGACTTCGAGCGGATGCGAAAAATAGGGGTCGCCGGAGGCGCGTTTCTGGTGGCCATGCTTCTGCATGGCGTAGACATAGGCCTTGTTGAGCAGCGCCTCGTTGACGTCAGGCTTGTAGCGCTGGACGCGCTCGACAAGCTCATACTGACGCATCATGGGCGGGATCTCGCAATGCTGAAATGAATCATGCGCCGCACTGGCGTACGGCGCATGTCATAGATAGCCACGAAACTGCCGACGCGAAAGTGTCGGCAGTTATTGCTAAGATCAATAATCGTCGCTTTTTTCCGGCGGTACCAGACCTTCGATGCCGGCCAACAGGTCTTCTTCGGTCATGCGATCGAAGGTGACGTTGTCCTCGGCGTCGTCGGCATCGGTGGCCGCAACGGCACTGCCGGTCTGGTCGGCAATCGCCTCGCCGTCGGCTTCCGGCTCGTCGACCTCGACATGCTTCTGCAGCGAATGGATGAGATCTTCCTTGAGGTCGTCCGGCGACAGCGTCTCGTCGGCGATTTCGCGGAGCGCAACGACCGGATTCTTGTCGTTGTCGCGCGGTACAGTGATCTGCGCGCCCTGGCTGATCTGACGGGCGCGGTGGCCGGCCAGGAGCACCAGCTCGAAGCGGTTGTCGACCTTGTCGATGCAATCTTCAACGGTTACGCGGGCCATGAGTTGCCCCTTTCATGCCTGGATTTGATGGAAAACAGGCGCGGTCCATAACCCGAACGCCGCCAAAATACAAGCTTTTATGGCGGTGCGCAGCTCTGACGCGGGCCGCCTGCGACGACGCAGCGCCGATCACAATTGCTTGCGGTGCCGCATGGTGCCTTGGATTGCCGTAAAACTGGCGTTATCTCGAACGATGAAGGCCAACAGGTCTATTATCAGACCGGCCGATAGTCGCCACGCATTTAGACGACCGCTTATTTCGAAAAAGGACATTTTTCCATGTTCGATCCTCGTGAAAAAATCGCTCTCTTTATCGACGGTGCCAATCTCTACGCCACCTCGCGCGCGCTGGGTTTTGACATCGACTACCGCAAACTTCTGTCGAGCTTCCAGAAACGCGGCTATCTGCTGCGCGCCTATTACTACACCGCGCTGGTCGAGGATCAGGAATACTCCTCGATACGGCCGCTGATCGACTGGCTCGATTATAACGGCTTCAAGGTGGTGACCAAGCCGGCCAAGGAATTCACCGACTCGACCGGCCGGCGCAAGATCAAGGGCAATATGGATATCGAGCTGACCGTCGATGCGCTGGAGCTTGCCGACGTCGTCGACCATTATGTCATCTTCTCAGGCGACGGCGATTTCCGTACGCTGGTCGAGGCGCTGCAGCGGCGCGGGCGCAAGGTTTCGATCGTCTCGACCATGGCTTCGCAGCCGCCGATGATCTCCGACGATCTGCGCCGCCAGGCCGACCATTTCATCGACTTGATGGCGCTCAAGAATGAAGTCGGCCGCGATCCGTCGGAGCGGCCGGTACGCCGGCCCGAGCCGGCCGAAGTCGACGAGGAAGACTATTGACGGTCGTTGCCTTGACCGCGCCCCTGGTCGTCTCGCCCGAACCCGATCGCGACTGCCCGCTCTGCCCACGGCTGCACGACTTCATCGCCGAGTGGCGGCGGCGCGAGCCGTCCTGGTTCAACGCGCCGGTGCCGACCTTTTTGCCGCCGGAAGGCGAGGATGCGGTGCGCTTGCTGATCGTCGGGCTGGCGCCTGGCCTGCGCGGGGCAAACCGGACGGGGCGCCCCTTCACCGGCGATTTTGCCGGCGACCTGCTCTACAACACGCTGATCGCGCACGGCTTTGCGCGCGGCGAATTCAAGGCGCGACCTGATGACGGGCTGGAGCTTGTTGGTACGGCGATTACCAATGCGGTGCGCTGCGTGCCGCCGGATAACAAGCCGGTTGGCGCCGAGATAGCGACCTGCCGGACGTTCCTGGTGCCGACGATTGCGCGGTTTCCAAACCTGCGCGCCGTGCTGGCGCTGGGCTCGATCGCGCACCAGTCGACCGTGCGGGCGCTCGGCCAACGCGTCGCCGCCTATCCGTTCCGGCATGGCGGGCAGCAGCAGGCCAATGGCATCACGCTATTTTCCAGCTATCATTGCTCGCGCTACAACACCAATACCGGCGTGCTGACGGAAACGATGTTCGTTAATATCTTCAGTCAGATAGAAGCTTTTCTGAAGACATAGAGTCAGACGAGGCGCGCCGGCGCACAAGCGCCTAGATTCGGGCAATCGCGAACAACCAGGCCAGGAGATCCAGCAACCACAGAAACAGTGCAAGCTGCAGCGCGACGCGCAGGCGTTGGATGATCCGCCAATTGCTGGCCATGTCGGATTTGATGCGCAGCGCAAGTGCTCGGTGCATCCCATCCATGGTTGCGGGAGGATGCTGATCGACGAAATCCTGGAGCAGCTTCTCGGGATCGAAACGGAACGTATAGTTATAATATGGCCACACCATAATCGCACCAGCAGTCCGATAAGAAGAAGCAATGTCAGCGCCAGCCAGTCCCAAGGCCCTACGCCATCCTGGAGCGCCCTGCCTCCAAGGAGAGAACTCGCGAACGCCGTTGCGAAGATCAGATTGCCGGCGCGCGCATTGAGACTTTCAACCACGCCCTGCTGGTGCTGGAGGCCACGCACCGCCTCCGCATAGACAAATGCTAGGCGGGGGTCGCCGCCATCCGTCGCAGCAGGCGGGGCGTTGCTGTCATTGGTTGATGAAGGGCGCTCCGGCATCAAATGCACTTAGCACGGCGCCGCCTGCGATATGAATAGTTAGCGGAAGCGTAAAAGGCGGGACGGTGACGTTCAACTTTTAGGGGAAACAATGAATCGGGCGGCGATTGATCAATCTACAAAATCCCTTGGAATGTCACCTTTGAACCTCGCAATGGCCTCCTCGACTAACTCCAAAGGAATCTCCTTCCGGTAGAGGGTTACCTCTCGGGTTCGCCTTGTGTCGTCACGGAAAATCTCCAACACGAGGTCGCCTTCAATCCAAAGCTCGATGCCGATTCCGTCCCGGTCGGCTACGTCGCTTGCGACTATCCAAGATTTTTTTGGTGCTGCGGCCATTGGCTAATCCAAAATTATGCGGCCAAGCTAGCGTATCTCCGCCGATGAACTCTGCAAACGGTCGTAAGCTGAACTCAAAACTGAGACGCTATCGAATAGCCGTATTTGTCAAGGCTTCGTCGTTCCGTCTTCGGGCCATTGAGGGTGTTTTAGTGGACGGGAATAGCGTCAATTCGTCGACATCGCTTCAGGCGCTGGGGCAAACAACGCGGCCAGCGTCGCGGGTCCACCCTGGAGAACATTCAGGTCGACGTCGCCGCTGATGCCGTCGACGCGGCCCCGGTTGTGGTACTGCCAGTAGATCCAGTCGTCATGGCCCGGCCGCAGCGCCAGCGAACGCAGCCAGCGCGGGCGGCCGGCTAGCTGCCCGACATAGGCTTGCGCCGCCTCGTCGGTCACATAGAGGATCGCCGTCTTGCCAAACGCCGCCTCGACCGGACCGAGGAAGGCGGAAAGCTCGGCACTCAGCTGTTCGGGAGTTGGCCGCTGCGGGCAATTGCCGCCGAACTCGATGTCTACCACCGGCGGCAGCAAAGGCTGATCGCGCGGCACCACCGAGATGAAGTTGCGTGCCTGATCGGCACCCGGCCTGCAGAAGGTGAAGAAATGATAGGCACCGACGGCAAGGCCGGCGGCGCGGGCCGCGCGCAAATTGGCGGCGAAGGCATCGTCGACATGGTCGCCGCCTTCAGTCGCCTTGATGACGGCGAAAGCGACATCGTCGGCGGCAACACGCCGCCAGTCGATCTGCCGCTGATGATGGGAAACATCGATGCCCCTCACCGGATATTTGCCGCGGTCCGGAGAAAACGTCTTGAAGTAGGTATAGCCGCCGGCCAGGACGAGGCCCGCCAGGAGCAGACCGGCCGCGCTCCACAAGACGATCCGGTTTTTCAACAGAGATCTATCCCCATTGGTCCACCCTGCCCGCCGCTATGGCTCCGGACGTTCGCCGCTCGAAAAGCCAAATCATTGACTTTTCGTCCGCTTCGCGGACTGCTCCTCACCCTCGCTCCTTCAGCAGCCGGCCCTTCTCGCGCGACCAGTCGCGCTGCTTTTCGGTCTCGCGCTTGTCGTGCAGCTTCTTGCCGCGGCCAACGGCGAGCAGCAGCTTGGCACGACCCTGGTCGTTGAAGTAGATCTTCAGCGGCACCAGCGTCATGCCCTCGCGGTCGACGCTTTGCGCCAGCTTGGCCATCTCGCGCTTGTTGAGCAGCAGTTTGCGGCGGCGGCGTGGCTCGTGGTTGAAGCGGTTGGCCTGCAGGTATTCCGGCAAATAGGAGTTGATCAGCCAGATCTCGCCGCCCTCGACCGAGGCGTAGCTGTCCTGGATGTTGGCCTGGCCCTGGCGCAGCGATTTCACTTCGGTACCGGTCAGCACCAGGCCGGCCTCGATCGTGTCGAGCACCTCATAGGAAAACCGCGCCTTACGGTTTTCCGCAACGGTCTTGTTGTTGGGATCGGCTTTTCTGACTTGATTCATGATGCGGAGAGGTGGCGCCTCATCCCTAGTTTATCAAGCCGGCGTGCTTCATCGCCGCGTCGATCTTCTCGGCAGTCGACGGCTCGACCGTCACTAGCGGCGAGCGCAGCACGTTCTCGACCTTGCCCAGCTTCGACAGCGCATACTTCGCGCCGGAAACGCCGGGTTCCAGGAAAATCGCCTTGTGCAGCGGCAACAGACGGTCCTGCAGGTCGAGCGCCTTGGCGCTGTCGCCGGAAAGCGTCGCCTCCTGGAATTCAGCGCAGAGCCTGGGCGCGACATTTGCCGTCACCGAAATACAGCCGACGCCGCCATGCGCGTTGAAGCCGAGCGCCGAGGCGTCTTCGCCGGAGAGCTGGATGAAATCCTTGCCGCAGGTGGCGCGCTGCTCCGAAACCCGCTCGACCTTGCCCGTGGCATCCTTGACGCCGACGATGTTCCTGAAGTCGTGCACCAATTGCCCCATCGTCTCCGGGCTCATGTCGATCACCGAGCGCGGCGGAATGTTGTAGATGATGATCGGCAGGCTGGTCGCCCTGGCGACGGCGGCGAAATGCGCATAGAGGCCGCGCTGCGTCGGCTTGTTGTAATAGGGCGTGACGACCAGGGCCGCGTCGGCGCCCGCCTTCTCGGCATACTGGACCAGGCCAACCGCCTCTTCGGTGTTGTTGGAGCCGGCGCCGGCGACGACCGGAACCCGGCCCTTGGCGACCTCGATGCAGACCTTGACGACCTGGCGGTGCTCGTCATGCGACAGCGTCGGCGACTCGCCGGTGGTGCCGACCGGGACCACGCCCGTCGTGCCTTCGGCGATCTGCCAGGCGATAAACGCGCGAAAGGCTTTCTCGTCGAAACGGCCGCTCTGTTCGAACGGTGTCACGAGCGCGGTCAGCGAGCCTCTCAGCATGTCGTCCAACTCCTTGGGACTAGCGCATGACCCCGAAAATCGCAGTCGATTTTCAGAAAGGATCATGCGCCAAATTTAAAGTGCTACAGCGTCCTTTGCGCGTCTGAGAAGACGCGCGGCGCTGTAGGTGTTTGTCGTGCGCGCCTTCTAGCCGAAAGCGAAGCGGCGCACCATAGTCTCGACATTGTTGCGCGGCAAGCATTGCGCCGGCAATTGCAATTCGAACGACCTCGATGGGGTTTTCTTTACGGGCCCTTCATCACAGACGAATAGGCTTCAATTCATCTGTGCCTGTTGTAGCGTCGAAGAACGGGGATGACCAAATCCATGCCGATCAGGCGGCCTCATCTTTTCGCGCTTATCAGCGCGATCGTCGCGCTGATTCCCGGCGCCGCGATCGGCAGCAGCGTCGATGTGCAGGTCACGTCGGCGATTCCGATGACCGAGCCGCAGAACGATGCGCTGCAGCAGTCGCCGTCCGCCAGCGTCGCGGCGCTGAAGAGCGGTCTCGATGCGCTGGCGGCAAACGACATTCAGCGCGCGCGCCAGGTGCGCGAGGCGCTGCCGGCCAAATCGCTCGACCGGCACATCCTTGCCTGGGCGATCGCGCTCTATGGCGGCGACCAGGTGCCGAGCGGCGACATCGCCGATGCGGCAAAAATGCTGCCGAACTGGCCGGGCACGATCGCCTTGCGCAAGAACAGCGAGCGCGCGCTCTACCGCGAGAACCCCGCGCCACAGGTGGTGGTGCGGGCGTTCGATGGCAGCCAGCCGCTGACCTTCGAGGGCGTGGTGATCCTAGCCCGCTCCTATGTAGCGCTGGGCGATACCAAAGCGGCGCGCTCGGTGCTGTCGCCATTCTGGCGCACCGAAAAGCTCGAAGCCAGGGACGAGGCGACGGTCATCCGCGAGTTCGGCGCGCTGATCCCGGCCGCCGACCATCGCTTCCGCATGGAGCGCATGTTCTATGCCGACCGGGTCGCTTCGGCGCTGCGCGTCGCCGGTCTCGCGGGCGCCCAGCAATTGGCCGATGCCTGGGCGGCAGTCACCAAAGGCGACAAGAACGCGGCCAAGCTGCTGAAGGCGGTGCCGGCAGCGCAGCGGGCGGCCGGCTATCTCTTTGCCGAAGCCGAATATCTGCGCAAGCAACAGAAATTTTCCGACGCTGCCGCGCTGGTGATGAAGGCGCCGGGCGACCGTGACGCTTTGGTCGATCCGGACGCCTGGTGGGTGGAGCGCCGGGTGCTGTCGCGCGAGCTGGTCGACCAGGGCGCCATGAAGACCGCCTACAGAATAGTCGCCGCGCATGCCGCCGAAAGTCCCGCCAATGCTGCCGAGGCGGAATTCCATGCCGGCTGGTACGCGCTGCGCGGCCTCAACGACCCGAGCACCGCCGCCAAGCATTTTGTGCGAATCGCGGAGCTCGCCCAAGGGCCGATGTCGCTGTCGCGCGCCTATTATTGGCTCGGCCGCGCCGCCGAAGTCGGCGGCCCCGGCAATGCCAAGGATTACTTCAGCCGTGCCGCCAGCTACGGCACGACCTTTTACGGCCAGCTTGCCGGCGAACGGGTCGGCCGGCAGACCCTCAACATCGTCTACCCACAGCCGAGTGCCGCCGACCGCCAGAATTTTGCCACCCGCGAGGCGGTCAGCGCCATCGAGCGGCTGCAGGAGGCCGGCTATGACCGCTATGCCGAGACGCTCTACCGCGACCTCGCCGGGCAGCTGAACAGCCCCGGCGAACTGGCGCTGCTTGCGGTGCTGGCGGAAAAACAAGGCAACCATTTCATGGCGCTGAAGGTCGGCAAGATCGCCGGCGCCCGCGGCATCGATGTCGGCGCGCTGTCGCATCCGCTCGGCGTCATTCCCGACACCGCCAACATCTCCGGCTCCGGGAAGGCGCTGGCCTATGCGATTGCCCGCCAGGAAAGCGAGTTCAACATCGGCGCAATCTCCAGCGCCGGCGCGCGCGGGCTGCTGCAGCTAATGCCGGCCACGGCCAAGCAATTGGCGAAGAAGGCCGGCGTGACTTTCTCGCAGGCCCGGCTGACCACCGATGCCGGCTACAATGCAACGCTGGGCGCCGCCTTTCTCGGCGAGCAGCTCGGCCGTTTCGACGGCTCCTACGTGCTGACCTTCGCCGGCTACAATGCCGGCCCCGCCCGCGCCGCCCAGTGGGTGGCGAAATACGGCGATCCGCGCGGCAAGGACGTCGACGCCGTCGTCGACTGGATCGAGCGGATTCCCTATACGGAAACAAGAAGTTACGTTCAGCGCGTGATGGAGAATTACGAGGTCTACAAGATGCGTATCTCCGGCAAGTACGATATTGTCGGGGATTTGGTGAACGGCCGGGGGTGACGACCGGGCTTCAAGCTAAGTCGGGCTGCGATCCTTTGCGCCCCCCTCTGTCCCGCCGATGTCTCGAAGATTCTCAGCGCCGATGCTTCGATTTGACCGTCTCTGCCATCGCCTGTAGCAGTCGGGAACGATCCGGCAACTGCGAGGAAGCGGTCCACATGCCAACCGAGCAGGGTTTTTCCGATTTCTTCTACGCCGCGCCGGACGGGCTGTGCCTGCACGCCCGCATCTACGGCGAAGCGAATTCCGGCCGCTGGCCAGTCGTTTGCCTGCCCGGCCTGACCCGCAATTGCCGTGACTTTCACGAATTGGCGCTTTATCTGTCAGCGCAGACGAAGCGCAAGGTCGTCGCCTTCGATTATCGCGGGCGCGGTCAGTCCGCCTACGATGCCGACATCGGCCATTACAATATCGGCATCGAAGCGGGCGATATTCTCGCCGGGCTGGCAGCACTTGGCATCGAGCAGGCTGGCTTCATCGGCACCTCGCGCGGTGGACTGATCATCCATGTGCTCGGGGCGATGCGGCCGGCCGTGCTGAAGGCCATCGTCCTCAACGACATCGGCCCGGTGATCGAGGCGCAAGGTCTCGCCCATATCCGCTCCTATATCGACCTCGCGCCAAGGCCGAAGACGTACGCGGAGGTGGTCCGCGACTTGCGCAGCACCCATGGCGCGGATTTTTCGGCGCTGACCGATGCGGATTGGGAGCGGATGGCGTCAGCCCTTTACCGCAAGACCGAGGAAGGGTTGTTGCCCGATTTCGATTCGAGATTGGTCGACACGCTGGCCGGCCTGGACCTCTCCTCGCCGCTGCCCGACCTGTGGCCGCAGTTCGACGCGCTGGCGGCGATCCCGTTGCTCGTCATACGCGGCGCCAACTCGAAGCTGCTGTCCGCCGAAACGCTCGAGCAGATGCGGACGCGCCATACCGATATCGAGACGATCACCGCCGACGACCAGGGGCATGCACCGTTTCTCGAAACCGGCGGCCTGCCGGGCAAGGTCGCTGGCTTTTTCGATCGGGCGGAGCGACGGGGTGGCGGGAAGTAAATCTCGACCGAGTGAAGTAATTCACGCGCAGGGTTTGCGTCGATCAAAGCATTCCGACGGCCGTTGACAGTTCCGTTGGAATTAGCGGTGAAATAATTTTATCGATGTTGGCGCTGCCCCTCATCCGCCTGCCGGCACCTTCTCCCCGTATAGCGACGGGGAGAAGGGGCTAGCCGGAACGCTGGCGACTAGCGAAATCTTTCGCGAGGGTACCTTTCTCCCCGTCACTATACGGGGAGAAATGCCCGGCAGGGCAATGAGCGGCAGCGCTAACCTGAAGCAACTGCCCTGAAACCCAATGCCAGATCCACCCAAACCGTCAGGATTTGGCGCTTCTCTTCGCGGGCTTTGGGGCCTTGCTTGCGGCCGGCTCGCTTTTTGGTTGCCGCCTTGGCGGAGGTGGAGAAGACAAAGCGCTTGCCCCGCCGCTGTCCGCGCCACTGCACCGCGGCGTCTCCAGCACGGTGACGCAGCCGTCGAGGTCGTTGGTGGCCAGATGGGCGTAACGCATGGTCATCGACAGCGTCTGATGGCCGAGCCACATCTGCACGCGCCTGATGTCGATACCGCCCTGGACAAGACGCGAGGCACAAGTATGGCGCAATATGTGCGGCACGACCTGATCGTCGGCGCCAAGCCCGACTTCGGCCTTGGCATCGTTCCAGATAGCGCGAAACTGCGCCTGGCTGAGCTTGGTGAACGGGCCTTTGGGCCGGCGGCCCTCGGTGGCCGGCAGCTTGATCACTTCTTTTACCCGCTCGGTCATCGGGATGGTGCGGCTGCGGCCGGATTTGGTGATCCAGAAACTGACGCGGTGCTCCTGGATATCGTTCCAGATCAAGCCCAGCGCTTCGCCGAGACGGCAGCCGGTGTCGACGAGAAAGACGGAAAGCCGATAAGCGTCCTCGCTGCGGCTTTTGATGGCGGCGAACAGCCGGGCCTCCTCGTCTCTTTCGAGGAAACGAATCCGTCCCGCCCGCTCCTTCTGGCGGCGGAACTCGGGCAGGCTGTGGATATCCCCCATCTTATGAGCCTTGCGCAGCAGTTTGCTGAGGGCAGCCATCTTCCGGTTGATGGTTGCGTTGCTGTTGCCGCGCTGGCGCAAGGTGCCGATAAGGTTGTCGAGGGTGCTTTGGTCAAAGGCGCTGAAACGCTCCCCAAGGAGGATCTCGTCTATTTCGCCGATGAAGGAGCTGACATTGTATTTATGCCGCCCATCATCCCAAAGTATGTCCCGGTATACTGAAAACAGTTCTCCGATCCTGTGCGACTTTACTTCTCGTATCTTGTTATAACTGTATTTTATCTTTGCAGTTTGAGAAGAAAACATCGAAAAATGATCAGAGGTTCCTCCCTCTTGAATCGCATCATTCGTCATTATTCGCCACACCCCCGAGTGGATAGGCCTAGACCTACCTGCTTGGCGGTGCCCTTTCAAGAGTTTTAAGCGTTGCGGCCGATTTCATCCACCAGTTGGCGGATCCCAACGACATCGTTCCACAACCCTGTTCAGCTACCGAACCCCCTTTCCTTCTGTTTGCCTACCAGTCGCGAAAACAAAAACAGCCCGGACGTTTAAGCGCCCGGGCTGGATTTCACTTGCTTTAAGTCCAGCCCTTAGAACGAGCGCTGGAAGCGGAGGATACCGCCAACGGCGTTTTTCTTGTCGCCCGGGATGCCGGTCCAGTTGTATTCATAGCCGGGCAGCGAGTCGCTATCGATGTGATGGCTGTTATGAGCCCAGTCCACTTCGGCCGTGATCACCAGGCCGGGAACGATTTCGTATTTGATATTGGCCGCGACGCCAGCTTCCTTGGCTTCGTCATACGACGCCTGGAGGTTGAACGTGGTCTTCTCGTTGATGGTGTAGGCACCACCACCCCAGACTGCCCAGTTACCGCCCCACTGCTTGTAGTAGTTGCGCGGGAGGTTGTCGTCAGAGCCGTAGCCGGCCATCAAGAACAGCGACAGGTTCTGCATCGGCGTCACGTCGAGGCGAACCTTGCCGGCCCATTCTTCGAGGCTGCTGTCATAGGCGACAACACCGCTGATGGATCCCCAGCCCTGCGTGTACTTCACGCCGCCAACTACATACGGAACATAGCTGTCGATCGAGTCGTGACCGAGATTGAGGGCGCCGCCGTCAACGACAAAGCCTTCACCGGTTTCCAACGAAGCCACCGCCGAGAAGCCGTTGCCGGCATCGAAGTAGTACTGGACGACATTGGTGTCGAAGCCGCCGTAGGGAACGATCGTATCCTGGATGACGTCGCCGGCGTAGCCAGTGAACGTATTGAAGGCCGTTTCGTCCTTACCGACGCGCAAACCACCGAGCTGGATCCAGGCGAAGTTCAGCGAAACGCCTCTGCTGCCAAAGTTGGAAAAGAGGGTGTCGTCATAGTGACCCGTTCCCCAGTTGAAGCGGGTCTCGGTGTAGGTCTTCAAGGTGCCCATCTCGGTTTCCTGGCCGGTGTAGGTCCTCAGCGTGAAGCGAGCCTGTTTGTAGTAGCCGTCGTTGACGTTGTCTTCGCCATCGAGGGCATCCGACAGGTCCTGGTACCTGGCGCCGTCGAACGAGCCAGCCTGGCCGGCGGAGATGTCATAACGGACGTAGCCGCCGATGCGCAGGCAGATTTCGGTGCCGGGGATGTAGAAGTAGCCAGCGCCGTAGACGTCGCAGATCTTGACGTATTCAGCGGGTTCCGGCTCGGCGACGACGACGGCGTCGGCGGCGCGCGCACCGGAAACTGCGACCAGTGCCGCAGCGGAGCCGAGAAGAAGGCTCTTGATGTTCATTTTCTGACCTCCAGTCAAAAGTTAAAAAACGGGTCTGGGTATTCTTTGCTGAAGGACAGCGTTCCCTGCCCCATCCCCACTACCGAAAAAGATGCGCACCGCGCCGCTCCTTCAAACCCGACATTACCCATGACACGGCGGCGTTCAACCACGATCGTACCGGCAAAAGGTTTGTGTTGGCGCTATACCCCGGCGTTGTTGCACAAATGACACGATTTGGCCTCACTCCGAAAGCTCCTGTTAACCAACACCCCTTCGCAAGCCGTTGCAAACGGCGGATTCCGGCGATGGTCGGCCCGAAATGTGACCATGGCCCGAGTCGCGAACCAGGGAATTGCCGCAGAATCGCCACATCGCTGGGCGGCGCTTTGGCGAAGGGTCGATTTTTCAAGGATAATAGCGCCAGCTTGTTGATTGTGCCGGCGCTTTTCTTTATCCACCGGCGCAACGGAGAGGTGGCCGAGTGGTCGAAGGCGCTCCCCTGCTAAGGGAGTAGAGGTCAAAAGCTTCTCGTGGGTTCGAATCCCATCCTCTCCGCCACCCTTCGCCCTGCGGGCTTCGGGTGGCAGGCCATCCTGCTTCGCGCTGAGCGCTTCGCAGGACAAGTCCAGCGAAACCCTCTCCGCGCGAAGCGGGATGCCCTCCGAAGCCGTGGCGAAGGAGGACTGCAACCTCTTGGAACGGTTGCAAAATCAGGTTGGCATATCCTTCCTTGCAAAGGAGGATGTACTCCGATGCCTTGGCGAGGGAGGCCGGTTCGTGTGGTATGTGTACCTGCTGGAAAGCAAGAGCGCGGAAGGCGAACGCTATATCGGTGTGACCTCGGACCTGAAGCGACGGGTCGCCGAGCACAACGCCGGAAAATCCAGCCATACGTCCAAATTCCTGCCGTGGCGGGTCGTGACCTGTATCGCCTTCTCGAACCAAGCCAAGGCGACTTCATTCGAGCGTTATCTCAAATCCGGTTCCGGGCATGCGTTTGCCAGCAAACGCCTCTGGTGAACGTCTGCGGCTGTTCACGTGATCTCACAAAAATCAACGATTTTCCGAAATAACGACGCAATCCCAGATACTTACTACCGAAACACACGGCGCCAATTCCGCACTTTGGTTCGATTCTGACTGGAGGTCAGAAAATGAACATCAAGAGCCTTCTTCTCGGCTCCGCTGCGGCACTGATCGCAGTTTCCGGTGCGCGCGCCGCCGACGCCGTCGTCGTCGCCGAGCCGGAACCCGCTGAATACGTCAAGATTTGCGACGTCTACGGCGCTGGCTACTTCTACATCCCCGGCACCGAAACCTGCCTGCGCATCGGCGGCTACGTCCGCTATGACATCGGCATCGGTGACGTCGGCTCATTCGACGGTGCAAAGACCACCGATCAGCAGGACGGCGACTCGCAGGATACCTACTACAAGCACGCCCGCTTCACGCTGAAGACCTGGACCGGCCAGGAAACCGAGCTCGGCACCTTGAAGACCTACACCGAGACCCGCTTCAACTGGGGTAACCACAACGATTACCTTGATGACAACTTCAATGGCGGTACGAGCGTTTCGCTGAACTTTGCCTGGGTCCAGCTTGGTGGTCTCCGCGTCGGTAAGGACGAATCGGCCTTCGATACCTTCATCGGCTACGCCGGCAACGTCATCCAGGATACGCTGGTCCCCTACGGCGGCTTCGACACCAACGTCGTCCAGTATTACTTCGATGCCGGAAACGGCTTCTCGGCCGTGGCTTCGTTGGAAACCGGTTCGGGCAGTGCCGCTGCGGATCCTGGCATTTTCCAAGACAGCAACAGCGGCAATGATTCCATCGACAGCTATGTCCCGTATGTCGTCGGCGGTATCAAATACACGCAGGGCTGGGGCTCGATCACCGGTGTCGCCGCCTATGACAGCACCTGGGAAGAGTGGGCCGGCAAGGTTCGCGTCGACGTTACGCCGATACAGAACCTGACACTGTTCCTCATGGCCGGTTACGGTTCGGACGACAACATCGACCGCAACTTCTACAAGCAGTGGGGCGGCAACTGGGCAGTCTGGGGTGGTGGCACCTACACCATCAACGAGAAGACCTCGTTCAACCTCCAGGCGTCGGTTGACGACGACAAGAACTACGGCGTCGCCGCGAACGTCGCCTACGATATCGTTCCCGGCTTCACGATCACCGCCGAAGTCGATTGGGCCCACGACGGTCAGTTTGATAAAGCCTACGATCGCAACTGGACCAATGCCGACGACAAGGACAGCATCGGCGGCATGCTCCGCTTCCAGCGCTCATTCTGACAATCCGAGCCTGACTGAAATCCAAACCCGGCGGGCAACCGCCGGGTTTTTGCATCGGGGAACGCAGCTATCAACTCTCGATGCAAAAATGCGGCTGCGGCTGAAGACCGATCGCAGGGCTGGGCGATTGCGATGCTCGCTGTGCCCGCTTGTTCAGACGTGCAAGAAATAAAAACGTTGTTCCGATCTGAAGGGCTGGCCTACAGGGTCGACGGATCTCGGCAGCAAGTCACGGTCAGCCTCGGCCTGTCGAACGCAACCCACTTCTTCAAAGTTCGGCCAAATCGCCCAAGGCGTCAATCAGCGGCTGGATTGTGCTCTCATATTTTTTCCAGCGCTTGACGGATGAGCTATAGATCGGCTGCCGCACCTGCCAGCGACTGAGCGTGTTGACCGAACCGCCCTTGTCGAAAAAGCGCAGGCAGGCATCGTCCCAGGGCAATCCAAGATGATCGATGAGACGGCGGGATTGAGCCTCCTGATCCGCAACCAGCGTCTCGTAGCGACTTTCGAACATACGTCCCGGAAAAATCTTATCCCAATGTCGCATCAGGCGATCATATTCACGGTAGTACACCCCGAGAGTCTTAAGGTCGGCGTTGTAGCCATGCTCCTTGTTGAACCTCAAGACGAAGCACGAGACGCAATTGTCAACGGCATCGCGCCGGCAATGAATGATGCGCGCGTTGGGAAAGAGAATTCCGATCAAGCCGACAACCTCGAAATTATGAGGCATCTTGTCGACTATGCGGAGCGCGCCTGGCGCGTGTTGACGCAGATAGGACAGATATTCCTCGGCCAGCGCCCTCGACTGATCCCGCGTCATCGACATGATCGAACTGCGCAAGGCCTCATCCGGCTGCGTTCTGAAACCCATCAAGCCCGCCATTCGACGCAGCTTCGTGAGTTCCCCGGCGCCATGGACATCCGGATGGCTCGCGCAGATCTGCTCCGTCAGCGTCGTCCCCGACCTGGGCATGCCCAGCACAAACACAGGCACTTCGGACGGACTACCGTGGCCAACCTTGGCTTCCAGCATTGACGGGCTGAATATCTCGATCATGGAATCGATTCTGCGGCGGAAGGACTCCAGATCGAAAGCATCGCCAGCGGCCTTTTTTGCCTTCTGGAAGTGATCCATCGCCTCATCATAGCGCTCGAGATCGTTCAGCACTTTGCCAGCGGCATGATGGAGTTGAGATGCAACATCCGGGTTGAGCTTGGGATTGGAGAGTTCACGCAGGATAGAACCGAGTTCCTCAGGCCTTCCGGTGAACTTGCGCGTGTTGACCAGGCTGTCGTAGGCCGCACCAAGATCGACGCGACGTTCTATTGCCTGATCGAGATAGGCTCTGGCTTCGTCCATGCGGCCGAGGCTGGTGAGCGCACCAGCCAGACCAATCCGGACCATGGGATGGTCGCCGTTGATCTTTAGCGCCTTCTCGTAAAGGGGCAAAGCCATCTCGGCCTTGTCGAAGTTGACGTAGGCACGCGCCAGTCCGCAAAGCGCTTCCACCAGATCGGGCTTCAATTCGCAGGCGCGCTGCAGGTGCCTGATCGCAAGCAAGCTGTCGCCAAGCTTCAGACCGACCTCTCCCAGGCTGAGGTGGAAATACGGATTTTGAGGCGTCTGGCTTACTGCCCGCGCAAAATATTTGAGAGCCAACTCGTCGTCGATACCGAGCCCCAACGTACCGAGGATGTATAGCGAAAGCGGGTGGTTGGGCGTGCGGGCGAGAACGCGATGGCATAATTCCTCCGCCTCCGGGAGCCGCTTGGCTTGCTGAAGTTCGAGCGCCTGCCGCAGCAGCATGTCGTCAGCTTGCGCGCGCGACGGCGATTTCACTTTCGACGGCTGCACTTTCGGCGCCGAACGGGACTTTATGTGTTTGGACCAAGCGGGCGGCAGTCGGTTGCTCATTATGTCTCGCTAGCAAAATGGTCTGGGAGAATCCAGCCAGACCGTTGCCGCCGGCCGTGGAACTCAGGCACCGGCGAGATCGCCGAGCGATTGGATCAGCGGCTGGATTGCGCTCTCATAGTTTTTCCAGCGCTTGACAGATGAACTGTAGATCGGCTGCCGGACTTGCCAGCGACTGGCCGTGTTGACCGATCCCTCCTTGTCGAAGAACCGCAGGCAGGCATCGTCCCAGGGCAATCCAAGATAATCGATCAGACGGCGCGATTGTGCCTCCTGATCCGCAACCAGCGTCTCGTAGCGGTTTTCGAAGATGCGTCCCGGAAAAACCTTGTCCCAATGTCGCATCAGGCGATCATATTCACGGTAGTACAGCCCGAGCGTCTGCAGGTCGGCGATGTAGCTGTGTCCCTTGGAGAAATTCTGGAAAAAACACGAGAGGCAATTGTCGATGGCGTCGCGGCGACAGTGAATAATCCGCGCGTCGGGAAAGAGAAGGCCTATTAGACCGATCAGTTCGAAGTTCTGGGGCATTTTGTCGACGACGCGAAGTGCGGTCGGCGCACGCTCACGAAGGTATGACAAATGCTCCTCGGCCAACCTTTTGGACACGTCAGGGGTGATCGGCACAATCGATTGGCCCAAGGCTCGTGACGGAACCTTCGTGAGGCCGATAACATTTGCGGCTCGCCTTAGCTTGCTCAGTTCTCCTGCGCCATGAACATCCGGGTGGCTCGCGCAAATCTGTTCGGTCAGGGTGGTCCCCGACCGGGGCATGCCCAGTACAAACACGGGCACTTCCGATGGGCTTCCATAACCCGCCTTGGCAGCCACCATGTCCGGGTTGAAGAGCTCGATCGTGGAGTCGACCCAGCGGCGATAGGCTTCCAGATCAAACTTGTGGCCTGTGGCCTGCTTGCCTTTCTTGAAATGATCTATCGCGTCTTCATAGCGCCCAAGGTCGTTCAGCACCTTGCCGGCAGCGTGATGAAGTCTCATCGCACTTTCGGGGTCAAGCTTTGGGTAGCCCAGTTCGCGCAGGATGGACTTAAGTTCGGCCGGCTCTTCGGTGAATTTGCGCGTATGCACAAGCTCGTTATAGGCAGCGGGCATCGCGATGCGACGTTCGATCGCTTCTTTCAGATAGACTTCGGCTTCGTCCACGCGACCGAGTCCGGTGAGTGCGCTGGCCAGCCCCGTCCGAACGCGAGGATGATCGGGGTTGATCTTGAGCGCTTTCTCGTAAACCGGCACAGCCATGTCAGCCTTGTCGAATTCCACGTAAGCGCGTCCCAATGCGCAAAGCGCTTCCAGCAAATCGGGCTTCAACTTCAAAGCTTGCTGAATATGCCTGATTGCGGGCGAATATTCGCTGACTTTTAGATAAACTTCACCCAGACTAAGGTGATAAAAGGGGTTTTGAGGCTCCTCGCCGACGGCGCGGGCCAAATATCGCAGGGCCATTTCATCGTCGAGCCCGATGAATAGCGTGCCCATGATATACAAAGCCAAGGGATGGTTGGGCGTGCGCTCCAGCACGCGACGGCACAGTTCCTCAGCCTCGGCCAACCGCTTGGCCTGCTGCAAGCCATACGCCTGTTTCAGCAGCGCATCGTCGGCCTGCACGCGCGTCAATGGTTTCGCCTTCGGCGGTTGCACGTTCGGCGCCGAACGGGATCTTATGTGCTTGGACCAGGCGGGCGGCAGTCGGTTGCTCATCATGTCTCGCTAGCAAAATGATCCGGTAGAACCCAGCCTGACCATTGCCGCTGGCCATGGAACTTGCGCAGGCCAAGCCAGCAGGCTAGCAAGAAGGCCCCTTTTCGAACGAGCCTTTGCCATGCGCCCTCCCCTTACGCCGCTCGTCGATGCGCTTCCCTCTACAGTGCCGTTTGTCGGCCCGGAGGCGCAGGAGCGCGACCGCGGCCGCGCCTTTCGCGCCCGCATCGGCGCCAATGAGAGCAGCTTTGGCCCTTCGCCGCGCGTCGTTGCCCGCATGGCCGAGATTGCCGGCGACATGTGGATGTATTGCGACCCCGACAATCACGATTTGAAGGTAGCCGTAGCCCGGCATCTCGGCGTCGGCGCCGAAAATGTTGTCATCGGCGAAGGCATAGACGGGCTGCTCAGCCTGGTTGCGCGCATGTATGTGGCGCCCGGCGACGCGGTGGTGACCTCGCGCGGCGCCTATCCGACCTTCAACTTTCATGTTGCCGGCGTCGGCGGCCGGCTGGTCGCGGTGCCCTACGAGAACGACCGGGAAAACCTCGACGGCCTGCTGGGGGCAGTGGCCAGCGAAAAGGCGCCACTGGTCTACCTGTCCAATCCGGACAATCCGATGGGCAGCTGGTGGGAAGCCGCCGAGATCAGCCGCTTCATCGAAGCCTTGCCGGAGACCACAATGCTGGTGCTCGACGAGGCCTATGGCGAATTGGGGCCAGCCTCAGCGCTGCCGCCGATCGATGTGGCGCGGCCGAACGTCATCCGCATGCGCACCTTCTCCAAGGCCTATGGGCTGGCCGGCATACGCTGCGGCTATGCGGTGGCCGAGGCCCAGGTGATTAGGGACTTCGAGAAGATCCGCAACCACTATGGCGTCAGCCGCATGGCGCAGATCGCCGGCGTCGAGGCGCTTGCCGATCAGGCCTGGCTGGAGAGCGTGGTGGCGCGGGTCGCCGCCGGCCGCCGGCGCATTGCCGCAATAGCCGAGGCGAACGGGCTGAAGCCGCTGGCTTCGGCGACCAATTTCGTCACCATAGACTGCGGCCGCGACGGCGCTTTCGCACTAAAAGTGCTGCAGGCGCTGTTGTCACGCGACGTGTTCATCCGCAAGCCGATGGTGCCGGTGCTCGACCGCTGCATCCGGGTCAGCGTCGGCCTCGACCACGAGCTCGACATCTTTGCCGAGGAACTGCCTGGCGCACTGGCAGCAGCGCGGGGGAACTGAACAGCGCAACGCCGGGACCCCAGTGCTGCCCGCTATTTCTCCCCGAGCAGGCGCATGACGCGCTTCAAGGCGTCCGATAATTCGGCAGCCGCTTCATCGGCGAGCCCGCCCGTCAGCCGCGCGAGGTCGCGATCCGCCGCAGCCTGAAGCCTGGCGAGCTCCCCACTTCCGCGAGCGGTCAGCGACAGGATGCGTCTGCGCCGATCGGCTGGGTCAGTGCGCATCTCGGTCAGGCCAGCGGCGGCGAACCTCCTCAGGACGCGTACGACATACGCCGGATCGAGCCGGAGCTCGGCAGCGATTTCGGAGGCTGCCGGTCCGAGATCGAGGTGGAATGCCCGCGCAAGAAACCCTGCCTCACCGCCGCTATTGGCGGCAGCATGGGATCGGCGGCCCAATTCGAACAGCAGCCGCGCCTCGCCTAGCGTATAGGCGCTGTGCGTCAAGGTCTGGTCGAGCAGACCGATCAGCCGCGTGTAAAAGCGATTGAAGCCGCGGATCTCCGCGACAAGGGCATTCCGATCGGCCGGCATGTCGACCTCCTTCGGGCTGATCGCTCCGTAAGGACCATGATCGCCTATTATTTGACTTAGTCAATCATTCGATGGAGACGCCGCCCATCTCGCACGTGAAGCTGGCGGATCGCGATCGGCAGAGAGACCTTCGATGCACGCGGCGCGGTTGAATTTGCAAGACGCTGCGCCAGACTCGACTCAAAAGATGGAGAGCGCGATGGACGACCGGACGGTGCAGGTACGCATATACGGCAAGGTGCAAGGCGTCAGCTACCGGGTCTGGGCGCGGCGCGAGGCGTCGGCGCTTGGCCTTGCCGGGTGGGTGCGCAACGAAGTTGACGGCTCGGTGACAGCTTTGATTGCAGGGACGGGTGCGGCGGTCTCGACAATGATCGAACGGCTTTGGCAAGGGCCGCCAGGGGCAGCGGTTTCGAAGGTCGATGTCGAGGAGATCGAGGCTCGCGATATGTCCGCGGGTTTCAGGATTGTTGCCTAGCAAGGCATGATCCTGCTCATTCGCTTCTATCGCACAAAATCTCCAAGATGCAGATAGAGCAAACCTGAAGCCATTGCCCTGCCCGGACATACCTCGGCCCTTGAATTAATTGAACGTTTGTTTTATTGTCCGCGAAAAGGCGGCTTGTCATGGCGCGTACGACCGGTTCCGACGGAGAGAAGACCGAAGCTGCGGTCCGCGAGGCGGCGGTCAGCCTGATTGCGCGTCTCGGCTACGAGGCGATGTCGATGCGCCAGCTGGCGGCCGAGGTTGGCGTCCAGGCAGCGGCGCTTTACCGCTATTTCCCGACCAAGCAGGACCTCCTGTTCACGCTGATGCGCGAGCATATGGAAGGCTTGATCGAGACGTGGCGCGCAACAAGCCCTGTCGGCGCCGATCCGGCAGCGCGGCTCGCCGCCTATGTCGAAAACCACATCGCCTTCCATGTCGAACGCCGCCATTCCACCCATGTCTCGAACATGGAGCTGCGCAGCCTGTCGCACGAAAAACTAACGCAGATCCTGCGCATGCGCGCGGCCTACGAGAAGGAGCTGCGCGCTATCCTGCGCGACGGCGTCGAAGCGGGCTTGTTCAGTATCGAAGACACGGGGCTCACCGCCATGGCGTTGATCCAGATGATGACCGGCGTCATCGTCTGGTTCCGGCCGGGCGAACGGCTGTCGATCGCCGAAGTCACCGCTACATATCTAGCAATGACATTGCGCCTTGTTGGAGCAAAGAACGACGGCGCGTCAACGAGCTACGACGCCGCGCGTCTATTCGGGCGCGCAAAGGACGTTCTAGCAACTTGATTTCGCGCACGATCCCGATTTTCGGGATCGTGCGCCGGGAGGAACGGCATGTACACGCATACGCTCAACTTCGGGCTTGACGAAGACATCGAGGCACTGCGCGACCTGGTGCGGCGCTTTGCCCAGGAAAAGATCGCACCGATCGCCGCCGAAATCGACCGCTCGAACGAATTCCCGGCACATCTGTGGGCGGAGCTCGGCGGGCTTGGCCTGCTCGGCATCACCGCCGATCCCGATTTCGGTGGCAGCGGCATGGGCTACCTCGCCCATGTTGTCGCGATGGAGGAGATTTCGCGCGTCTCCGCCTCGGTCGGCCTCTCCTACGGTGCCCATTCCAACCTCTGCGTCAACCAGATCAACCGCTGGGCAACGCAGGCGCAGAAGGAAAAATATCTGCCTTCGCTCTGCAGCGGCGAAAAGGTCGGCGCACTGGCGATGTCGGAATCGGGTGCCGGCTCCGATGTGGTGTCGCTTCGCCTGCGCGCCGAAAAACGCAACGATCGCTATGTACTCAACGGCACCAAAATGTGGATCACCAACGGGCCGGATGCCGAGACGCTGGTCGTCTACGCCAAGACCGATCCGGAACTCAATTCGCGCGGCATTACCGCTTTCATCGTCGAAAAGGCCTTTGCCGGTTTTTCCGTGGCGCAAAAGCTCGACAAGCTCGGCATGCGCGGCTCGAACACCGGCGAGCTGGTGTTCGAGAATGTCGAAGTGCCGTTCGACAACGTGCTGCACGAGGAAGGGCGCGGCGTCGAGGTGCTGATGTCGGGCCTCGACTACGAACGCGCCGTGCTGGCCGGCGGCCCGATCGGGCTGATGGCGGCGTGCCTCGACGTGGCGATACCTTACGTGCATGAACGCAAGCAGTTCGGCCAGCCGATCGGCGAATTCCAGTTGGTGCAAGGCAAGCTCGCCGACATGTATGCGACGATGAACGCGGCGCGTGCTTACGTCTATGCCGTAGCCGCCGCCTGCGATCGCGGTGAGACGGCCCGCAAGGATGCTGCCGGCTGTATTCTCTTCGCCGCCGAAAAGGCGACGCTGATGGCGCTCGACGCCATCCAGCTTTTGGGTGGCAACGGCTACATCAACGACTACCCGACCGGCCGGCTGCTGCGCGACGCCAAGCTCTACGAGATCGGCGCCGGCACCAGCGAAATCCGTCGCTGGCTGATCGGGCGGGAAATCATGGCGGAGAGCGCCTGATGGCATCTTTTTAAGATTTTGCCAGAAGCCGCAAGATGTGGCATACCTCGGAATATGTGCCACAATACAGGCGAGACGGACCATGGCGGGCAAAACGGGAAAGTCCGGACTTGAAGAAGACCCGCAAGCACAGTTCGATGCCGGCGCTCGCCAACCACAGCTTCGGGTTCCGGCGAAACGCGAGCGTGTCAAGCTTGGCGAGGGCGGGCGCTTCGTCATCCCTGCCGCGATGCGCGAGGAGATGGGCGTGAAGCCTGGCGAGGACATGATCCTTCATGTCGAAAGCGGCGAGCTGCGGGTAAGATCGTGGCTGCAGAATCTGCGACGGGTCCAGGCCGAATTGTCAGCGCTGAAACAGCCCGGTGAAAGCGTGGTCGACGAATTTTTGAAGGAGCGGCGGGAAGAGCAGCGTCGAAGCGACAAGCGTCTCGACCGGCTTCACGCCGAAGGGACAACGGGAAAGCGGGCGAAATGAAGCCCTACGTCATGGACAGCTCGGCGGCGCTCGCAATCCTGCTCAACGAGCAAGGCACCGACAATGCTTTGGGGTTCGCGCCGGACGCACAATGCAGTTCAATCAATGCGGCCGAAATCATCGCCAAGCTGATCGACAAGGGACGCAGCATGGAACAGGCCGCGGACGACCTCGCCAGTCTCGGCATGCCGATCGCCGTTTTCGACGACGCGATGGGCATCGCGGCCGGGCAGCTTCGCCAATTGACGCGGCATCGCGGCTTGTCGCTGGGCGATCGGGCCTGCCTCGCACTGGCAATTCGCGAGAACGCTATTGCCGTCACCGCCGATCGCGATTGGGGCGACCTCGATGTCGGCTGCAAAATCGAGCTGATCCGGTAGCGCCATGGCCCCCCTCACCTCGCAGATCTCGCCCGCCTCCGATATCTTCCGCGCCAATGCCGAGCGCATGCGGGCGCTGGTCGCCGACATCGCTGAAAAAGCCGCCGCCATCGAGCGCGGTGGCTCGGAAGAGGCGCGTGAGCGGCACGTCTCTCGCGGCAAGCTCCTGCCGCGGCAACGCCTCGCGCAATTGCTCGATACGGGCTCGCCGCTCCTCGAAATTGGCCAGTTCGCCGCTTGGTCGATGTATGGCGAGGACATCCCTTCCGCCGGCCTCATCGCCGGCATCGGCCGGGTCGAAGGCACCGAAGTGATGGTCGTCGTCAACGACGCCACGGTGAAGGGCGGCACCTATTATCCGCTGACCGTGAAGAAGCATCTGCGTGCACAGGAGATCGCGCTACAGAACAATCTGCCTTGCGTCTATCTGGTCGACAGCGGCGGCGCCAATCTGCCCAACCAGGACGAGGTGTTTCCCGACCGCGATCATTTCGGCCGCATCTTCTACAACCAGGCCAACATGTCGGCCGCCGGCATTCCGCAGATCGCCTGCGTCATGGGTTCGTGCACGGCCGGCGGCGCCTATGTGCCTGCGATGTCGGACGAGACAATCATGGTGCGCAACCAGGCAACCATCTTTCTCGGCGGGCCGCCGCTGGTGAAGGCGGCCACCGGCGAGGACGTCACCGCCGAGGACCTCGGTGGCGCCGACGTGCACACAAGGCTTTCCGGCGTTGCCGACCACTATGCGCTCGACGACGAGCATGCGCTGGCCATATGCCGGCGGATCGTCAAAAACCTGAATCGGAACAAAATTGTAAGCCTGGCCCTGAAGAAATCGATTCCGCCGCTTCACGATCCACATGAACTCTACGGCATCGTACCGACGGATCTGCGCCAGCCTTACGACGTGCGCGAGGTGATCGCCCGAATCGTCGACGGCTCCGAGTTCGATGAGTTCAAGCAGAATTACGGCACCACGCTGGTCACCGGTTTCGCCCACCTCAGCGGCATGCCGGTCGGCATCGTCGCCAACAATGGCGTGCTGTTTTCGGAAAGCGCGCTGAAGGGCGCGCACTTCATCGAACTGTGCTGCCAGCGCAGGGTGCCGCTGATTTTCCTACAGAACATCACCGGTTTCATGGTCGGGCGAAAATACGAGGCCGGCGGCATCGCCAAGGACGGCGCCAAGCTGGTGATGGCGGTCGCCACCGCCAAGGTGCCGAAAGTAACGATGATCATCGGCGGCTCGTTCGGCGCCGGCAATTACGGCATGTGCGGACGCGCCTATTCACCACGCTTCCTGTGGATGTGGCCGAATGCCCGCATTTCGGTGATGGGCGGCGAGCAGGCGGCAACGGTGCTGGCCGTCGTCAAGCGCGAAGGCATCGAGCGCAAGGGCGGCGAATGGAGCGCCGAGGAGGAAGCGAAATTCAAGAAGCCAATCCTGATGAAGTACGAGCACGAAGGCCACCCGCTCTATTCGTCGGCAAGGCTCTGGGACGACGGCATCATCGACCCGGCCAAGACCCGCGAGGTGCTGGCGCTCAGCCTTTCGGCCGCGCTCAACGCCGAGATCGAGGAGACACGCTTCGGCGTGTTCAGGATGTGAGATGAGCGAAACCGGCCCGAGGATTCGCATTCAAACCGGCGACATAACGAAGCTGGCGGTCGATGCCATCGTCAACGCCGCCAACACCTCGCTTCTCGGCGGCGGTGGCGTGGACGGCGCCATTCACCGCGCGGCCGGCCCCGAGCTTCTGGCCGAATGCCGGATGCTGAATGGCTGCAAGGTCGGAGACGCAAAAATCACCAAGGGCTACAAGCTGCCCGCGCGCTACATCATCCATACGGTCGGGCCGGTCTGGCAAGGCGGCAGCAAAGGAGAAGCCGAACTGCTCGCCTCCTGCTATCGCCGGTCGCTCGAAATCGCCGCCGCAAAGGACTGCCGGACGGTGGCGTTTCCAGCGATCTCGACCGGCGTCTACCGCTATCCAAAGGACCAGGCGACGCAAATTGCCGTCGGTACCGTGAGTGCCTTCATCGGCCAGAACGTCGTTCCGGAAGCCGTCATTTTCTGCTGCTTCGACGAGCCGACGGCCGAACTGTATCAGTGGGTCGTTGCCGCACTCGGCAGGGTGTGATCCTGCGCAGGCGACAACCCACCACATCTCCCGACTATTTTTTGCTTCTTGATCTGGCCAGACGAAAGAATCACGGCTATTGATCATCGCAAATACCAATGGGGATTGGGCGAAGATGAGGCGGCGGGTTTTTCAGAGAACAACTGTGCATATACTTGCGGGGTTGCTTATATTAGCGACGCCTGGCGTCGGTGCAGCGGAGTCGTTGGCGGGAAGCAAGGGCGAGACCCGTTTCTATCCCTATTTGCCGCAGAACCCGAAGGATGAATGTACCAGGGCCTACAAGGCCTATGTAGCGGCCGGCGGCCATTCAGCCTATGCAACCACTCCGTATTCCCGGGTGCGTTCGCTGTACATCATCTGCGGCTCGCGCTTGAATGCACCGTCACAGCAAGCTGCCGAAGAGTTGGCGTTGAAATCCTGTCAGGCCACCCGCAACAGTTACAGGGTTACAACAGGTGGGGGCTGCGAAATCGCCGCCTCTAAATAAGCGAATATCTACAGTGTTGGGGTTTTTCAAATGGGTTGGGCAATGAAATCTTTATCCATCAGGCGAACAGCCATATCGGTACTTGCACTGCTCGTGGCCTCTGGACCGAATGTTGGCGCCGCCGAATCGCTGGCGGGAAGCAAGGGCGACAGCCGTTTTCCGGTCTATTTTGCACCGGGTACAATCGGAGGCTGCGGCAAAAATTACAAGGACTACGTGGCGGCTGGCGGTCACTCGGCCTATGCGATGACGCCATTCAACTGGGCAACCGAATTCACTATTTGCGGTGCTTATCTGAATGCACCATCCCAGAAGGCTGCTGAAGCACTGGCGTTGAAGTCCTGCCAGTCCGCGCGCAGCAAGTACAAGGTCACGACTGCAGGGGCATGCGCCATAGCTGCCTCCAAATAGGCCGACACTCGGCGGCCTTCGACGTTTCCAATGGATGGGAAAAAATGAAGTCTATCAGCGTCAAACAAGCAGTCCTCTCGCTAATAGCTGGGTTGCTTCTAATCTCGAGCCCCAGTGTCGGCGCTGCGGAATCGCTGGCTGGAAGCAAGGGCGACGTCCGCTTCTACCCGTATTTTCCGGCAACCGCGGATCGGCCATGCACCAAGGCATATAAGGCCTATGTGGCGGCCAGCGGCCATTCAGCTTATGCGACCACTCCGTATTCCCGGGTGCGTTCGTTGTACATCCTGTGCGGCTCACGCTTGAATGCGCCGTCGCAAAAGGCTGCCGAGGATATGGCGATGAAATCCTGCCAGGCCACCCGCAACCGTTACAAGGTCACAACCGGGGGAGCTTGCGAAATCGCGGCCTCAAAGTAGGCAGGCCTCGCTTGCCTACCCTTTGACCGCCAGACTACAAAGCAGGACATCGCCGCAGCTCGCGTAGAGAGAATTCGCGCCGTTAGCGGCAAGCTCTGCCTGTGGAGGCCCGATGTTCGCCAAGATCCTGATCGCCAACCGTGGCGAGATCGCCTGCCGGGTGATCCGCACGGCACGCAGGATGGGTGTGCGCAGCGTCGCCGTCTATTCCGACGCCGATGCTCACGCCTTGCATGTCGAAATGGCCGACGAAGCGGTGCATATCGGCGCCTCTCCCGCCAACGAAAGCTATCTGCGCGGCGACAAGATCATCGCGGCGGCCTTGGCCACAGGTGCCGAGGCCATCCATCCGGGCTACGGCTTTCTTTCGGAAAACCCCGAATTCGTCGACCAGGTCGCGGCGGCTGGGCTGATCTTCATTGGGCCGTCGGCGGCCTCGATCCGTGCCATGGGACTGAAGGACGCGGCCAAGCGGCTGATGGAAAAGGCCGGCGTGCCTGTCGTTCCGGGCTACCATGGCGAAGCGCAGGAGATCGTGTTGCTCGCCTCCAAGGCGCGCGAGATCGGCTACCCCGTACTGATCAAGGCGCGCGCCGGCGGCGGCGGCAAGGGCATGCGGCGTGTCGAGCATCCCGATGATTTTTCGGAAGCATTGTCGGGCGCGCGGCGCGAGGCGAAAGCCGCGTTCGGTGACGACCGCGTCTTGGTGGAAAAATATGTCGACAAGCCGCGCCACATCGAAGTGCAGGTGTTTGGTGACAATTTCGGCAACGCCGTACATCTTCACGAACGTGACTGCTCGGCGCAGCGCCGCCACCAGAAGGTGATCGAGGAGGCGCCTGCCCCGGGCATGACGCCGGCACTGCGCAAGGCGATGACCGAGGCGGCGGTGAAAGCCGCCAAGGCAATCCACTATTCCGGCGCCGGTACCATCGAGTTCATCGTCGATGCCTCGCAAGGTCTGAAGGCCGACCGTTTCTGGTTCATGGAAATGAACACCCGCCTGCAGGTCGAGCACCCCGTCACCGAAATGGTCACCGGCATCGACCTGGTCGAGTGGCAGTTGCGGGTAGCCTCCGGCGAAAAACTGCCGAAGACGCAGAGCGAGATCGCGCTCTCCGGCCACGCCTTCGAGGCGCGTATCTATGCCGAGGACGCGGCAAGGGGGTTTTTGCCGGCGACTGGCACCTTGCACCATTTGAAATTTCCGCAGCCGGCACCGGAGGGTGCAACCATGCGCATCGAAACCGGTGTGCGCGCCGGCGATGCGATTTCGCCGTTTTACGACCCGATGATCGCCAAGCTGATCGTTCATGGCAAGGACAGACGGGCGGCGCTCACAGCACTTGGCGCGGCGCTGTCGCAGACAGAAATCGCCGGCTCAACGGTCAACACTGGCTTTCTTGCCGCGCTGGCCGCTGATGCGGATTTTGCGGCGGGCGATGTCGATACCGGCCTGATCGCCAGGCATCAGCAGGCGTTGACGGCGGTCCCGCCGCCGAGCGGTGAGACAATTGCCGCCGCGGCACTTGCCGCGTCTGGTGCGGGCGACTTGCCGTCCTCGGACGATCCCTGGTCGTCACTGGCCGGCTATGCGCATTTCCACGCTGTAGCGCGGCGCACCCTGCTGAAATTTGGCGAGCAGGAGATCGTCGCGCGCGTGTCGGTGCGGCCGGACGGACGGTTCGAGGTGGTGCTGGATGCGCCCTATGAGCGTGTCAATTCGCATGATCTTCGCGCGGCGCCTCGCCTCGCCCGCTGGCCGGGCCACGTCACGGTCTTCGATGGCGCAATCGGCTACGGTTTTGCCGTGCCGGATCCGCTGGCGCGAGCCGACGAAGCCGCCGCCGCTTCCGGCAGCCTGCGCGCACCAATGCCCGGCCTGGTCAAATTGGTGCGTGCAGCCAGAGGCGAGTCCGTGATCAAGGGCCAGCCGCTGCTGATCCTGGAGGCGATGAAGATGGAGCACACCATTGCCGCGCCCCATGACGGGGTTATCGCCGAGATTGCTGCCGAAGGCGCGCAGGTCACCGACGGGACCGTGCTGGTTCGCTTTGCCGAGGAACCCCAGTTGACTGCTGTTTCCCTATCCACGAAGTGATCTCGAACGCGTCACAAAGGCGTCGCCAAAAACAACATGGCCGGGTTTGACCCCGGCCATGTTCGATTACAGCAGCGCGTCTTGCGGCGCCGCGGCCATTACGGCTGGATCGGCGCGTATTTGCCGTCGTGCCACTGGTTGATGTCGTAGCTGACGTTCTTGAGGTCGCCCTTTTCGTCGAAAGTGACCGCGCCGACGACGGTGCTGATCGGCTCGCCGCTCTTCAAAGCTTCGGCAACCTTGGCCGGGTCGTCGCTGCCGGCGCGCTTGATGCCCTCGGCGAAGGCCTGGATCACCGCATAGGAAAACAGCGTGAAGCCCTCCGGCACGAAGCCGCCGGCTTTGATCTTGGCGATGGCTTCTTTGGCTTCGGGCTTCGCCTGCGGATCCGACGGGAAGACGAACATGGTGCCTTCGCCGGCCGGGCCGGAAACCTGCCAGAATTCCGGCGTGGCAATCGAGTCCGGCATGATCAGCTGGAATTTCAGGTTCTGTTCCGCCGACTGGCGCAGGATGAGGCCGGCTTCGGGGTGGTAGCCGCCGAAATAGACGACGTCAGCCTTCAGGTCCTTGAGCTTGGTGACAAGCGCCGCGTAGTCCTTTTCACCGGCGTTGATGCCCTCGTAGAGGATCTCGTTGAGACCGTTCTGGTTCATCGTTGCCTTGACGACATCGGCGACGCCCTGCCCATAGGCGCTCTTGTCGTGCAGGATGACGACGTTCTTGCCGGCATATTTCTTGGCGATCCATGGACCGATGAAAGCGCCCTGCGCGTCGTCGCGCGTATAGAGACGCATGATCGTCGGCCAGCCGGCTTTCGCCGCTGCGTCAGTCAGCACCGGGTTCGACGAAGCCGGGCTCATCATCAGCGCGCCGGCTTCGGCATAGACCGCGGAGGCCGGGATGCTCGAGCCCGAACAGGCATGGCCATCGACGAACTTGACGCCGTTGGCAACGACGCGGTTGGCGACCGAAACCGCCTGTTTCGGATCACACTGGTCATCCTGGACGTCGAGCTTGATCTGGCGGCCATCGACGCCGCCGGCCGCGTTGATCGCGTCGGCGGCGGCTTGCGCGCCTTGCTTGAATTGGTCGCCGATGGTGGCAAGCTGACCGGTCATCGGTCCGACCACCGAAAAGGTGATGTCGTCGGCGAAGGCAATCGGCGCACTCATCATCAGGCCCACTATGGCCGCGCTCAAAATACCCAACTTTTTCATGGTGATACACTCCTCCACTCTCGCGCGGCCGCCCGGCCGCGCCTCTTCCAGAGTGGGCGGGAGAATTTCACCCTTCGCCAAGCCTGTCTAGACGCATCGGCGGCACTCGATTGGGCCTGCAACACGCTGTCCCAAAGACAAAGCCGCGCCAGCCTTGTTCCGGCCGGTCGCAGCTTTTCTCATCGAGCTTCCCGAGGTATCAGCACCGGGATCCGCTCGCCTTCCCTGTTTTGTAGGGTTTATTGCACGGCTCGTCCGCCTGCCGTGTTCTTGTTGGCCCAGCCGTCTTGCGCGGCCTTGATTTTCGGGTCCAGCCGTCTGCGCGGCTTTGATCCGAAGCGTCCCTGTCGTGAGGTCAGTACCCCTGTGAAGTCGATGCCGGCGAATTCAGTGCATCGTCATCCATTCGCGGGCTTCGCGCAGCGCCTTGGCGATCTCCCCCTTCGACATGGCGGCCGACAATTCAGAGCGCAGTTCCGCGGCGCGGGCCGAACCCTTGATCGCGGCGATGTTGAACCATTTGTGGGCCGCGACGACATCGGTCTCGCAATCGCGGCCGGTCGCATACATCATGCCCAACTCGAAAAGAATATCGGCCTGGGCAGTTGCCCCCATGGCGCCGAAGCCGGCTTCAAGCATTTCAAAACGTGCCATTTCAAATCCCCTGTTCTGGCTCCCGAGAGCTGTCTCCGTCTGTCCCTCGGTGTCCTTGATTACCTTCGGGGGCGGCCGCTCTTTCGATGCTTTCGAGAATGCCGCGGAGGCTTGAATCCGTCGTTAAATGGCGTGCTTAATTTGAAGAAAACAAAGCTAAAACAAGAGGTAAACGCGAAAATTCGTTAAGGATACAAAGCCAGCAATCGCGCCGGTTTGCACAAAATTTGAAGAAAACTTGCGAGGCGCGGATCAAGACTCCGCTAACCACAGAAGACAAAGACGTGTGCGGCCCGTTTCATTTTTCGCCAGCGCGGCCGTTCGGGAGCGGGCAAAAACCCGCAACCCTTCCGTCGCGGCACCGCTTTTGTTTTTCCGGGAGCTGGACTAGCTTACGTTTGCGTAAGGGGCAGACAGCCGGGACGGAGCCCGATTGGACTTGCCTGAGGGAGGAGAGACATGTTTCGACAAGTGAGCCTGGCCCTCGCGGCCGCAATAATGATGACCGGCGCGGCATTGGCCGATCCGATCGAAGGCAATTGGAAAACGCAAGCCGGATCGACTGCCGCCATTTCGGGTGGCGGCGGGGCATTTTCGATTACGCTCAAATCCGGCAAATTTGCCGGCAAGAACATCGGTTCACTGAAGGTGGCCGGCGCCAACAAATATGCCGGCACCATAACCGACCCGGAAACCGACAAGACCTATTCGGGCAAGGCTTCCCTTTCCGGCAGTTCACTCAAGATGAGCGGCTGCGTTTTCGGCGGGCTGATCTGCAAAAGCCAGACCTGGCACAAGCTCTGATCGAGCCCTTCCTGCCGTGGTGAGCGGGGCCAGTCGGCCCCGTTTTCATGTTGTCGGTCTGGCAGCCACGGCGTCGCCATAGGTCGCTGCTTTCAAGGCGGCCCGCCCAGAGATCATCAACCATTTTGAACCCCAGATGAACGGCGGCATCAGAGCCGGTTCAGCCTGGGCAAGGCATTGTCATGCGTGTTGAAGGAGACACCGCGCAATGCTTGCCCGCCGCTTCACCATCGTCTGCCTGCTGATGAGCCTGTTCGGCATGTTGTTCGCCGTCCTTGTCGCCGAAGCCGGCCGGCCGGCCCGCGCCTGGGACGTCGCCATTTCCTGCCGGCTCGGTTGCCCGAACCAGCTTCGCCACTGAACCCGACAGCGAGATATTGAAACCCACGCCATGACCCGCCTCACCGCCAACATCGTCAAGACCCTTCGGCTTCTGCCGCGGACGGCGCTCATCCTGATGCTCCTGGCGGCCCCGGTCCTGGCCGTGCCGACGATGCGCGCCGATGCTGGTTCGACCATCGAGGCGCCTGCGCCGAGGAAGTCCGGCATCGGCTTTGTGCTGCTGGTAAGCTTGCGGCGCGGCTAATGCATGTCGCGCAAAAGTGTGCAGCGGTTTTGCGACAACGGCATGCATAAAAGCAAGAACCTAAAGCGTGTCGCATGAGGCCGGACGAACGCGACGCGCTTAAGGCCGCTGGAAAGAAAACGCCAACAGGCGTTCTGAGATCACCTTACCCCCTCCCAACTGCGCGCCCAACTCTCTATATTGGGTCATGGAAAAGCGAATCTATCCCCAAGCCATTGAATCAGTCGTCACGCCGGAGCCGTTTGGCCGAAAGAGCTTCGACGACGCCAAGAAGGCGGTTGCAGCCCTCCAGGTGCTTTACGATCGCAATACCAAATTCCTGCGCGATTCATTTACCGCTCTCGCCGCGGGCGGTGACAACAACAAACGCTACCGGGCCTTCTATCCGGAGATCGGCGTCACCACGAGTTCATTCACCCAGATCGACTCGCGGCAGGCCTATGGCCACATGCCGACGCCGGGGCATTTCTCGACCACCGTCACCCAGCCGGCTCTTTTCGAGAGTTATCTCACCGAACAGCTTCGCCTGATCATGCGCAACCACGGCGTTCCGGTCACGGTCTCGGAATCGACCACTCCCATCCCGCTGCATTTCGCCTTTCTCGAGGGCACTCATGTCGACGGCACTGCCGCGGAACGCATCAAACGGCCGATCCGTGACCTGTTCGACGTGCCGGATCTCGACGGCACCGACGACCAGATCGCCAACGGCACGTTCGAAGTGGCATTGGGCGAGGCACGGCCGCTGGCACCGTTCACCGCGCAACGGATCGACTATTCGCTGCACCGGATGTCGCATTATACGGCGACCAGTCCCCAGCATTTCCAGAACTTCGTGCTGTTCACCAACTACCAGTTCTACATCGACGAATTCGTCGCCCGTGCACGCGATTTGATGGCCAATGGCGGTGACGGATACGTCGAGTTCGTCGAGCCGGGCAATATCGTGACCAAAGTCGGGGACAGCGCGCCCGGTGAGGGTGCCGCGCCGCCTCGCCTGCCGCAGATGCCGGCCTATCATCTGAAGAAGCCGAACCATGGCGGCATCACCATGGTCAATATTGGCGTTGGACCTTCCAACGCCAAGACGATCACCGACCACATCGCGGTGCTCCGGCCGCATGCCTGGGTGATGCTCGGCCATTGCGCCGGCCTGCGCAACACCCAGGCGCTGGGGGATTATGTGCTGGCGCATGCTTATGTGCGGGAAGACCATGTCCTCGACGACGATCTTCCGGTCTGGGTGCCGATTCCGCCGCTGGCCGAAATCCAGGTGGCGCTGCAGGAAGCGGTCGCCGAGGTCACCGGGCTTTCCGGCTACGACCTCAAGCGCATCATGCGTACCGGCACCGTCGCCACTATCGACAACCGCAATTGGGAGCTGCGCGACCAGCGCGGGCCGGTGCAGCGGCTGTCGCAGTCGCGGGCGATCGCGCTCGATATGGAATCGGCGACGATCGCCGCCAATGGCTTCCGCTTCCGGGTGCCCTATGGCACGCTGCTTTGCGTATCCGACAAGCCGCTGCATGGCGAATTGAAGTTGCCCGGCATGGCGACCGAGTTCTACAAGCGGCAAGTAGCGCAGCACCTGACCATCGGCATCAGGGCGATGGAGAAGCTGGCTGGAATGCCGATGGAGCGACTGCATTCGCGCAAGCTCAGGAGCTTTTCGGAAACTGCCTTCCAGTAGATGCCGAATCGCATGTGTCGGTCCAGGTCAGGACATTTCGTCATCTTGATTGAGCCGCATTTCTGCCGATAGACAAAGCGATGGCACGTGTTCTGGACATGACGGTTGCGCTGGCATTCGTCGCAATGCTTGCACTCTCGGCCGCGCTGGTGGCCGGGTTCTTCGGATCGCTGCATCCGGCCCTCGATTCCTTTGCTCATTTCCGCGTCCATTTTTCCGTGCTGATGGCGCTTTGCGCGCTGCCGCTGCTCGCCACCTCGTTTCGCCTGCAGGCGGCGGCCGCATTGCTGTTTGCGGTAGCCTCCTTTGCCACCACGTCGAATGCCTTGCCGCTTTCGCGGCTATGGCAGGTGCAGGCGGCCTACGAAGCCAAACCCGGTGACGAGCCAGTCTACCGCCTGCTGCAGATGAACCTCAGGTTCAACAATCCAACGCCTGAGAAGGTGCTGTCGCTGATCGGCCGGACCCAGCCTGATGTGATCACCCTCGACGAGGTGTCCGAGATGTGGAAGGCAAAGCTTGGACTGCTGTCCGGCGCCTATCCCCACCGGATCCTCTGCCCATATCCCAATGGCGTGTTCGGCGTTGCGCTGCTGTCCAGACGACCGTTTGCCATAGGCACGGAGCCGCACTGCGACAGCCGCGGCGCGATGGCGATCGCCACGGTCGATTTCGGCGGAACCGACGTCGATGTCGCCGCCATCCACCTCACTTGGCCATGGCCGCACAACCAATCACGGCAGATTGGAGGGTTGTCTGACGAAATCGCCTCGCTTGGCGAGACGTCGATCCTGGCGGGCGACTGCAACGCAGCACCATGGAGCGCCGCCGTCCGGCGCGTCGCATCGCTTGGCAAGCTGACTGTAATGCCGTCGGTCGGGCCGACCTGGCTCTACAGAAGGCTGCCGGATTTCCTGCGCTTCGCCGGACTGCCGATCGACCAGGTTTTCAGCAAGGGCGCTATCATCATCCGTTCGGCGTCGAAGCTGGAAGACACCGGCTCAGACCATCTGCCGGTGCTGGTGGAGTTTTCGCTACGGTCGGATGAACAAAAGCCGCTCGACGAGCACCAGACGGCGACCGCGCTTGCGGCGCTGCCTGGCGGGACGCGAAGCTGAAAATCCGCAGTCCAATCTCGACCTGGCTTATTACTGGCCCACAAAAGCGCGGATGAGGTGCTCGACAGGGCCGCCGTCGCGATGCTCGTGCGCATCGAAGGCGATCTGCTTTGCCTCGTATTCGGCATAGATGGCATTGATCCGGCGCTTCGCCTCGCGACGTGCCTCGAAACAGTGCGGGTCATCACCGACTGTCAGCCCCCGAACCGACTTTTCGGTGGCCCGCATCATCTGTCTGGCGATGCGGCCATGGGTCTCTTCATGGGCGCGGACGCCAGCGAAGAACCGCTTCCAGCGCTTCTGCAGCGCAGGCGACGTGGCTGAGACTAGTCGGGGATAGGTATAGAAGAGATTGAGCGTCCCGTTGGCCCGGCGCAGGCGGCAGACGCCGTTTTCCCGATGGGCGTCGAAGGTCCAATCATCGACGCTGTAGCCGGTCTGCGCGATGGCGTGGGTCATGAAGCCGTGCTTCGGCCCCCGGCGATCCATGGCCTCGATCAGTGCCGCGCCGGTGGTTCCGGCAATGTTGTAAGTTCGTGTCTTGACCAATACTTTAGTGTCGGCCAAGGCTGAAGGGGTGCACAACGCCCCGATCGCCACAACGCTCGTCAGAACTGCCAGACGCATTTTCCTTCCTCCCTGTCGTCACAGAAAGGAAACACAGGCAGGCGGTCTATTCAACAATCCTACGGTTGCGCTGCTCCTCATCTTGTTTGGTCCGGAGCAAACCTTGTGACTTACATGTTCTGGTAGACCGGGCCCTCGCCGCCCTGTGGCGGCACCCAATTTATGTTCTGGTTCGGGTCCTTGATATCGCAAGTCTTGCAGTGCACGCAGTTCTGCGCGTTGATGACGAAGCGCACATCCTTGGCGGCAGGATCGGCGGCGGCATTGCCGTCCTTGTCGACCCATTCGTAGACGCTGGCCGGGCAGTAACGCGTCGAGGGCCCGGCATAGACGTCATGCTCGGAGCGCTTCTGCAGGTCCATGTCGGCGACGAGCAGATGCACCGGCTCGTTTTCCTCGTGGTTGGTGTTGGACAGGAACACCGACGACAGCCGGTCGAAGGTCAGCACCCCGTCCGGCTTCGGGTAGGCGATCTTCTGGTGCGCGGCGGCCGGTTCCAGCGTGGCGTAGTCGGCCCTGCCGTGCTTCATCGTGCCGAAGGGCGAGAAGCCGAACAGCGTGTTCAGCCACATGTCGAGGCCGCCAAGGCCGACGCCGACAATGGTGCCGAAGCGCGACCATAGCGGCTTGACGTTGCGCACTTTCTTCAGGTCCTTGCCGATATCGGTGGCGCGCCAGGCGGCCTCGTAGGAGGCCAGCTCGTCATTGGCGCGGCCGGCGGCTATCGCATCACAGACATGCTCGGCCGCCAGCATTCCGGAGAGCACGGCATTGTGCGAGCCCTTGATGCGCGGCACGTTGACGAAGCCGGCCGCGCAGCCGATCAGCGCACCGCCGGGGAAGGACAGTTTCGGCACCGACTGCCAGCCGCCTTCGGTGATGGCGCGGGCACCATAGCCCAGCCGCTTGGCACCTTCGAAGGTGCCGCGGATCGCCGGGTGGGTCTTGAAGCGCTGGAACTCGTCGAAGGGCGACAGATAGGGGTTCTTGTAGTTCAGGTGAACGACGAAGCCGACTGCCACCTGGTTGTCCTCGAGATGGTAGAGGAAGGAGCCGCCGCCGGTCTTCATATCGAGCGGCCAGCCAAAGGAATGCTGGACAAGGCCCGGCCGGTGGTTTTCCGGTTTGACCTGCCAGAGTTCCTTGAGGCCGATGCCGTATTTTCCGGGCTCGCGGCCGTCGGAAAGGCGGTATTTGGCGATCAGCTGTTTGGCGAGCGAGCCACGCGCGCCCTCACCGATCAAGACATATTTGCCCATCAGCGCCATGCCCGGCGCAAAGCCCGGACCGTGCGTGCCGTCCTTCTCGACGCCCATGTCGCCGGTGACGACGCCGGTGACCGCACCGGCCTCGTTGTAGAGCAGGCCGACCGCGGCGAAGCCCGGATAGATCTCGACGCCCAGCGCTTCGGCCTTTGTCGCCAGCCAGCGGCAGACATTGCCGAGCGAGACGACATAGTTGCCGTGATTGTTCATCAGCGGCGGCATCAGGATATTGGGCAGACGGAACGAACCGGCGGGGCCGAGAACCAGGAAATGGTCGTCGGTGACCGGTGTCCTGAAGGGATGACCCTCCTCTTCGCGCCAGCCGGGCAGCAGCCGGTCGATGCCGATCGGATCGACGACGGCGCCGGACAGGATGTGCGCGCCGACTTCGCCGCCCTTTTCCAGCACGACGACGGAAAGCTCGGGATTGACCTGCTTGAGACGGATCGCGGCGGCAAGGCCGGCCGGGCCGGCGCCGACGATGACCACGTCGAATTCCATGCTTTCGCGTTCGATATCGCTCATCGACCCCTCACTGGCTCGCTAGTCCCGGCATCTTGCTGGCTCACGCGCTGCATAGCGCATCAAATAGCGACGGGAAACCGGCGCGGACGTGACAATACCGATTTCGTCAAAAAGTCACGTCCTGCCGCACAGATTCGCCTTGTCGAGCATCAATCTTCAATCCTATTCCGTTTGCAGAGATATGTCGCACCGACCTTTTTTAATTGTTCGACAGCTTGCTTATCGGCCATACTTCCCGCCATGCGCATATTCGGGCCGGCTGGCTTTTCATCGACGCGCTTTTTTTTCACGCCCGGCCGGATTTGCCGTGCGGCACTCTTGGCGCTTCTGTCGCTGACGGCCCTCGATGCCCATGCCGAGCAGCAACTGGTCTGGGCGACCGGCGCCTATTCCTTTTCCGACGAGCGCGGCGGCTTCCGCATCACCGGGGCTTCCGGCATCGGCACGAAGGAGGATCCGCTGGTCATCACCGAAGAGCTGAATTCAGCGACGCCGGTAACGCTGGCCATTCGCACGACAAAGCCGATCCAGCCGTTCGGCAAGGCGGGAGACTTCGCCAATGGTCTCATGTATATGCGCATCGACGTGCTCAACAATAGCGGCCAGGCCTGGGTCGAGTTCCAGTTCGAACTCCAGGAGATCCTCGACCAGCCGAGCGTGTTCGGCGACGGCCTGTCGTTCGACCAGCGTAACAAAACCCCCGAAAATATCTGGTCGAGCAGCTACGCCGATTTCGACCGCAATTTCGAACCCTATGACCGCCTGCTGTTCAAGAACGGCAAGATCGACCCGCTGAAGACCGCCAGCTTCTATTTCCTGATCACCGACTACACGCCGCGCTGGACGTTCTATCTGGTGCAGGATCCGCGCATACCGTCGAGCTGAACTTGCAAATTCAAGCGCCGCGGCCGAATGTGAAACCATGACTGCCGCCCCCCACAATAGCCGAGCCGATCTCGCCGAGCTGCTGGCCTTCTACGCCAGCGCCGGCGTCGACGAGGCACTTGAAGAACAGCCGGTGAACAGGTTTGCAGAAGCCAGGCCACCGGTGCGGGTGCCTGCGGCGGCCGCTATGCCGGCCGGTGAAAATGCGGCGCCACAACGCTCGACGAGCGTGTCGCGCGCCGAAATGGGCGAGAGACCGAATACAGCACCGGCAGTGCGAACGTCCCCGGCCATGTCAACGGTGCCCGACGAGGCGCAAGCGGCATTGGCGCGGCAACTGGCGAGATCAGCGGCAAGCCTCGACGAGCTTCGCCAGCACATGGCGGCATTCGACGGCTGCAATCTCAAATTCACCGCCAAGAACCTGGTGTTCGCCGACGGCAATCCGACTGCCGAGGTGATGCTGGTCGGCGAAGCGCCGGGGCGCGACGAGGACATAGAGGGCTTGCCGTTCGTCGGCCGCTCGGGCCGGCTGCTCGACCGCATGCTGGCCGCGATCGGTCTTGACCGGACATCTGCCTACATTGCCAACGTGATTCCCTGGCGGCCGCCGGGCAACCGCACGCCGACGCCGCACGAGACCGAGATCTGCCGGCCGTTCATCGAGCGGCAGATCGAACTGGTCAATCCGAAGGTGCTGGTCAACCTCGGCGGCCCGTCGGCAAAGACCCTGCTCAACACCTCCGAAGGCATATTACGGCTGCGCGGCAACTGGCGCGTCCACACGACCCCGTCCGGCGTCGCCATTCCGGCCATGCCGACCCTGCATCCGGCCTATTTGTTGAGAACGCCGGCGCACAAGAAGCTGGCATGGCGGGATTTCCTCGAAGTGAGGGCGAAGTTGCGGGCGCTTGGGTAAGATTGCCGAGCGCGTCTTCCGTTCTCCTCTTGCGAGGAAGGAAGGGCGGCATCATGACCTCGCAGGTAATTGAAATGCGCCCACTGCCGACCTAGTCATCTCGTCATGACAGCAGCCCAGATTTCCGCCGGCAGTCTCATTCGCGAATGGCGTACACGCCGGCGCATGAGCCAGCTCGGCCTTGCTATGGAGGCCGAGATCTCTCAGCGGCATTTGAGTTTCGTGGAAAGCGGCCGCGCCGCACCCTCGCGTGATATGGTGCTGCATCTGGCGGAGCAGCTTTCGATCCCGCTCAGGCAGCGCAACCAGCTGCTGCTGGCCGCCGGCTTTGCCCCGAGCTTCAGCGAACGACCACTTGACGATGCCTCGATGGCACCGGCGATGGCGGCGGTCGAGACCGTGCTCAAGGCGCACGAGCCTTTCCCGGCGCTTGCCGTCGACCGGCATTGGAACCTGGTGTCGGCGAACGCCGCCATCGGCCCGTTCCTCGCCAATGTCGCCGATGCCTCCCTGCTGAAGCCGCCGGTCAACGTGTTGCGCCTCAGCCTGCATCCCGGCGGCATCGCACCGCGCATCGTCAACCTTGCGGAATGGCGGACGCATCTTCTGGAGCGGCTGAAGCGGCAGAACGACGCTACCGCCGATCCGGTTCTGGTCGAGCTCGAGCGCGAGCTTCGGGCCTATCCGTCCGGCCTTAAAGGCAGCCGGCCGGCGCCGGTCGAACCGAACGCGATTGTCCATCCGCTCAAGCTTGCCCATGGCGACGCGGTGCTGTCCTTCATCAGCACCATCACCGTGTTCGGCACGCCGCTCGACGTAACGCTGTCGGAGCTGGCGATCGAATCTTTTTTCCCCGCCGACGAGCAGACGCGGGCGGTGCTGATGCGGCTGGCGAAAGAGCGGACCGACGCAGCGAAGGGCTGATCACCCTTCCGGCGCGACGGCCTTGCGGGTGCGGGTGCGTTCGAGACCCAGCTGGCGCTCGCGCCAGATGATGAAAATCCCCGCCGCAACCACGATCATGCCGCCGACCAGCATGTTGATCGTTGCGACGTCGCCAAAGACCAGATAGCCGACGACGACGCCGAGGATCATCGAAGTGTATTCGAAAGGTGCCACGACGGAAGCCTCGGCATGGCGATAGGCCGAGGTCATCAGGATCTGGCCAAGCCCGCCGCAAAAACCCGCGGCAATCAGAAGCCCCGCCTGTGCTGGCGTCAGCGCCTGCCAGCCAAATGGCAGCGAAAGCAGCGCCATGACGCTCGCAGTTACCGAAAACCACAGCACGATGGTCGCCGTCCGCTCGCTCTGGACGAGGTTGCGAACCAGGAGCATGGCGATGGCCGAGATCGCCGCGGCTATTAGGGCGGCGATGACGCCGAGCACCTCCTGATCGCCAAGGGCAGCGCCCGAACTGAGCAGCGTCAGTTCCGGCCACGAGATGATCAGCACCCCGACCAGGCCGACGGCAACCGCACTCCAGCGATAGATGCGGATGGCTTCGCCGAGGAAGATCGAACTGAACACCACGACCAGCAGCGGCTGCGCGTAGTTCAGCGTGATCGCCTCCGGCAGCGGCAGCCGCGTCAGCGCGAAGAAGCCGAGCCCCATGGCACAGACACCGACGACGCCGCGCGCAATGTGGTTGAGCGGGCGCTTTGTCGAAAAGGCCGTTCCGAGTTTTCCCTGGAAGGCGAGGAAGGCGATGATCGGAAAGATGGCAAAGAAGGAGCGGAAGAAGACGATCTGGCCCGCCGGCACGGTGCCTGCCGCCTTGATGCAGGACGACATGCCGACGAAGACCGCCACCGATACGATCTTGAGCACGATCCCGGTCAGCGTGCTGTGTTCGCCGGCGTGGTCGCCGGCAGCAAGCACTGGCAAGTCCGGTTCGGCTGTCACGCCCCTTTTGCTTCCTCGATCGCCGCCCATATGCGCGCCGGCGTTGCCGGCATGTCGATATGCCTGATGCCGTAGGCGCGGTAGAGCGCGTCGGTCACCGCATTGAGCGCGGCATGCGTCGACCCGATCGTACCCGCCTTCCCGGCGCCTTTGAGGAAGGCCTGATCCTCGCGACGCAACACAGAGGCGCTCATCCCGAATTTCGGCGTGACGACGGTCATGGAAGCCTCGCGATGATGCTTGGGAAATGATCGCCTGAAATAGACGTCGCTGCAGTTTTGTCGAGGGAGCGTTTCGTGTAAAGAGCGCAGACTTCAAATTATTTGGACCAGCGGACCCGCCCGCCGCTCCCGGATCGACAGGAAAAATCAAGGAATGCGCACAGATACCGGCCAGGTCTTCAAGCTCGAAGACTATCGCCCCAGTGATTATCTCATTCCGGAAACCAGCCTGACTTTCCGCCTTTCGCCTGAAGCAGCACATGTCACCGCCGTGCTGACGGTCGAACGTCGCGACGGGATTGCGGCGTCGGTGCCACTGGTGCTGGATGGCGACGGGCTGACGCTGCGCAGCATCGCCATCGACGGCCACGAACCGAGCCCTGCGGATTTTCTCGCCACGCCCGATCAACTGACAATCATCAGCCCCCCTGCGGCAAGGCGCTTCCAGCTGAGAATTGAAACCGTGTTGGCGCCGGCGCAGAACGAAGCGCTGATGGGCCTCTATCGCTCCAGCGACGTCTATTGCACGCAATGCGAGGCCGAAGGCTTTCGCCGCATCACTTATTTCCTCGACCGTCCCGACATCCTGTCGGTCTACACGGTGCGCATCGAAGCTCAGCGCCGTGAGGCGCCGTTGCTTTTGTCCAACGGCAACCCGGTCGACGGCGGCGAGCTTGCCGCCGGCTGGCACTATGCGGTCTGGCACGATCCGTTCCCCAAGCCGTCCTATTTGTTTGCGCTGGTGGCGGGCGACCTCGGCAAGATCTCGGACAGTTTCGTTACCCTGTCTGGTCGCAAGGTCGAGCTCGGAATCTATGTCGAACCGGGCAAAGAGAGGCTCGCCGGCTACGCCATGGACGCTTTGAAACGGTCAATGAAATGGGACGAGGAGGCATTCGGCCGCGAATACGACCTCGATGTCTTCAACATCGTCGCCGTGTCCGACTTCAATATGGGCGCGATGGAGAACAAGGGTCTCAACATCTTCAACGACAAGTATGTGCTGGCCGACCAGGAAACCGCGACCGACACCGATTTCGCCAATATCGAGGCCATCATCGCGCATGAGTACTTCCACAATTGGACAGGCAATAGAATCACTTGCCGCGACTGGTTCCAGCTTTGCCTGAAGGAAGGCCTGACGGTTTTCCGCGACCACGAATTCTCCGCCGATCAGCGCTCGCGCGCCGTCAAGCGCATAGCCGAGGTTCGTACGCTACGCGCCCATCAGTTTCCCGAGGACCAAGGGCCACTGGCGCATCCGGTGCGGCCGCGCCGCTACCGCGAGATCAACAATTTCTATACGGCGACGGTCTACGAAAAGGGCTCGGAAGTCGTGCGCATGATCCATACTATCCTCGGCGCCGAGACGTTCCGCGCCGGCATGGACCTCTACTTCGAGCGTCACGACGGCCAGGCGGCGACGATCGAAGACTTCATCAAAGTGTTCGAAGACGTCTCGGGTCGCGACCTGTCGCAGTTTTCGCTGTGGTATCATCAGGCCGGTACGCCGAACCTGACCGTCAGTTCGGCGTATAATCCGGCGGCGCGGGAATTCACGCTCGAAATCGAGCAGTCAGTGCCGTCAACACCGTCGGAAAGCCGCAAGCGGCTGATGCACATTCCGCTTGCCTTCGGCCTGGTTGGCGCCGGTGGCGAGGCGATAGCCCATAGCGGCGTCGAAGGGGCGAATGTCGAGGACGGCGTCATCCATATCCGCAAGCGCCGCCATGTCGTCAGGTTTTCCGAGATTGCCGAGCGTCCGGCCATGTCGCTCAACCGTGGCTTTTCGGCGCCGGTGACGCTTTCGGTCGAGCAGCGGCCCGACGACCAGTTTTTTCTGGCTGGCCACGACAGCGACGCCTTCTCGCGCTGGCAGTCGTTCAACACGCTTTTGACCGATGCGCTGATTGCAGCCTTCCGTCAGGTCCTGGACCGCAGGCAACCCGAGTTCAGCGCCCGGCTGACCGAGCTTGCCGGCAAGATAGCCGGCGACGAAGCGCTCGAACCGGCCTATCGGGCACTGGCGCTGGCGCTGCCCGGCGAGGCCGATATCGCCCGCGACATCGGCAAGAACATCGACCCTGACGCCATTTTCACGGCGCGCGAGGCGCTGACGGTTGCGATCGCCGAGGCCAACAGCGAGATATTCTCCAAACTTTACGATCGGCTCGCCGACAATGGTCCGTTCAGCCCGGATGCGGCCAGTGCCGGGCGGCGGGCGCTGCGCAATGTCCTGCTGGATTATCTCTCCTTGTTGCCGGGAGGTGCGGAACTCGCTGCCCGGCACTTCCAATCGGCGACCAACATGACGGATCGGGCCGCGGCATTGACCGTGCTTGCGCACCGTCACCACGGCTCACCTGAGGCGACAAAGGCGCTGGCCGATTTCGAGGCGAAATATGCAACCGATCCGCTGGTCATGGACAAATGGTTCCAGATCCAGGCCAGCGTGCCCGGCCCGCAAACCGTCGACGCGGTGCGCGCCTTGACCAGCCATCCGGCGTTCTCGATGGCCAACCCGAACCGGGTACGCGCGCTCATCGGCACGTTCTGCAGTGCCAACCAGACCGGCTTCCATAGCGCCGACGGCGAGGGCTACCGGCTTTTCGTCGAAACGGTGCTGCAGGTCGAAAAACGCAACCCGCAGGTGGCTGCCAGGCTGGCGACGGCGCTCAGGTCGTGGCGCTCGCTCGAACCGGTGCGGCAGGCCAAGGCAAGGGAGGCGTTGCTTTCGATCGCCAATACCGAGAAGCTGTCGGCCGATTTGCGAGACATCGTCGAGCGCACCCTCGCCTGACAACGCGCCAACTCACCACCACAATGCCATCCCGCCCGAAAACCCCGTTATTTTAGTCGATTTTTAATCTTTTTTCGCCGCGCCTCTGGACAAGGCGAATCACGTTTGATTCTTTACTGACGATTCGGAAGTGCGGCGTTGCCGGATCGCCAAGCAGATTGAAAATCGGGGAGTGCCATTTATGGCGAAGGCGGACGCGTGGGGCGCGCCCGGTGGGACGGCGTTTGAGCGACGCGAGGCGCGAAGCGACGGTCTCGCAGGCAATACGCGGCTCATCGCCGAACCTGCCTACCGACGGCTGCTGGCAGCCGAGCCGCTGTTGCGGCGATCGATACCGGCCCTCATCATCATCTTTCTGTTGATCATCGCAGTGCTGCGCTTTCTGTCGCTGATGAACGAGCGCGACGAGATCGAGCGCGACGCCAAGGCGATCCTTGCGCTGGCCGCCGGCCAACTGGCCAGTTCGATCGCCGCCGACGCGACGGTGGTTTCCGCGCCCGGCGCAATCCAGGACCTGTTGGAGAGCACCGGTCGTCAGGGCGCGATGGGGCGAAGCCACGTACTGGCGATCACCGACAGCGCTTTCAAGATTATTGCCGTATCGCCGCAGTCGATGCGCTGGGAGGGGCGATCGCTCGATGGAGTCGTCCAGGGCGGGCAGCCGCTGTTCATGTTCGGCAACCGCGCCGGGGTGATGGAGGTCAGCATCGGCGGACAGGACTGGTACGCGGCAGTGAGCCTGGCGAATGGCCGAAGGGGTGCCGCAGCAGCGTTTGTGCCGCAGGAGGCAGTCTTTGACGCCTGGCGCAAGACGGTCTCGCTCAACGTCACGCTGTTCGTGCTGACGGCCGGCGTGCTGATCATCATCCTCTACGCCTATTTCGGCCAGGCGGCGCGTGCCCAGACCGCCGACCGCATCTATCTCGAAGCCCACCAGCGCATCGACATGGCGCTGGTACGCGGCCGCTGCGGTCTGTGGGATTGGGACATGGTGCGCGGCAAGATGTACTGGTCGCGCTCGATGTACGACATGCTGGGCTACGAGCCTTGCGACACGATGCTGTCGTTCGGCGAAGTCGACGAAATCATTCATCCCGAGGACGGCGATTTGTTCGAACTCGCCAGCAGGATCGTCGCACGCGAGATCGACCATATCGACCAGGTGTTCCGGATGCGCCATGCCGACGGGCAATGGGTTTGGATGCGCGCAAGAGCACAGGTTATCGATCCGGAAGCGCCGGAGATCCAGCTGATCGGCATCGCCGTCGACGTCACCGAGCAGCGGCACCTGGCGCTGCGCTCCGAAGCCGCGGACCTGCGCCTGAGGACGGCCATCGAAAACATCAACGAATCCTTCGTCTTGTGGGATTCGTCCGAGCGTCTGATCATGTGCAATTCCAAATACCAGCAGGACAACGGCCTGTCGGACCGCGACGTGATGCCGGGCGCCCCACGCGCCGTGCTGGAAGAACGCATGCTGGCCTTCGCCTCGGAGCGGCGGCTTGCCAATACCAATGGACCGCAGGGTGGCGTGACCTTCGAGCGCCAGCTTGCCGACGGCCGTTGGCTGCAGGTGAACGAGTTAAGGACAAGGGACGGCGGCACCGTCTCGGTCGGCTCCGACATCACCCAGATCAAGCTGCACCAGGAGAAGCTGGTCGACAGCGAGCGCCGGCTGATGGCGACAATCCATGACCTCAGCCTTGCCCGCCGCGCGGAAGAGGAACGGGCTCGTGAGCTCGTCGAGCTCAATCGCAAATACATGAAGGAAACCGAACGGGCCGAAGCGGCAAACCGGGCCAAATCCGAATTCCTGGCCAACATGTCGCACGAGTTGCGCACCCCGCTCAACGCGATCATCGGCTTCTCGGAACTGATGGAACGGCGACTGTTCGGGCCGCTGGGTTCGCCGCGTTACGAAGAGTATGCCACCGACATCAACGGCAGCGGCAAATATCTTCTCGGCGTCATCAACGACATCCTCGACATGTCGAAGATCGAGGCCGGCCAGTTCGCGCTGGATCAGGAAGAAATCGATCTCTGCCCGCTTATCAGGGAGACGGTTCGCGTCGTTTCTCTGCAGGCGGCGGAAAAGTCGATCACCGTCGAAACCCGCATCGCCGATTCGCTGACGCTGTTCGCCGACCGCAGGGCGATCAAGCAGATCCTCATCAACCTTCTGTCCAATGCGGTGAAGTTCACCGGGCAAGGCGGCCACATTTCGGTCAGAGCCCGCAGCATTTCCAGCGCGCTGATCCTGACGATCGAGGACAATGGCTGCGGCATCCCGAAGGCGGCGCTGAGCAAGCTCGGGCGGCCATTCGAACAGGTGCAAAACCAGTTCTCCAAGAGCCATGCCGGCTCCGGCCTCGGACTCGCCATCTCGCGCTCGCTGGCCGAGCTTCAGGGTGGCGCGTTGAAGATCCGCTCGACCGAAAGCGTCGGCACGATCGTCTCGGTACGCATCCCGATCAAGAAAGCCGCGCAGGCGGTCAGGGCCGCTGCCTGAACGACAAAATAAGTCTCCGGCGGCTCGCGGCGCCGGAGCAGTTTTCAAATTCTCACTGCATGCCGTCAGCGCCATCATTGCCCTCGCCGTCCCATTGGCGGTGACGGCCGGGAACCTTCGGCAGTTCGTTCTTCTCGATCTTACCGTCATTGTCGCGGTCGAGCATGGCGAAGACCTTCTTCTGACGGCTGGCGATGTCGTCGGCGGTCAGCGTGCCGTCGCCCTTGGTGTCGTAACGGGCGATGATGCGCCTGGCCATCTGCTCGAAGCGCGCCTTCTCCAGTGCGTCGGCGAGCTGTGCCACGGTCAGCTTGCCGCCATTGTCGGCGACCATCTTCTTCAGCCGCACGTTCATGGCGTCGGAGAATTGGTCGAAGGTGATGGTGCCGTCATTGTCCTTCATGACCTTGCCGAGGCGCATCATCATGCCGTCGCGCGGCCCGGCGCCGGACTGCTCGTCTGCATAGGCTGCGGTGCCGACGGCGCCGGCCAGGGCTGCGAATACGAGTGCAAGTCTGGTTGTCTTTCTCATGGTCTTCTCCTGTTGCATCGTCACCCCGATGCTAGAGCGGCGGACCTTCAATCCCCCGCTCTACCTCTTTGATTGAACATCGGAACCTCCCAAAAACAGGTCGCAATTTGGGGTCCGATGCTCTCGCCCGTACGGCTGGTTGCCGTCACGGTTGTTTGGCACGAAGCAGAAGGTCGAAATCCTTTCTGGCCTTCTGCGACGTCTCGTTGAGATGCGCTTCAAGGACCCCGAAATCCGGCAGGTCGGTGACCGCCAGAAGCAGATCCGAAAGCCCTGGCGGAACGTCGTCGCGTTCGAACGCGCCGGTGAGGCAAAGCCGTATCATCTGGGTCAGCGCCAGATAGAGCGAATAGGCATCCACCAATTCCTGCCTGACCTGGGCGCTGGCGAAATCCGGCGCCAGGCGCGACAGGACCTCAGCCGTGCCGGTGGCCCTGCGGCCTGCCTCGATCTTTCCCGTGATCAGAGCAACCTGGGCAATGAATTCGAGATCGATGAGGCCGCCCGGGATCAGCTTGATGTCCCAGGGATCGCGCGGCGGCTTCTCCTTGTCGACCATGGCGCGCATCTCGGATGCCTCGGCCATCACCTTGGCTGGATCGCGCGGCAGAGCGAGCACTGCGGCAACCTCTCCCTCGACCTCGCGGCAGAGCTCGGCATCGCCGCCGATCGTGCGGGCGCGCGCCAGCGCCATGTGCTCCCATGTCCAGGCGTCCTGGCGCTGATACTTCTTGAAGGCGTCGACATGCGTGGCCACCGGCCCCTTGTTGCCGGACGGCCGCAGGCGAAGGTCGAGCTCGTAGAGCACGCCCTCGGCGGTCGGCGCGGAAACGGCGGCGATCAGCCGCTGCGTCAGCCGGCTGTAGTAATGCGACGGGGCAAGCGGCTTGTCGCCGTCGGACTCCTCCGCATCGGCGTCGTGATCGTAGAGCAGGATGAGGTCGACGTCGGAGCCCGCCGTCAGTTCGCGGCTGCCGAGCTTGCCCATGCCGAGCAGCGCGACCCGGCCGCCGGCAATATAGCCATGACGCAAAGCGAATTCCGCCATCACCGCCTGCAATGCCGCCTCGATGGTCAGATCGGCGAGATCGGAAAAAGCGCGGCCGGCGCGCGGCGGGTCGATCGACCCGGCAAGCAGCCTGACGCCGATCAGGAATTTTTGCTCCGAAGCAAAGATGCGCAGCCGGTCGAGCACGTCTTCATAGGCTCTGTCGCCTTCGAGGAAGGCGGCAAGGCGCGCCGACAGATAGGCGCGGTTTGGCAGTTCGCTCAGCAGCGCCGGATCGAGCAGCCCATCGAAGACATGCGGCCGGCGCGTGATGATGGCGGCCAGCCGCGGTGCCGCGCCCATGATAGTCGCCATCAGCTTCAGCAAAGCCGGATTCGACTGCAGCAGCGAAAACAGCTGGATGCCGGCAGGCAGGCCGGCAAGGAATTCGTCGAAGCGGATCACCGCCTCGTCCGCCCGCCGCGTCTGGCCGAAGGCTTGCAGCAGCGCCGGCGTCAGTTCCGTCAGCCGCTCGCGCGCCTCCGCCGACCGGGTGACGCGGTAGCGGCCGAAGTGCCAGCCGCGGATAACCCGGCAGATGTCGCTCGGCCGCTGGAAGCCGAGCCGCTGCAAGGTCTGCAGGGTATCGGGATCGTCGACGTCGCCGGTAAAGACCAGATTGCCGATGCCGGCCGAAAGCTCCGGCGCGGTCTCGAACAGCGCTGCATAGTGGCGCTCGACCTGGTGCAGCGCCGCGCGGAACGTTTCGGCAAAGCCTACCGCATCGGCAAAGCCTAGCATGCGGGCGACGCGCTCCAGCCCCTCTTCGTCCTCCGGCAGGATATGCGTCTGCTGGTCGGCAACCATCTGGATGGCGTGTTCGACGCGGCGCAGGAACCAGTATTGCCTGGTGAGCGCATCGCGCGCGTCGGCGGTGATCCAGCCGCGCGCGGCGAGCTCGCCGAGCATCGGCACGGTCTCGCGGCCGCGCAGTTAGGGGAAGCGGCCGCCGGCGATGAGCTGCTGGGTCTGGACGAAGAACTCGATCTCGCGGATGCCGCCGCGACCGAGCTTGACGTTGTGGCCTTTGACCGCGACCTCGCCATGGCCCTTGTGGGCGTGGATCTGCCGCTTGATCGAATGGACGTCGGCAATCGCCGCATAGTCCATGTATTTGCGCCAGATATAGGGCTGCAGTTCCTTTAGGAACACGGCGCCGGCGGCAACATCGCCGGCCACCGGGCGCGCCTTGATCATGGCGGCGCGCTCCCAGTTCTGGCCGCGCGCCTCATAGTAGCGCAGCGCCGCCTCGACCGGGATCGCCAGCGGCGTCGAGCCGGGGTCGGGACGAAGCCTGAGATCGGTGCGGAAGACGTAACCGTGCTCGGTGCGGTCCTGGAGAATGCGGACCAGCCGGCGGGTCAGGCGCGAAAACAGCTCGGTTGCATCGAGCGGATCGACGAGAGCTGGCGCATCGGGGTCGAAGAAGACGACGAGGTCGATGTCGGAGGAAAAGTTCAGCTCATGCGCGCCGAGCTTGCCCATGCCGAGCAGGATCCAGCCCGAGCGTCGCGCCGGATTTTTGGCATCCGGCAATCGGAGCTTGCCTTGCTCATGCGCGTCGCGGAGCAGGAAATCGACGGCCGCACGCGTGCAGGCGTCGGCAAGGTCGCTCAGTCGCCTCACCGTCAGCGAGGTCTCGGCCTCGCCGGCGAGATCGGCCAAGGCGATCAGGAAATGCGCCTCCGCCTTGCATTGGCGCAGCTCCATCATCAGGCTGCTTTCGGAGACGGCCTCTACGCGTGCTGCCTTGTCGACCGCGGCGCCGATCGATGACAGCCGCGCCTCGATGGTCCCGTCGAAAAGCGCATCGAGTATCCGCGGCCGGCGGCGCGCGGTATCGCGCAGGAACGGCGATAGGTCGAACACGGCGGCGAGGAAATCCTGGACGACCCCCTTGCCGGCGAGAAATTTCGCCAGTCGCGGCAGTTCTTTTTGCCGCGCGGCGTCGGCGATCTCCGACAATTCCTGCCTGGCGCGGCTTGCATCCAGCGGAACGAGCTTTATCGCCGGCTTCAACAACCAGTCCGTTTCGAGGCGTCGCACTGCCATCCTCGCTACCATCAGCGATCCTCCCGCCCGGGAAAACTCATGACGACCGACAATCCGGGATTGCCGGGCAGAAGCTCAAGCCGTCCATTGTGGAATGTCATGATCGCCTTGGTGAGGCTCAAGCCAAGGCCGGAACCCGGCTGCGAGCGGCTCTTTTCCAGCCGCACGAAACGCTCGGTCACCCTGGCGCGGTCGACATCGTCGGGAATACCCTGGCCGTTGTCGGACACGGCAAGCCTGATCTCGCTACCGACACGCTCCAGCGTCACGCGAACCGTAGGCCTGGAGGTCGAGTCGGTCGAATATTTGATCGCGTTGTCGACGATGTTGGACAACGCCTGGCCGATCAGCTCGCGATTGCCGTTGACGACGAAGGAACCTTGCACCGAAGTTTCGAGCGTCACGCCCGCCTCCTCCGCCACCGGCTCGTAGAGTTCGACAACGTCGTGCACGGCAGCGGCCAGATCGACCCTGGTGGTGCTTTCGGAGGAATAGCCGGCCTCCAGCCGCGAGATCATCAGGATGGCGTTGAAGGTCTTTATCAGCTGATCGGATTCGGCGATCGTTCCTTCCAGCGCCTGCCCGTAGTCGCTGGTATTGTGCTTGCCGGAAAGCGTCGCCTCGGCGCGATTGCGCAGCCTGGTCAGCGGCGTTTTCAGGTCGTGGGCGATGTTGTCGGAGACCTGCTTCAGGCCCTCGTTCAGCGTGGCGATCCGGGCCAGCATGGAATTGAGGTTTTCCGATAGCCGGTCGAACTCGTCGCCGGCGCCGGTGACCGGCAGCCGGCCGGAAAGATCGCCACCCATGATGCGGCGGCTCGCCTCCGACACGCTGTCGATGCGCTTCAGCGCCGCGCGCCCGACGAAGAACCAGATCAGCAGCCCGCCGACGCCCATCATGCCGAGCGCCAGCATCAGAGCGCGGCGAATGACGGCGCGGAAGCGCTCCGGCTCGCCGAGGTCGCGGCCGACCAGCATGATCATCTGGTTGGGCAGGCGCAGCACCAGGGCAATGGCGTTATGGCCCTTCTCGCCTTCGGCCTGTACTTCGCTCTGGGCGGGCTCGTTCGGGTCGGAGACCGGGTTGCGCTGCCGCTCGAGCTCGCCCTCGCCGAAGCGGCGGTAGGAGAACGGTTCGGTGGTCCAGCCCTCGGCCTCGATCACGCCCGGCTGGAGGCTCTGCACGTTGCCGGTCAGGATCTGGCCGTTGGCATCGGCGATCAGATAGAGATTGGCGCCGGGCTGGCGGGAGCGCTGCTCGACGACGCGGACGAGCACCGGCAGGCCGCCGCGCTGATAGGCTCGGGCCAGGCCGAGCACCTCGTCGTTGATCGTCTCCTGCGTCTGGGCAGTCAGCATGCGCGCCGAGAGCGAGGTCATGTACAAGACCAGCAACACCGCACACAGCGCAAAAAGCAGAAGATAAAGCGCTGAAAGCCGCGCTGCCGTCGTCCTCATGATGGCCGGCACGGAAAGAGCCATGGGGTTCTAGCCGCTTTTCAGCATATAGCCGGCGCCGCGAACCGTGTGCAGGATCGGCTTGTCGAAGCCCTTCTCGATCTTGCCTCGCAGCCGCGAGATATGAACGTCGATGACGTTGGTCTGCGGATCGAAATGGTAGTCCCAGACGTTCTCGAGCAGCATGGTGCGCGTCACCACCTGGCCGGCATGGCGCATCAAATATTCGAGCAGGCGGAACTCACGCGGCTGCAGCGTTATCTCACGCCCGGCGCGCCGCACCGAGTGCGACAGCCGGTCGAGTTCGAGATCGCCGACCCGGTAGACGGTTTCGGCCTCCCTGGCGCTGGCGCGGCGGTTCAGCACCTCGACGCGGGCGAGCAGTTCGGAAAAGGCGTAGGGTTTGGTCAGATAGTCGTCGCCGCCGGCGCGCAGACCGGTGACCCGGTCGTCGACTTCGCCGAGCGCCGACAGGATCAGCACGGGCGTCGTATTGCCCCGGGACCTGAGCCCGGCAATGACGGACAGGCCGTCGCGGCGCGGCATCATGCGGTCGACGACCATGACGTCATAGTCGCCGGAATCGGCGAGCGCGAAGCCGGTTTCGCCGTCGCCGGCGACATGGGCGGTATGGCCGGCCTCGGCGAACGCCTTCTGCAGGTAGTCGGCTGCCTCGCGATCGTCTTCTATGACGAGAATCTTCATAGAACCGTTATACGCGATTTCGCTGGAAGATTGAGTGGCCGGCATATGCATCGTGGCCTTCTCCATGACGTATCGCGAACAAAGTGATTCAGGGATACCCGCTAAGTCTTTGTTTTAGCATGCCGTAGCCTAAAGCCGCTTCACGCTTTGAGCGGCATGTTCGAGCGGCAGCGGGCGATGGGAAGCCCGCTGCCGCTGGGGCGGAACACGATGACTGACTAACGTATTCAGGCCCCGTGCTTTCCCGTGCGGCGGCTCGGGGGTATTGAAAACCGCCGCACCGGAAAAGTCGAAGCGGTCGTCAGCCCTTGGCGACAGGCAGTGCGACGAAGCGGTTGCTGTCGTCGCGGGTGATCTGCATCAGCACCGCCTTGCGGCCGGACTTCACCGCGTCGGCCATCGCCTTGTCGACGTCGCCGGTGCCGCTCACTTCCGTCGAATTGACGGAGGTGATGACGTCGCCGGGCTGGATGCCGCGATCGGCGGCATCGCTGTCGGGGTCGACATCGGTCACCACAAGGCCCTTGCCATTGTCGGACTTGGTGACGGTCAGGCCGAGATCGGCGAGCGTGTCGGTCTTCGGCGCGGGGGCAGGCTGCTGGTCGGCCGAGGCCTGGTTGTCGCTCGACGGCAGCTTGCCGAGATCGACCTTGACCGCCTCGCTCTTGCCGTTGCGCCACACCGTGACGTCGACCGATTTGCCGGGCGGGTAAGCGCCGATCAGACGGGCGAGCTCCTTCGGCGAAGCAACGTCCTTGCCGTCCACCTGGGTGATCACGTCACCGGCGGTAATGCCGGCCTTCTTGCCGGGACCGTTGTCCTGCGCGCTGGCAACGAGCGCGCCCTTGCCGGATCCAAGGCCAAGCGATTCGGCGATTTCGGAGGTGACCGGCTGGATTTCGACGCCGAGCCAGCCGCGTTGCACGGTGCCGTTCTTCATCAGATCCTGTACGACCTGCTTGGCGGTCGAAGCGGGAATGTCGAAGGCAATGCCGACGCTGCCGCCCGACGGCGAGAAGATCGCGGTGTTGATGCCGACGACCTGGCCGTTGAGGTTGAAGGTCGGGCCGCCCGAATTGCCGCGGTTCACCGAGGCATCGATCTGGATGAAGTCGTCATAGGGACCGGCGCCGATATCGCGGCCGCGGGCCGAAACGATGCCTGCGGTAACCGTGCCGCCGAGGCCGAACGGATTGCCGACAGCCACCACCCAGTCGCCGACGCGAACCTTGGAATCATCGGCGAAGTCGACATAGGTGAACTTGCTGCCGTCATCGACCTTGAGCACGGCAAGATCGGTGCGCGGATCGGTGCCGATCAGCTTGGCGTCGAGTTCCTTGCCGTCATTGGTCACCACAGTGAAGGCGGTGCCCTCCTCGACGACATGGTTGTTGGTGACGAGATAGCCGTCATCGGAGATGAAGAAGCCCGACCCTTGCGCCACCGGCCGCGGCTGGTCGTTGTTGCGGTCACGGTGTCCAAAACGGCGCATTCCGTTCGGACCCTGATCGCCGCCCTGATCGCCAAAGCCGCGGAATTCGCGGAAGAACCGGCGCAGCTGCGGATTGTCGGGAAGATTGCCTAGGCCGTCCTCGTCGTCCATCTGGCCGGAACCGTCATCGGCCGTCGACTGGATCTTGGCCTTGACGCGCACGCTGACGACCGCCGGCGAAACACGCTCGACCACATCGGCGAAGCTCGGGACCTGCGGTGCCTCGACACGCACGGCGTCGGCCAGAACCGGGGCTGTCCCGGTGGCAACAGCACCGAAGCCGATCGCGCCGGCAATGGCCAGGGATGCGGCCGCGGCCAGCAGGCGTTTGCGCGTGCGAAGATATGAATTGGGGGCAACATTCATGGTTCTCGTATCCTCTTTTCAAGGGACGCCCCTTGATTGGCATCCTCGACAAAGGAAATAGAGAGCCGCACATTACGGCGCCATTTCCGGTACATGAAACTTTCGTAATGTATCGATCAATCGCGGCGGAGCATCTTGTCCAGCGCCGCCTGTTCCTCGGCAGTTAATGCAGCGGTCGCGGTCGAGCGGCGCGAGCGGGCGGCCAGCAGGATGAATGTCCCGCCAACGAGCAGTAGAAGAACTGGCGTCCCCCAGAGCAAGACATTGCGCAGATTGAAGCGTGGCTTCAGCAGCACAAATTCGCCGTAGCGCGAAACGACATAGTCCATCACCTGCCGGTCGGTGTCGCCGGCGACGAGGCGCTGGCGCACAAGGATGCGCAGGTCACGGGCGAGGTCGGCATCGGACTCGTCGATCGACTGGTTCTGGCAGACCATACAGCGCAGGCCTTCCGACAAAGCGCGCGCCCGTGCCTCGAGCGCCGGGTCGGCGAGCACCTCGTCGGGCTTGACCGCCTGCGCGGCGCCGGCGAACACCAGTGCCAGCAGCAGGACCAGCGAGGCCAGCGTGACCCTTTGGCTCATGGCGGGCTCGCCGATGGCACGGCGGCCGCCGGCTTGCGGCGTGACGGCGCGCCGACGCGCAGGCGGCGGTCGAGCAGCGACATCGCCGCCCCCGCCATCATCACCAGTCCGCCGCCCCAGATCAGCGTAACCAGCGGCTTCCACCACAGACGAACGACGACGGAGCCATCGCTGCCCTCGTCGCCAAGCGAGAGATAGAGCTGGCTGAAGCCGATCGTCCTGATGCCGGATTCGGTCGTGGTCATCTGGCGCACCGGATATGAGCGCTTGGCCGAGGTGATCTCGCCGTCGACGCTGCCGTCGGCGCCAAGCAGGGCGAAGCGGCCGCGATCCTCGCTGTAGTTAGGCCCCTGGGCCGGGTAGAGCCCCTCGAAGCGCAGCTTGTGGCCGGACAGTTCGACGGTCTCGCCGGCCTGCATCGACAGGATTTTTTCGGTGCCGAAGCAAAGCGTGCCGACAATGCCGAGCGTCGTCAGGCCGAGGCCGAGATGCGCAAGTGCTGTGCCGAAGACCGAGCGCGGCAGGCCGGCGAAGCGCCTGAGCATGGTGGCGGGCGCGACAGTGCCGAAGCCGGATTTGACGGCGAGATCGGTGAGCGCGCCGCAGATCAGCCAGAAGGCAAGGCCGACACCGAGTGCCGCCAACACCGAAGCGCCATCGATGAACAGGGCCGTCACCAGCACGACGAGCAGCGCCGCCGCGAAAGCCGCCATCAGGCGCTGGGCGACCGCGAAAATGTCGCCGCGCTTCCAGGCGAGCAGCGGCCCGAACGGCACGACGACCAGCAGCGGCACCATCAGCGGGCCGAATGTCAGGTTGAAGAACGGCGCGCCGACCGAGATCTTGTCGGCAGACAGGGCTTCAACGACGAGCGGGTAGAGCGTGCCGACCAGCACGGTGGCAGTGGCGGTGGTCAGGAACAGATTGTTGAGGACCAGCGCGCCTTCGCGCGAGATCGGGTGAAACAGGCCGCCGGCCGTCAGCCGGGAGGCGCGCAAGGCAAACAGCGCCAGCGAGCCGCCGATGAACAGCGTCAGGATGCAGAGGATGAAAACGCCACGCGTCGGATCGGTGGCGAATGCGTGCACCGAGGTCAGCACGCCGGAACGCACCAGGAAGGTGCCGAGCAGCGACAGCGAGAACGTCAGGATCGCCAGAAGCAGCGTCCAGATCTTCAGCGCCGAACGCTTTTCCATGACGATCGCCGAATGCAGCAGCGCCGTGCCCGCCAGCCACGGCATGAAGGATGCGTTCTCGACCGGGTCCCAGAACCAGAAGCCGCCCCAGCCGAGCTCGTAGTAGGCCCAGTAGGAGCCCATGGCGATGCCGCCGGTGAGGAACATCCAGGCAACCAATGTCCACGGCCTTACCCAGCGCGCCCACGAAGCGTCGATGCGGCCCTCGATGAGGGCAGCGACCGAGAAGGAAAAGCAGATCGAGAAACCGACATAGCCGAGATAGAGCAGCGGCGGATGGATGGCGAGGCCGAGGTCCTGCAGGATCGGGTTGAGGTCGCGTCCCTCGATAGGCGCCGGATTGAGCCTGACGAACGGGTTCGACGTCGTCAGGATGAACAGGAAGAAAGTGGCGCCGATCGCTCCCTGCACGGCAAGCACATTGGCCCGGAGCGTCGCCGGAAGATTGCCGCCGAAGACGGCGACGAGCGCGCCGAAGAAGGTCAGGATCAGCACCCAGAGCAGCATCGAGCCTTCATGATTGCCCCAGGTTCCTGTGATCTTGTAGATCAGCGGCTGCAGCGAATGCGAGTTCTCCCAGACGCTCTCAACCGAAAAATCGGAGCCTGCATAGGCGGTTGCCAGCGCCACGAAAGACAGCGCCGTCAAGGCAAAGCCGGTCAGCGCAGCCGGTGCGCCGACGGCCATCATCTTATGGTTGCCGGTGCGCGCACCAAACAGCGGCACCATCGTCTGCACCAGGGCCAGCGCAAACGCCAGGACCAGGGCGAAATGTCCGGTTTCAACCATTGTAGCCGCGCTCGCTAGGTTTTGCCGCAGGTTCTTGCCGCAAAACCGTGGAACACTTTTGCGGAACCTTTCTACTCACTCTTGCTCTCCTTCCATACGCCCTTGGCCTTGAGGCCGTCGGCCACTTCCTTGGGCATATAGGTCTCGTCATGCTTGGCCAGCACGCTGTCGGCGACAAAGACCCCGTCAGGGCCGAACGAGCCTTCGGTGATCACGCCCTGCCCTTCCCGGAAAAGGTCGGGAAGAATGCCGGTATAGGTAACCTTGACGTCCTCCTGGTTGTCGGTCACCGAAAAGGCGACGGTGGCGCCTTGGCTACGCTCTACTGTGCCTTTTTCGACGAGTCCGCCGAGCCTGATGCGCTGGCCCGGCTGAAGGCTGGCGGTGGCCAGATCGGCCGGCATGTAGAAATAGGAGGCCTTCTGGCCAAGCGCATAGAACGTCAGCCCGGTTGCAACACCGAGAAACGCCAGCCCTGCGGCGATCACCGACAGTCGTTTCTGCTTGCGCGTCATCGTCTACTCCGTCGCCGTCACGCCGAGCGAGGCAGCAAAGGCGGTGAATTTCCTGGCCTGGTCACTGTCCGCGCCAAAGACGGCGATACCGCGATTGAGCGCGTCACGCGCCTGATCTGTCTTGCCCAGCACGGCATAGGAACGAACGAGCTGCATCCACCCTTCCTCGTCGCGCGGATTTTGCCGAAGCTTTTCGTCGAGGCCGGCAACCATGGTGCTGATCATGGCTTGCCGGTCCTGCGGCGACATCGAGGAAGCAGCATCGATATCCTCGGCGCTCGGCCCTTTCGCAGGCGTTTCCGAAGCGACGCTGCGGGCGGCGGATTCGGCCAGCGCCTGCTCGACGGCGCCGCGCCACGGCGAGCCCTGCTGCAAGGCGGCAAGCATCTTTTGCCAGGCCGCCGTGGCTTCAGCTATGCGGCCTTCCTGTGCCATGCCCATGGCGAGATAGAACGAGGCCTTCGGATTGGCCGGATCAAGCTTCAACGCCGCCTCGAAAGCCGCCTGCGCTTCGGCCGAGACAATGCCGCCGGCCGCATTGGCGATCGCCTCGCCAAGACCCGCCTGACGGGCAGCGCTGTCGCCGTCGAGGCGGATGGCGTTGCGATAAGCGGTCACCGCATCGGCGTATCGCTGCATGCGCTGATAGACCGGCGCCAGCACGTCCCAGCCACGGCCATCGGATGGGTTGGCCGCCAGGTGCGCTTCGGCGCGGGCTATCAGCTCGTCGACCGAGCTGTCGGCGGGGTTCTTGGCCAGGCGTTCGCTGAGTGGCTGCGACGGCAGGTCGGGTGACCCGAGCTGGCCATAGAGGCCCCAGCTGACCAGCGGAACAACCAGCACGGCAGCCGTCGCCACCAGCCTTGTCGACCGCGACGGCTGCGTCGCCGTCTCGTCGGCCTGGCCGGCATCGCTCAGGCGAAGGATGCGGCGGGCGATTTCGGCGCGCGCCTCTTCGGCCTCCATTGGCTGGATCAGGCCACGCGCCATATCGCGGTCAAGCTCGGCCAGCTGGTCGCGATAGACTTCAAGGTCGTGATCGCTAGCAGCGGACGCGTTCTTCGAGCCGCCGGCCAACGGCAGCAGCACCGCCAGGCTTGCGCCCAGCGTCAGGATTGCGGCTATGACCCAGAACAGCATGGCTCTTCCAATAGAACGAGACCCTTGCCCTGCCAACACAAGCGTGCTGCGACGCTTTGGCGGGGCCGCTCCGATCGATAATGCATGTCGCGCAAAAGTGTGCAGCGGTTTTGCGATAACGACCATGCATCAAAACAAGAACCTAAAGCGCGTCGCATGAGGCCGGTCGAACGCGACGCGCTTTAGTGCCGGACCGGAATCGGCGGATCGACGGCCGGGCCAGCTACGTCAGCGGCGTCCAGCTGCCGTCGGCATTGCGGCAGGCCGTCCCGCGCGCGGTGGCGCCGGCGGTGCCGGTAAACACCGTATGGGTGTATTGCCGGCAGTCCTGTGAGCCGACGCGATAGGGCTGGGCGGCGACCACTTCGCCGCGATGGGCCGAACTGTCGCTCTTCCAAGCCACTTTCTGGCCGCTCGCCGTGTATTCAAGCGCCTTGTATTCCGCCTCGAGCGCGCTGCGCTTCTCGGTCTCGCTCAGGCCGGCGCCGATAGAGCCGCCGACGAGGCCGCCGCCCATGGCGGAGATGATCGTCGTCGCCACCTTGGCGCCGCTGGGAGGCGTGGCGGCCGGCGTCACCGTAACGGCCTGGCCCTTGCCGAGCGTCGTACAGCCGGAAACGGCGAGCAGGGCGGAAACGAGCGCGACGCGAATCTTCATGCCAATACCGGCTTTCTTGAGCTGGACCGCCGCGCTGTCAGCAGGCTGACGCGGCCATAATGTCGATGTTTGTCGGAAATTTGGCCGCAGCCGGCCACCTGGAGAAGCATTACTGAAGGCTCCGCAACCGAACCATCGCCTTCAATCCACCCATGACGGATCGTTCCAGCGCCAGAACGCCTCCATACTCGTTGATAAGGTCGGCGACAATGGCAAGTCCGAGCCCGCTGCCCGGTTTTGTCTCGTCGAGACGCCGTCCGCGCTGCAATACCTCGCGCGCCTTGTCGTCGGGAATGCCGGGGCCGTCATCCTCGATGCTAATCTCGAACAGACTGGCCGCACCTTCCTCGCCGGCAACGGGCTTGACGGAAACGGCGACCGCGCTCCTTGCCCATTTCATCGCATTGTCGAGCAGATTGCCGAGCAGCTCCTCCAGATCCTCGCGTTCGCCGGCAAAAACGATGTCGGTGGCCGGCAGTGAGAGCGAAAGCGTCGTCTGCGGGTTGAGCTTCTGCAGCACCCGCACCATGCGCTGGACCAGCGGTGTCACCGGCGTACGGTAGACGACGCTGTCGCGCTGCGCAGCGACGCGGGCACGTTGCAGATAGTGATCCACCTGCTTCTGCATGGAAGCGGCCTGCTCGGCGATCAGCTGGCCTTTGGCGCCACCCAGCGCCCGCCCCTCGTTGAGCAGCACGGCAAGCGGCGTCTTCAGCGAGTGCGCCAGGTTGCCGACCTGCGTGCGCGACCGCTCGACGATACGCCTGTTGTTCTCGATCAGCGCATTGGTCTCGTTGGCGAGCGGTTCGATCTCGGCCGGGAAACGGCCGTCGAGGCGTTGCGCGGTTCCTTCGCGCACCATGGCAAGCGCATTCCTGACCCGGCGCAATGGCTGCAGGCCGAGCAGGATGGCAATCGCATTGATGGCGATCATGCCGACGCCGAACAGCGACAGATAGGTCAAAAGGCGCCGCTGGAAGGTGGCGATTTCCTGCTCGAGCTCGGTCTGGTTGCCCATGACGCGGAAGCGCGCGGCGCGGTTTTTCGCATCGAGGACGAACTCGCTCTCGAACACCTCGAGTTGTTCGCCTTCGATGCCGTCCGCTGAATAGCTACGCTGGAAGCTGGCATTGAAGGGCACCTCGGCAACGCTTGGCGACGGGATCACCTTGGTCATCGACGACGAATGGAGATCGCCGTGCACGCCTTCCGAGGCAGGCTCGACCGACCAGTACCAGCCGGAATTCGGCTCCGAGAACCGCAAATCGCCAAGGTCGGGGGCGCCCGTCAACTGGCCGCTTTCGGAAACGCCGACCGAGCCGATCAGGTTGAACAGATGCGCCGAAAGCAGGCTGTCGAAACCGCGCTCGCTGGCCTGGCGATAGAGCGTGGTGATCAAGGTGAAGATGACGACCAGAGTGAGGATCGCCCAGACCGTGGAAAAGGCGATGACGCGAAACGCCACCGAACGCGGCCATGACCGCAGCGACGGCGTGTTCGAGACGGCGGGTTTTGTAGGCAGCGGTTCCGCGTTACGCCTCCGGCTTACGCATGCGGTAGCCCATGCCGCGAACGGTTTCGATCATGTCGATGCCCATCTTCTTGCGAAGCCGTCCGACAAAGACCTCGATCGTGTTGGAATCGCGGTCGAAATCCTGGTCGTAGAGATGCTCGACCAGTTCGGTCCGGGACACCACCTCGCCCATATGGTGCATGAGGTAGGCAAGCAAGCGGAATTCGTGCGAGGTCAGCTTCAGCGGCACGCCGTCGACGTCGGCCTTGGAGGCCTTGGTGTCGAGACGCAGCGGCCCGCAGGTCAGCTCGGACGAGGCATGCCCGGCGGCACGCCGGATCAAGGCCCGTACTCTGGCCAGGATTTCCTCGATGTGGAAAGGTTTGGTGACGTAGTCGTCGGCGCCGGCGTCGATGCCGGCAACCTTGTCGCTCCAGCGGTCGCGTGCCGTCAGGATCAGTACCGGCATCTTGCGGCCGCCGCGCCGCCAGCGCTCGACCACGCTGATGCCGTCCATCTGCGGCAGGCCGATGTCGAGCACTACGGCATCGTAGGGCTCGGTGTCGCCGAGAAAGTGCCCTTCCTCGCCGTCGAAAGCGCGGTCGACGACATAGCCGGCATCGACCAGCGCGTCGCCGATCTGCCGGTTGAGATCCTTGTCATCTTCGACGACGAGTACGCGCATGCGGAAGGCCTGTTGAAGCTGTTCAGATATAGGCCGATTCCGGCAGACTGGGAAACGGCACGGTTCAGTTCAGCGGAACGACGATCTCCGAGCGACGGGGACGCTGCCCGTCCTTGCCCGGAACGAGCACGACGATGACGCAGACCGGCTGGCCGCCGCGTGTCGACTGCGAGGCCTTGGCCAAGGTGCCGCCATTCTGCTCCGCCACCTGCTGGCCGATCGCGTAGCAGTCGGACGCGGCGAGGACGACCGGCTGGGGCTGCTCGGGCGCGACAGCGGGGATCGCCATCGCTTGCGACGCAAGCAGACCGGCGACTGAGAGCGCCAGTGCCGCGGTCCGGAAGTGGGAGCGAAGGGTTTTCATGGCCAGCGTTCTAACGCGCCGGTGCTGAACGTGATATGAACGGTGAACGCTTGAATGCATGCCCGCCACACCCCTGAAGCGCGAGATTACCGGATTGCCATTTCGCCGCCCGGCCCGCGAAATCGCCAATGTTTAACCTAGCCCTCCAATCCTTCGCCGACAACCGGCATCATCTGGCGGGCAGGATCATTTGGGAGGACGAAGCATCCGGCCCAAGGCAACCGATGGCAGTTCAGGCGAACCGAACCTGAAAACAAAAAACCCGCCTCGGGGCGGGTCGCTGGGGCCAATCAGCACCATATCCAAATTAGTAGCATAGCTGCCGGCACAAAGCAAGAACAAAATTGCCCGATTTTGCGGAAAGTGCCCGGTGGTCAGCCCTCGTCCTTGATCTCGGCGCGGAAGCGCAGCAGCCCGTGATGGGCCGAAAGGTCCTCGTCGTAGCGGGCTTCGGCGAATTCGAGCTTGAGATGGACGCGGCGATGCTCGCCAAGCGAGAGCGCCGCATCTCGTAGGCGGGTGCTGACCAGGTCCATGATGTCGTTGGTTTCGTTGCTGGCCTCGGATTTCGACCAGACATGCAACGTCAGCAACTGTTCGGCGTCGTTCTCCATCCCCGTCGCCCAGTCGTAGACGCTGGTGCGACCGAAGGTCATGTGGGGGAACGCAACATTTTCCGGCGCATGGTCGAACAATCTTGCATCGCCCAGTGCCGCCGACAGGTCGGGATCGCCGTTCACTGCCTCGAATATGGCCCTCTGCAATTCGACGGCCGGCGCGGTCATTGTCTTGCCCCTCGCCCGTCGCGTCGACCTCCCGGCTGCGTAGCTGCGTTGCATGACGGCATCCCGGCAAAGCGCGAATCAGCGCGTCTCATGCGGATTATGAACCTTCATGATCTCGGAAATAAGCCCTGCTCCTGCAACCCGCGACGTTTCGCGTCACGAACGCCCTTGAGGGCAATGCCAACTGGCGAATTCATTTGGCATGCAGGGAGTTCGAAGAACGATGCTATGAAGATGTCTGGTTTCCAAACATTCGAGGTCGTTTTCGTGCGCGAGCCATCGCTGCTGCCTGTTTTCGGAAAGCTTGGAGCCAGGGCGCGGCCGGTCGCGATCGCGGCGCCGACCATGTCGATGACCATCAAGAATTTGGTCAACCGCACTCGGGAGCTGCTCTCGGCGCACGGTAGCCTGGCCCTGAAGCTGTCCGTCGTTTTGTGGACGGTGCTTGTCCTGGCGGCAGTATTCTTCGTCGCCCAAGCCTGACCGAGCGACATTCATCGATCGGGCGGAAACTAAAGGACGCCAAGATGGCAAACCGCTACGCGCTGCGTATGGAACGTCCTCACAGCTGGACCGTCTTCGACGTCTTCACCGGCCAGCGGGTCGAGCTCAAGCAGCAACCCATGGTCGGCATGAACACGCGCGATGCGGGCGCGATGGTCGATCGGCTGAACAGTCGTGACATCGCGGCGGGCGAAGGCGGACCGGAAGCCCCAAGAAAGCGTCTTGTGAACGGATCGCTACGGATCTAGCGAAAATCGGCCGCAGTCAGCACATATATGCTCCTGCGGGTGCGGGCATAGGCATTCCTGGCGACATCGTGGATTGAGCTGGAAGCCGTGTCGAAGGCCGCCAGATAGGTAGCTTCCGAGGCCGCCGTTCCCGGCTGCACTTTGGAGATGGCATCGGTTGCGACAGAGAACGAAATCTGGAACATGCCGTCATGGCCGACGAAGCGGATGCGTTTGCTTGCCTCGTCGTAGCTGCGGCTGGGATTGGGAAATGTCAGGCTCATGATTTGGCCTCCGTCGATGCGGATACGGCCTGCTTGACTGTCCGCGCCGCCCGCTTCTTCTTTGGGGCGACCGGATTCAGAGCTGCCGCCGCGCGATCCGCCTCTTCCTTGGCCAGTCGCAATTCCCTCAGCTTCGCCGTCTTGATCATCCTGGCCTTCGCCTCCGAGAGATATTCGGCAGTTGCTTTGTTCCGCTCCGCTGTTTTCTTTTGATTTTCCATGAAGCGAGCCTGAGCTTTTTCCATGATGTTCTGATTGCCTTCGGCCATCGGTAAAATCTCCCTTGCAGCGAAAGTCGTGAATGTGAGCTTCACCGTAAAATAGGTGTTCAAGGACAGAAATTCAATTTCATTAATATTCGGCAAGGCCCCGAACACCGGGGGATGGCCTAGCAAAATAATACATTCAATATTTGACATGCCGTATGAATATTTTTTGGCACTCCTATCAATCGAGTGCCAGAGCGCCTATAGAGAGGGGCGGCCGCCTAAGCCGGCCCCAGAAAGAGTCCCCATGAAATTCCGGCCACTCCACGATCGCGTCGTCATTCGGCGCGCCGAAAGCGACACCAAATCCAAGGGCGGCATCATCATCCCCGACAATGCCAAGGAGAAACCGCAGGAAGGCGAAGTGATCGCCGTCGGGCCGGGCGCGCGGGACGAAAGCGGCGTGCTGATGGCGCTCGACGTCAAGGCCGGCGACCTCATCCTGTTCGGCAAATGGTCCGGCACCGAGGTCAAGATAGACGGCGAGGACCTTCTGATCATGAAGGAGGCCGACATCATGGGCATCATCGACAAGAGCGAGATGGGCATCGACAAGACCGTGGCTGCCAAGAAGGCCGCCTGATTGGAATGCCGCGCGCCCTGCCGGGCGCGCAAAGGATGCTCCAAGCTTTGATTCAGGCGCGCTGCAAGCGTCTTGCCACGACCAACCGAACTGGAAAAAAATCATGTCTGCCAAGGAAATCAAATTCTCCACCGACGCGCGTGACCGCATGCTGCGCGGTGTCGAAATCCTCAACAACGCCGTCAAGGTGACACTCGGCCCCAAAGGCCGCAACGTCATCATCGACAAGGCCTATGGCGCGCCGCGCATCACCAAGGACGGGGTGACGGTGGCCAAGGAAATCGAACTTTCCGACAAGTTCGAGAACATGGGCGCACAGATGGTGCGCGAAGTGGCCTCGAAGACCAACGACCTCGCCGGCGACGGCACCACCACCGCCACAGTGCTTGCCGCTTCCATCCTGCGCGAGGGCGCCAAATTCGTCGCCGCCGGCATGAACCCGATGGACCTCAAGCGCGGCATCGACCTTGCCGTCAGCGCCGTCGTCAAGGAAATCCAGGCCCGCGCCAAGAAGGTCAAGTCCTCAGGCGAGATCGCGCAGGTCGGCACCATTGCCGCCAATGGCGACACCAGCGTCGGTGCCATGATCGCCAAGGCGATGGACAAGGTCGGCAATGACGGCGTCATCACCGTTGAGGAAGCCAAGACCGCCGAAACCGAACTCGACGTCGTCGAAGGCATGCAGTTCGACCGAGGCTATCTCTCGCCCTATTTCGTCACCAATGCCGAAAAAATGCGCGCCGAGCTGGAAGACCCCTACGTGCTCATCCACGAAAAGAAGCTCGGCAATCTGCAGGCGCTGCTGCCCATCCTCGAAGCCGTGGTGCAAAGCGGAAGGCCGCTGTTGATCATCTCCGAGGACGTCGAGGGCGAAGCGCTGGCGACGCTGGTCGTCAACAAGCTGCGCGGCGGCCTCAAGGTCGCGGCCGTCAAGGCTCCTGGCTTCGGTGACCGCCGCAAGGCGATGCTGGAAGACATCGCCGTGCTCACCGCCGGACAGATGATTTCCGAGGATCTCGGCATCAAGCTGGAGAACATCACCATAGACATGCTCGGCCGCGCCAAGCGCGTGCTGATCGAGAAGGACACCACCACGATCATCGACGGCGCCGGCGAGAAGACCACCATTCAGGCGCGCGTCCAGCAGATCAAGGGGCAAATCGAGGAAACCACTTCCGACTATGACAAGGAGAAGCTGCAGGAACGTCTCGCCAAGCTGGCGGGCGGCGTTGCCGTCATCCGCGTCGGCGGCGCCACCGAATCCGAGGTCAAGGAAAAGAAGGACCGCATCGACGATGCGCTGAATGCCACGCGCGCCGCCGTGGAAGAAGGCATCGTTCCCGGCGGCGGCGTCGCGTTGCTGCGCGCCAAGGCTGTGCTGAACGGGCTGACCGGAGCCAATGCCGATGTGACGGCGGGCATTTCGATCGTGTCGAGGGCGCTCGAAGCGCCGATCCGGCAGATTGCCGAGAATTCCGGCGTCGAAGGTTCGATCGTCGTCGGCAAGCTCGCCGGCAGCAAGGACCACAATCAGGGCTTCGATGCCCAGAACGAGGTCTATGTCGACATGATCAAGGCCGGCATCGTCGACCCCGCTAAGGTGGTGCGGACGGCGCTGCAGGACGCGGGCTCCATTGCCGCGCTCCTGATCACTGCTGAAGCCATGATCACCGACGTTTCGGCCAAGGAAGCCGCTGCTTCGACCGGCGCCATGGGCTATTGACCAGCCGCTGCCGGAAACAAGCCTGAAAGACAGCCGCCGGGGTATCTTCCCCGGCGCGCACCATCGGCAAGGAGATCGATCCATGATCGCATTCGTCCCGAAGCCAAATGCGGCGGCGAAGACCAAAGTGGCCGAGGAAAGCCGCTTCGATCGCATTCGCAGGCTTGCCGACAAGCACAGGAAAGCCGACGCCGGCACGATAGGCCGCGACCCGAAAAAGATCGCGGACAAGCGTCCCATGTGACGACTGCCAATCCTCGGCACCTCGCGCAAGCGCGGAACCAGACCCCTACCGCGTCTCGCCGCTGATCAGCACGGCATGGTCCTTGATGACCGTAGCAACGAAGCGGATGACGGCGCGCACCGGCGCCTCCGCCCCGATTTCGCGGCGATAGACGAGCGACACCGGATGGTTGCCGAGAATGTCGGGGGCAAGGCGCACCATCCGCGGTTCGGCTTCGGCCAACATGCAGGGCATTACCGCCAGACCGGCGCCACTCAGAGCCGCTGCCAGCATTTCGGTCATTTCGGCGACACGAAAGACTATTGTCGCGCCGGCGCCGTGCGCCTCTATCCACTTGGCGCCGGGTACGCCGGCGAGGCTTGCGTGAAATCCAATGATCTCGTGTCCAGCCAGATTGCGAGGATCGATGGGCATTGGATGGCGATCGAGATAGCGCTGGGACGCATAAATTGACCAGCCCGCAACGCAAAGCTTCTGCGCAATCAAATCGTCGTCGGCCACGGTGCCGATCCTGACCGCGAGATCGGCCTCGCCGTGCTGCAGGTCCACAGGCCTGCTGCCGCTCGTCAGTTCAAGATTGATATCCGGATGGCCCTTGTGGAATGCAGCTATACGCTCTGCAAAAAGAGGGCTGAACCCGGACGGCAGTGCAAGCCGAACGCTATTCTTGCCCGAACGCACGAGGGTCGTCAGTGCTTCCATGATACGTTCAAGATCATCGCCGAGCGGCAGCAATGTCCGGCCAAGCGGCGTGATCTCGATGCCCTGCCGCGTTCGCACGACAAGCGAAACCCCGAGCGCTCCTTCAAGAGCAGCGAGGCGCCGGCTGATCGTCGTGTGACGCACGCCGAGTGCGCGCGCCGCTCCCGACAACGTTCCCGCGCGGGCGGCAGCGAGAAAATAGCGCAAATCATTCCAGTCCGGTTCGCCGGTTCTGATCACGAACCCATTCTAGATCAATTCCCAGCCGCGCACCTGTGCAGTTTTGCACAAAGATGTCCGGAAATTGCAAATGTCCCCGAATATGTCGTCCGCGCGAGAATAGGCCAGATCCAATTCAGGGAAGCGATCGATGGACATCGAAGGTTTGCGAACGATGGTGGCGCGGCTCGCGACGTCGGCCAATGCGCTGGTGGCGCTCGGTTTGGCGATGGAGGCGCGTATTTCCGGCACGCCACTCGATGGCAGTGCCGCCCGGCGCACAGAAGCCGTGCTCGCCGAACTCGGCGCCGCCGATGTCGTGGCAAGTGCTGGCGTCATCGAACTTGCGCCGGTGCTGGCCAGCATCCGGGTCGACCTGCTTTCAGGTGGCAAGCTGCTGTCGGGCTCCTCCGAAAGCGCGGAGGGCCTGGAAGCCGGTTTGCGGCAGGCCTTCGGCGATGTTTCGTCTGGCTTCCCGGCGCTGCTGAAGCGGATGATCGCGCCACAACTTGCCGATTTGCCGGAGAGGCTCGCTGCACCGGGCGCAGCGTTCCTGGATATCGGCGTCGGCGTCGGCGCATTGTCGGTGTCGATGCTTCGGCAATGGCCCGGCCTGAAGGCGGTTGGCATCGATCCCCTGCCCGAAGCCATCGCACAGGCCGCCGCCAACGTCCGGGCGGCCGCGCTCGAACATCGCATCGAACTGCGCACCGGCCTCGGGCAGGATATCGCGGACATGAACGCGTTCGATCTGGTCTTCGTGCCAAGCGCCTTCATCCCCGAGCCGGATGTCAGGCTCATCGTCAGGCGCAGCCACGCCGCATTGCGGCCCGGCGGCTGGCTGCTGCTGGCAATGATCAATCCCGGACCCGACGCACTGGGGGACGCCCTCGCCCGCTTCCGCACCACAATGTGGGGCGGCACGGTCTTCGAAAAAGGCGCAGCCCAGGAGCTGGTCGATCAGAGCGGCTATGCCGATAGCCGGCTGCTGTCCGGTCCAACCGGAGCGCCGGTCGCCTTCGTCGCCGGGCGCAAGCCAGGCTAACGGTTTGCAGGGAGCGGACAATGAAGCTGCTGATCTTTGGTGCTTCCGGCGCGACAGGTCGTGAGCTCGTCTCAGCGGCGTTGGCAAAGGACCATGCGGTGACCGCCTTCGTCCGCACGCCCGGCAAGCTTGCCATCAGCCACGAAAATCTGAGGGTGATTGTCGGAAATGTCGCCGATCGACAGGCGGTCGAACGCACCGTTGTCGGACATGATGCGGTCTTCAGCTGCCTCGGGGGCGGCGTGCCGCTGAGACGCGACCCGGCCGTGGTTGCGGGCATCGGCTTCATCGTCGCGGCCATGCAGCAGGCCGGCCCAGAACGGCTGATCTATCTTTCATTCCTGGGGGTTCGCGACGGCCGGTGGCAACAAGGCCCCCTGTTCGGCAACATCATCGTGCCATTGGTGCTGCGCAATGAGGTGAAGGACCATGAGATGAAGGAAAGCCTGATCGTTCAATCCAGTCTCGACTGGACCATCGTGCGGCCGCCCAAGCTGAGCAATGGAGCGGCAACGGGTGAATTCCGCCATGGCAATGGCATCCGGGCGGCGTCGCTGCTGCCGACACTGGCGCGGGCCGACGTAGCGGCCTTCATGCTCGCCCAGATTAACGACACCACCTACTCGCGCAGGGCGGTCAGCATCCTTCGCTGACGCCTCGCGGGAGCCGTCTTCCCCTCGACAAACCTCCCGCTGTATCTTCATCGCCCTTATCTTCATCGCCCTTGTAGGCAGCGCCAAAATGGACGAATAGTCATAGCGGCGCGCCGCCGTGAAATTGCCGGCATGCGGTTTCTCAGTTGGCGGCATCGCCGCAGCCGGATCCTGGAATGGCCAGTCCTTTGCAACCACGCAAGAGAAGAGGTCCGATCGCCGCAAGGCTGCTGGCGGTGGATGCGTGGATCGATTCCTCGGTCTACGAAATCGGCTTCAGGGCACGCCAGTTCTGGGAGACGGCGACCATCTTCTCGCGGCGTTTCCGCGTCGGCGGCTGGCGCCGCGGCCTGATCGAACTGTTGAGTGAAGGCTTTACGCTCGGTGCCGGCGGCATCGTCGTGCTTTTGGCGCTGGCCTTGCCGGCCTTCCAGATAACCGCCGGCGACTGGCGCACGCAAGGCGACTTCGCCGTCACCTTCCTCGACCGCTACGGCAACGAGATCGGCCAACGCGGCATCATCCAGCGCGATTCGGTGCCGGTCGACGAGATGCCCGACCATGTCATCAAGGCGGTGCTGGCCACCGAGGACCGCCGTTTCTTCGACCATTACGGCATCGATGTGCTCGGCCTGTCGCGCGCCATATTCGAGAATGTGCGGGCCAATTCCGTCGTCCAGGGTGGCTCGAGCATCACCCAGCAGCTGGCCAAGAACCTGTTCCTGACCAATGAACGGACGTTCGAGCGCAAGATCAAGGAAGCCTTCCTGTCGCTGTGGCTCGAAGCCAATCTGTCGAAGAAGGAAATCCTGCAGCTTTACCTCGACCGCGCCTATATGGGCGGCGGCACCTTCGGCATCGAGGCGGCAGCCGATTTCTATTTCGGCAAGAGCGTCAAGGACCTGAACCTCGCCGAGGCGGCGATGCTGGCCGGCCTGTTCAAGGCGCCGACCAAATATGCGCCGCACATAAACCTGCCCGCCGCCCGGGCGCGGGCCAATGTGGTGCTGTCCAACCTGGTCGATTCCGGCTTCATGACCGAAGGCCAGGTGCTGCAGGCAAGATTGCACCCGGCCGAAATCGTCGACCGCGGCGAGCAGAAGAGCCCCGACTATTACCTCGACTGGGCCTTCGACGAGGTCAAGAAGATCGCCGCCAAAGGCGGCCCGCACTCGCTCGTCGCCCACACCACCTTCGACGCCAACATCCAGAAGGCGGCCGAAGAATCGATGGAGTTCCACCTCCGCCAGTTCGGCAAGGAATACAACGTCACCGAGGGCGCCATCGTCGTCATCGAGACCAATGGCGCGGTCAGGGCGATCGTCGGCGGCCGCGACTACGGCGCCAGCCAGTTCAACCGCGCCACCAAGGCACTTCGCCAGACCGGCTCCTCGTTCAAGCCCTATGTCTATGCGACGGCGATGGAGCATGGCTTCACGCCGGATTCGGTGGTTTCCGGCGGACCGATCTCCTGGGGCAGCTGGTCGCCCCACAATTACAATGGCGGGTCGGCCGGCAAGGTGACGCTGATCACGGCGATGGCCAAATCGATCAACACGGTGCCGGTGCGGCTGGCCAAGGATTATCTCGGCATCAAGCCGATCAAGGCGATGGCCGAGGCGATGGGCGTCGAGTCGCCGCTGGAATCGCACAAGACCATGGTGCTCGGCACGTCGGGCATGACCGTAATGGACCAGGCGACGGGCTACAGCGTGTTCGCCCAGAACGGCTTTGCCGGAACCCGGCACGGCGTCAGCCAACTCTTCACCCGTACCGGCGAGGTGGTCTACGACTTCGCCAAGGATGCGCCGCCGCCGCACCGGGTGCTGTCGGAGCAGGCGCTCAAATACATGAACACCATGCTGGCGGCGGTGCCGGTGATCGGCACTGCCCGGCGCGCAGCCCTTCCAAACATCGTCGTCGCCGGCAAGACCGGCACGACCCAGTCCTACCGCGATGCCTGGTTTGTCGGCTTTACCGGCAACTACACGGCCGCCGTCTGGCTCGGCAATGACGACTTCACCGCGACCAACAAGATGACCGGCGGCACGCTGCCGGCCATGGTGTGGCAGCGCCTGATGCTCTATGCGCACCAGAATATCGACCTCAGACCGATCCCCGGCCTCGATCACCCCTTCTTTGATGCCGAAATTGCCGCCAAGGCCGAGGAAGCGGAAAAGAAGAACGCCGATCAGGCAGCAGCCGATGCCGCCGCCGAGCGTCCGCCGGTGCTGTCCAGCCGGACCACCCAGACCCTGAAGGAATTGACCAAGCTGTTCCAGGCGGCACCCGTGCTCGATGCGCCCGCTGCACCGGAGACCCTGTCGGCGCTGTGACGGCCAATTCCGCGGGGCCGCTTGCCACAAGGCCCTGCGCCGAGATATCCCCGGGCGGCAATCTTTCAGTCCCCGGCCTTCGGTTCCCTGCCTCCTCATGCTCAAGAACGCCTTCCTGACACTGCTTTCGCTTGCCATCGCCGTCGTCGGCGGTGGCGGCAGCGTCTGGTATGCACTGAAGCTGCAGGACGGCGTCGGCGCGATCAGGATCGGCCAATGGACCGCCTTCCCCGATATCGGCACGCCGACGGCGGATCCCTATTCGAAGGCCCGCGTGGCTCGCGAAGGCGTGCTGGCGCTCGGACAGGCGGAAGGACTGTCCTTCATAGCCGAGCGCGATTCCGGCGGCGAACAGCTCAAGCGGCAATGTGCCTACAAGATTGCGGGCGGCTTTCCCACCGCCCGGTTCTGGACGCTTTATGCCGCCGACCAGTCGCTTGGCGTGGTCGAGACCGGCAAGCCGAGGCCGGCTGCGCTGCAGTCCTATCAAGTGCTGCGCCAGGCCGACAATTCGGTGGTCATTTCCGTCGGCAGCCGCCCTGCGCCCGGCAACTGGCTGCTGACCAGCGGCGCCGGCAAGATGTACTTGGTGCTTACGTTCTACGACACGCCGATCGCCAGCAGCACCGGTCTCTCGGACGTCACGCTGCCGCAGATCCAAAAGGTCGGCTGCAATGCGTAGCCTGCTGCATGCCGTGCTGCTCGGCCTGCTCGGCGCCGGCATCGTGCACATCATCGTGCTGCTGCTCGTCCCCGAGTTTTCCGAACGCGACGCCTGGTCGCGATTGGCCATGGCTTCGGATCTCTACAAGATGACCAGGCTCGACGCGGAAGCCGGCGGCGCGCCGGTGGTGAAATCGGTCGATCCGCTGTTTTATGCGGCGGCTTGCCGCTTCGACCTTGCCGAGGGGATGGTGCGGGTCAAGGCGCCGGGAAAGGTGCCGTTCTGGTCAATATCGGTCTATGACCGCGGCGGCCACAACATCTACTCGTTCAACGACCACAGCGCGACCGCAGGCGTGCTCGACACCGTTGTGCTGACGCCGGCCCAGATGATCGAGGTCCGCAAGGATCTTCCCGAGGAACTGCAAGGGGCCATCTTCGTCGAGGCGCCGATAGAGGAAGGCGTGTTCGTCATCCGTTCGTTCGTGCCCGACGACAGCTGGAAGCCGATCGTCTCGCGGTTTCTCGAACAGAGTTCCTGCGAGCTGCAGGATTTTTAAGCCGGTTCCGATGCTCAGTGATGCGGTACCGGCAATGTCCCCGAAGGTCCCGGCTTGTCGGGGCCGGCCGGCCGCGTTTCGCCCGTCAGCGGCCGCTGCTCGTAGCGCACCCCGGGAAAGATGATCACTGCCGCCGGCGCGGTTTGTTGTGCTCGATTGGTTGCCGCCGTTCGCGGCACGAAAGACAGTACCATGCCCATGGTTCGCGTATTCCTCTCGGTTGCCCCGGAGCACAACGCAACGCCTCCACAGTCGATTAAGAAGGCAGTAGGTTAACGGAGCGCTAACGGATCGCCGCTAAATTGATCTTTGTTCTTGGGAAACGCGAAACCGGTACAGCCCGGCAGAGCGCCCTCCAGATCGTGTCGAGTGTCGGGCGTATCCTTCGTGTCAGCTTCGGATTTCAGGCAAATCGCAGCAGGAGCTGAATCGGGAAAGGCCGAAAGGCTGTTCCGCGCCGCCGTGTCGGCATTCTGTTCGCTCACCCGCCCTTCGCGCCGGGAGATCGCGCAGCTCGAAGACCTGACGCTGCCGCTTTTCGACAATGTCTCGGTTGAATCGCGCCGCTACGTCGCGGCAGCCCTTTCCGAATGCGAATATGCACCCGCCGCGCTGGTGCGGCGGCTTTGCCAGGAGCGGGTCGACATCGCCGCTCCGCTGCTCATCCGCTCGCGCGCCCTCAGCGACGTCGACCTGATCGCGCTGATCGGGCGTCACGGCCTGCCGCATGCCCGTGCCATTGCCCGCCGCAAGGATCTCAATCAAACGATCGCGGATCTCATCAAAGTGCTCGAAAGGCCGACGCTGGTACGGTCGCAACAGCCCGAGGCGACTGCCAACGCCGCGTCTGAAAATGCCGAAGTGGTTGCGGCCGATGCCAGCAGGCAGGAGGCTTCCGATGCCGCCGCCGAAACTGTACGCCGCCGGCTGCGATCCATGATGCGCGCCGAGAGCGGCACCGCCATCGGTTCGTTCGTCGAGCCGCAAACCTACGTCAAGCTGCGCGAGACCGCGCTGACCGGCAATGCGGCGTTCTTCCAGACAGCGCTCGCCGATGCGCTCGAAGTCGATTTCTCAACGGCGCGAACGCTCACTGCGAGTCACAACTACACGCCGCTGCTGGCCGCCTTGCGCGCGCTCGACCTTAGTGAAGACAAGGCGTTCCTGATCACGGCGGCCATCTATCCGACCGAGTTTCCGCACCCGCAGGCGATCCGCATCTTCCTCGACCGCTACCGCCTGCTGCACCGCGACGCGGCGTTGGACAGGCTCCGCGGCTGGAAGGCCGACACCGTGTCGAAAATAGTTCGCAAGCCTGGGCGCGTCGCCGCAAATGCCGACCTGCGCAAGCCGAACAGCGCCGATATAACCGCCACCCCAAAGGCGCGTCGCGTCTGAAGGCTTGCCGTTACGACGTCTTGACCGAGATAAGCTCCTCAACGGGAATGGCGCCCGCCTCGATTTCGACCACCCAGATATCCGGATCGAATCTATTCTCGCGCTCCAGCCGCGCGTCGAAGATGGCGGCATCGTCGCCTTCGCCGAGCAGGCTGAAAAAGCGGTCGTCCGGCCTGGCCGAATCGTAGCTCGTCTGCGGCGCCGGCCCGAACAGCGCCATCTCCCCCAGCCTGCCACGCGCCAGCACGAAAACCGCGCCGGCTTCCGTCGCGCCGCGCTTGACCACGGCGGCAAAGCCGCCGGCACTGAAAACCCGGCGCAACAGCGCCGACACCCACAGATCGGTGGTTACGCGCATAAAAAATTCCTGGACATGCGGCGGTCCTTACAGCATCGGCCGGAAGACCGTAAACGGTCTTTGCCGAGCCGACCGCCAAGCGGCCGTCACGACCCTCAGTTGGTCAGGCCGATCTCGCGCATCTTGACGTAGACGATCTCGTCGGGCTCGCCGGTCTCGGGCAGGCCGAACAGCGCCTGGAATTCCTTGATCGCGGCCTTGGTGCGCGCGCCTACGACGCCATCCAATTGCATGTCGTCATTGCCGAACGCTTTCAGTCCGGCCTGGATCTTGACGATGCGGGGATCAGGCGTTTGCGCTGCCGCATTTGCCGGTGCGGATACCGGAATGGCGGCCGGAGCAGCGGCCGTTTCGACCGGCCGCGGCACCGGACGCGGAACCACGGCCGCGGTCTTTGGCGTGGCGCCCAGTTGATCCAGCAGGACGCCGTCGATCTCGCCGGAGGCATTCAATCCGACCTTCTGCTGATAGGCCTGGATGGCCTTGCGCGTATTCGGTCCGGGAATGCCGTCGACGGTGCCGGAATAGAAATCGAGATCCTTCAAGATGCCCTGGACCTGTTCGACGACCGGGTCGCTCTTGATCGGCGCAGCGGCCGGACGCACGATATTGATGGTTGTTTCGGGCTCGTCGCTCTCCGCCCGGGGAAAGCGCTCGATGCTCCTGGTGACGAAAAACGCGCCGGCATGGGGAAAGGGCTGGTACCAAAGAGCGTTCGCCGAGACGTAGAACAGCGTCACCAGGAATGCGGTGGAGCCGCCGACCACAACAGGATTGCGCGAGATCAGGCTGCCCAGCGCCATCGCTCCGTGCTCGAAGGCATTGCCGCGGCGTTTGACCGCCTTAGGCTGTTTTGCGGAGCGACCCATTGCTCTCCCCTTTGCCACCGTCCGCTCTGGCTTTGGCTGCGGACATCGGCACCACGCCAGTCTTCTCCGTCGAGCGGCCCGTCGGGCCGCTCACGGGAAGGCTGATCGTCACCGTGGTGCCCTCGCCCGGCATGCTTTCGATCGACATGGTGCCCTCGTGCAGCGCCACCAGCCCCTTCACCAGCGAAAGCCCGAGCCCTGTGCCTTCGAAACGGCGGGTATAGTCGTTCTGGATCTGCATGAACGGCTTGCCGAGATTGGCGAAATCTTCCTCGGCGATGCCGATGCCGGTGTCCCGGACCCAGAAATGCAGCCGCGAGCCGATCCGCTTGGCGCCGATGACGACATTGCCGCCTTCGGGCGTGAACTTGATCGCGTTGGAGACGAGATTGATCAGGATCTGCTGCACTGCGCGCCGGTCGGCATTTATTTCGCCTGCGTCCGGCGCAATCTGGGCCTGCAGATCGATGGTCTTTGCCTCGGCTTGCAGGCGCATCATCGACTGGCACATCTCGACTGCTTCGCGGAAGCGGAACGGTTCCGGTTCGGTCGCGTAGGCGCCCGATTCGATCCGCGATACGTCGAGTATCGAGGTGACGACGGCAAGCAGGTGCTGGCCCGAATCCCTGACCAAGCCGACATATTCCTTCTGGCGAGGATCCTTGAAGCTGCCGAACATCTCGTGCAGCAGCATGTCGGAAAAACCGATAATGGCATTGAGCGGGGTGCGCAGCTCGTGGCTGACGACGGCAAGGAAGCGTCCTTTCGCCACCTCGGCGGAGGCAGCCGCCTCATTGGCTGCGGCAAGCTCCTGGCGCAGTCCGGCCACTTCATCGTTTTCGCGCAGAACGAGCGTGAAGACAGTCTCCTGCCCCGGCGCGCGCATCATCTCGAGCGAGAATGGCTGGTAATTGTCGGCTGTCACGCCGCTGTTCTGCGGCAGCCGGACGCGAAGGTCGAGCCGGCGCGACAGGGCGCCATCGCGCATATCGGCCAGCGCACTGAGGTACGGGACGCGATCAGACAGATGGACGCGATCGAAAAGTCCGGTGCCGAAAAGCAGCTCCGGCGGCAGCCTCAGCATAGTGCGTGCCTTGGCCGAGGCGTCCAGAACCTCGCCATGCGCCGCGATTCGCAGCACGACGGCATCGATCAGGTCTTCGAGCCGGTCGCTGCCGGCCGGATCGAGCTGTGCGTTGGCAGCGCCACGAAGCGGAGCGATACGCGGAATGAGCGTCAGCGCCCAGGCCAGTGGTACCAGCCAGTGCCATACGGCGATTTCGGTCTGGCCGAGCGGCAAGACGGAACCGGCGAAAGGCTGCAGCAGGACTGCGACAAGGGCCGATATGGCACCCCAGATCACGGCCCGGCGCGACTGGCCGATCCACCAGGCTTCAAACGGCAGCGCCACCGCGAGCACGGCAACCGGCGATGCCAGACCGCCGGCAGCAGCGATAAGGGCACCGAGCGCAACGCTGCCGACGACCACGGCGAGTTGGCCGGCCAGGGTCATCTTGCCCGATGCAGCCACCAGCAGGGCGGCGAACCAGCAAAGGCCGAACGCCGCAAAGATCGCAGCAACAGTAACGGCCGCCCCCATGCCCGACGTGACCAGCGTCACCGCTGCACCCGCGCTGAAGAAAGGAGCCGCCAGCATGACGCCAATGAACCGGCTGTGGTGGCGACGATCGCTCTGACCGAGGACGGACGGATGAACCATCCGTTCGCAACCGGCGGCTATCGCGCCTGGCAACTCGGCGTATCTGGCCTTGATCGCACTCAACTCAACGCACCCGGTCGTGAACGGCCCTGCTTTGCAGGCGGCTTTTGTCGATCCGAAACTCGCATCCAGCGTTTAAGGAATGGATAAGGCTGGGCCGATCGTCCCCCGGCAGGCTGCAAATATCGGGATACCGGCGGGGAAAAACCGGGGCAATTGCCGCCATAGTAAACGGAGCGTTATCCGGACCGCCCGCGCCTGACGTTGCGGCCGATGGCATCAAACTGTCACCAATGCAAAAAATAACGAGGAAAAACAAGCGGTTGGATGGTTATCATTTGCTGAATAAAATCTGAGCCTTTCGAGGCTAATGAACTTCAAAACGCTTCGTTTCGAATCTGCCTAAAATTTGAGGAAAACTGTTGCTTTCGAGACAAGCCGTCCTTTGCGCGTCTGTGCCAATATCGCGGTACAAGGGTCGTGCGGTTCGAATGCATGACCGTCATAAAGGACAGACAGATGGGCTTTCTGATAAGAGCTGCTTTCTGGTTTTCGCTGGTGCTTTTGGCGCTGCCGCTGGGTGTCGGCTCCGATGATGCGGGCCGCGAAAGCGTCGGGCCGCTCCAGGCGCTGTTTGCCGCGCGCGAAGCCGTCGGCGACATCGCCGGCATCTGCGAGCGCAAGCCGGACGTTTGCGAGACCGGCAAATCGGCAATGCACACCATCACCGCCCGGGCAAAGGAGACCGCCAAGATCGCGGCCGCCATGCTGGACGACAAGGCCGCTGAACCCGATACGGTGACGACCACCGGCAGCGTGCCCGAGGAAATCGTCTTGCCGGCGAAAGTCGATTTGCCGCTGAAAGTGCACTTGCCGGCAAAGAACTGAGACTGTTTCGGCCGAATTCATCGCCAAACCGTAAAGCTCCCCGCGCCCGGCACCTGCGGCGTTTCTCCTCTTTTTCCGTGACGTGGCAGCGCCGGATGACTATATCCGGGGAATGACGACGACGATCCAGACCATCCGCGACGACTTTTCCCTGCTCGACGAGTGGGAAGACCGCTATCGCTATGTGATTGAACTGGGTGAAGCGCTGCCGCCGTTTCCCGACGAGCAACGCATACCGGCCAACAAGGTGCCCGGCTGCGTCAGCCAGGTCTGGTTGACCACCGAACAGGGCGAAGGCGGCGATCCCGTTATCACCTTCAAGGGGGATTCCGACGCCCATATCGTGCGCGGCCTGGTCGCCATCATGCTGGCGCTGTTTTCGAGACGGCCGGCCAGCGAAATCCAGAGGACTGACGCAGAGGCAACGCTAAAGGCGCTCGGACTTGACGAGCACCTGTCGCCGCAGCGCGCCAATGGTCTTCGCTCGATGGTCAAGCGCATCAAGCGTGACGCCGAGGCAGCGCTGAAGCAGACCGCCTGACCGGACGGCAGTTGCCGGCAGCGTGGCGGGTTCGACCTTGACCCCATAATACAAAACGGCGCCCGCGGGCGCCGTTTGAGTGTCAAACCGGAAGAGCCGCTTGTCAGCGTCCCTTGCGCTTGCGGCCGAGACCCATCTTCTTGGCGAGCTGCGAACGGGCGGCCGCATAATTGGGCGCAACCATCGGATAGCTCGGGTCCAGGTTCCACTTTTCGCGATACTGGTCCGGCGTCAGATCATAGTGGGTCATCAAGTGACGCTTGAGCGACTTGAACTTCTTGCCGTCTTCGAGACAGATAATGTAGTCGTCATGCACCGAACGCTTCGGATTTACCGCCGGCTTCTGCTTGTCAGCAGGCGGCTGCTCGGCGGCCCCGCCGACGCGCCCGAGAGCGGCATGGACATCGGCGATGAGGTTCGGCAATTCGCCGACCGGCACGGGATTATTGCTGACATAGGCGGCCACCACGTCGGCGGTGAGCTCGATCAGCGCGTCACTGTTTCTGGAAGGTGTTTCGGTAATATCCATGGCGTTCAGGCCCCAACGAGAATTGTTTCTGTTTGCGCCCGTTCTGATAGGCTGGGCATCGCGCGAACTTGTGCAGGAAAAAGCCTCCGCGATTCGCGTCGCGGTATCTTAATGGGCCTGGGCGCCAAGTAAGTCAATTCGCTTCTTGCGGTCTATTCAGCGATGCAAGTCAAATCTTTCATATTCAGCTTCACTCTTTCGTGCAGAGTGTAACTTTGCCGTTTTTTCTGGTCAGACCAGCATCGACTGACGCCGCGGCAAGCAGCCATTACACAGACGGCAGCAGGTAAATAGAGCTCAATGCTTGATCCTGCCGGCAGCATTACAGCCTGGCCAATCGGCGGATTCAGTAAAATCATAGGTTGAGAAGCGTTACTGTTGCTCGTGAGCCTTCGGCCGGAGCGGCGTGCTGCGTCACTGAAACGGGGTGATGTATTTCCCGTAGACCCAGCCGGTGACGAACTGGCCGTTCTGTGCCGGATCGTGCCAGACTTGGCACCAGTGATGGCGGATCTTCTGTTTCTGCTGCCAGTACGAATGGTGGGCGAGATCGAGCAGGTTTATCCCACCGGTGCATTTGCCGGTCATCTGCAGCACCGTCCCGTTGGGATAGGCGGCCTGCTTCTGCGAGGTTCCTGAAGGATATTTGCGCACGTTGAGCGTGTCGCCGAACGGCACATTGGCCACTTGCCAAGCCGCAAAGGCAGTTGCATGTGATTGACCGGCATTGGCCAGGGTCATCGCAGCGACGGCGAGGGCTGCGGCAGTCCGAGAAAAAATATTCATTGTCCTCTCCTCCGCCCATCTTCTGAAGGCACCACGACAATAGATCGTAGCCCTTGAACCCGCGCTGATCGGCGTGTTCATTCGCCATTCAAGTAACTTCCATAGCGAGACGTAATGACCAAAACCCCAGTGTTTCCGACCGCCACCCCACCGCAGCCGGAGAAGCGGCCGATCTTCGACACGCATCACGGCATGACGCGGACGGACGATTATGCCTGGCTGAGGGCCACCAATTGGCAAGAGATGTTCAGGGATCCGTCCCTGCTCGACGGCCAAATCCGCGCCCACCTCGAAGCCGAGAATGCTTACCAGGCGGCGCTGATGGCCGATACGGTCCAAATGCAGAAGCAGCTTTTCGCGGAAATGAAGGGACGCATCAAGGAAGACGATTCTTCCGTGCCGATGACGGATGGGCCCTACGCCTACGGCTCCTCCTTCAAGCTTGGCGGCCAGCAGCCGCGTTATTTCCGCACGGCGCGCGACGGCGGCGACAAGCAGATCTTGCTCGACGGCGATGCCGAGGCCGAGGGCAAGCCCTATTTCCGCCTGGGCGGCGTCGATCATTCGGACGACCACAGCAAGCTGCTCTGGGCCTTCGACGACAAGGGTTCCGAATTCTACACGCTGCGCGTCCGCGATCTCGCCGGCGGCAACGATCTGGCGGACAGGGTCCCGGACACCGGCGGCGGCGGTGTGTGGGATGCCGGCAATGACGGCTTTTTCTACACCCGCCTCGACCCCAACCACCGTCCTTCCAAAGTGCTGTTCCATGCGCTTGGCGACAGTCCTGAAAACGACCGGCTGATCTACGAGGAAACCGATCCGGGCTTCTTCATGGATGTCGGCGGCACACGCTCCAACGAGTGGATCATGATCGGCATCAACGACCATGAGACGTCGGAATACCGCATCATGAACGCCAACGACCCGTTCGCAGAGCCGAAGCTGGTTGCGGCGCGCCAGACCGGCCTGCAGTACGAGCTCGAGGAAGGCGGCGACATCTTCTTCATCCTCACCAATGCCGACGGCGCCAAGGACTTCAAGATCATGACGGCGCCGGCCCATGATCCGGTGCGCGCCAACTGGCAGGAACTGGTGCCGCACGAAGCGGGCCGGCTGATCCTTTCGGTGATCGGCTTCAAGGACCACATGGTCCGGCTCGAGCGCAAGGAAGGCCTGCCACGCATCGTCGTACGCGACCGCAAGAGCGGCGAGGAGCACCTGATCTCCTTCGACGAAGAAGCCTTCTCGCTCGGCCTGTCCGGCTCCTACGAATACGACACCGAGATCATGCGCTTTTCCTATTCGTCGATGACGACCCCGGCGCAGGTCTTCGATTACAACATGCGCACCCGCGAGCGGGTGCTGCTCAAGACCCAGGAAGTGCCGTCCGGCCACGACCCCGAGCACTATGTCACGCGCCGGCTGATGGCGCCTGCCGCCGACGGCGAACTGGTGCCGATCTCGCTCCTCCACCACCGCGACACACCGCTCGACGGGTCGGCACCTTGCCTGCTTTACGGCTACGGCTCGTATGGCATCACCGTGCCGGCCGCGTTCAACACCAATCTGTTTTCGCTGGTCGACCGCGGCTTTGTCTACGCGATAGCCCATGTTCGCGGCGGCAAGGACAAGGGCTATGGCTGGTACGACGACGGCAAGCGGGCGAACAAGATGAACACGTTCACCGATTTCATCGCGGTCGCCCAGCACCTCGTCGTTGAACGCTACACCGCGCATGATCGCATCGTCGCGCAAGGCGGTTCGGCCGGCGGCATGCTGATGGGCGCGGTCGCCAACATGGCGCCGCAATGCTTCGGCGGCATCGTCGCCGAGGTTCCCTTCGTCGACGTGCTCACCACCATGCTCGACGCCAGCCTGCCGCTGACGCCGCCGGAATGGCCGGAATGGGGCAATCCGATCGCCTCGGCGGAGGATTACCGGACCATCGCCGCCTATTCGCCCTACGACAATGTCGCCGCACTCGACTATCCGCCGATCCTGGCGCTGGCTGGCCTGACCGACCCGCGCGTCACCTACTGGGAGCCGGCCAAATGGGTGGCACGGTTGCGCGACCGCAAGACAGGTGAGAATCCGGTGCTGTTCAAGATCAACATGGATTCGGGCCATGCCGGCGCCTCCGGCCGGTTTTCCAGGCTGGAGGAAATCGCCTTCACCTACGCCTTCGCGCTCAAGGTGACAGGCAAGGCCGAGCTTGCCGCTGCAGCCCGGCCCGACGCCTGATTTTCCGCTCGCAATTGCAAAGGCCGCGCGCTACCCAGTGCGCGGCCTGTTCAAAGCCGCCGCCAACACTCAATCACCCAGGGATCTGCTATGTTGCTCGTCGATGTCTATCTCGACAAATCGCCCATCCAGGGCATCGGCGTCTTTGCCAAGAACCATATTCTCCGCGGCACGCTGGTCTGGAAGCTCGACCCGAAATACGACCGCCGCATCGAGGTGGCGGCCTACGAACGGGAAACCGGGCCGGTGAAAACCTATCTCGACCGCTACGCCTACCCGGACCGGCGCGACCCGAACTACATCGTCTTCGAGGCCGACGATGCGCGCTACATGAACCATGCCGACGACCCGAATTGCGACGTCTCGCAGCCGGAGGAGACCTATGCCTTGCGCGACATTGCGCCCGGCGAGGAAATGACCTGCGATTACAATCACTTCTTCGAAACCGGCTTCGACTTCCTCGGCGACCGCTAGACCGAGTGCAATTCCGGCTGGCGTCCCATCGCAGATCTGCTGAGCAGGTTACGAAGACTTGCCCAGGCCTTGCCGGCGACGATACCGATGCCAATGCCGCCCGTAATCGCCAGCAGATGAAAGAACGGAGCGGGTAGCGTGCTTGCCACGGGCGCCAGCACGAAGCGGTGCGACAGATAGATAGGAAAGGCAGAGACAGCAATCAGCGTCACCACACGGCCCACCCCGCCCGGCAAGCGAACACGCGGCACGTAAAGAACAGCCAGAAGCGCCGCGAAAATGGTTAGATACTTGACCGTTGTGCCGAGCCAAACTGTCTCCCAGAGAGCGAGATAGCCCAGCACTGCCGCGGCGAACGCCGTCAAAATGAGCCTTCTTGCCGGATTGTCGGCAAAACCGGCACACCAACCGAAGACGGCGAGGTGGAAGACCCAGTAGATCGTAAAGATCTGGCGGTTGCCGATGTCGACGAACGGGGGGATGGAAAAACGCGCAGCGACGGCAAGCCCCAGCAGGCCGAGCGAGAAGGCGAAGGGTCGCACCTGCGCCAACCTGCGCGCGGCCGGCACGGCGAAGATGAGGGAGAAGACGAGAAGGGTCTGCGCATAGGCCTCGATGAACCAGTAAAGATAGGGAATCATCTCGTGGCGCTCCGGCTCGGCATAGCCGAAATTACCTGTAAGCGTCATCGAGGCCCAAGGAACCGCCTGCCAGGCGACTGCATAGGCCGCGACAATGAGGAAATAGGGGATCAGGACGTCGATCGCAGGCCTTAGCGCGTGTCGGAATCGACCGGTTAGGAAATGGGTTGACTGGAAGCGGGCCAGGCTGAAGCCGGCGAGCAGCATCATAACGCCGGAGCCGCCGGGAATAGGCCAGAGCGTCTCGTGATGTACCACCACCAGCAGGATTGCCATCACCCTTAGCACCAACTCGGTCGGCAATCCGCGTGCCTCTTTGCGCTTGAAGGGCCATCTCCCACTGCGGTTGCCAAGTTCGGCGATGCTCAGGTGTTCCCAGCCGTCCGGCAAGTGAACATCAAGGCGTTCGAGTTCCATGATCAACTGCAGGAAGCGGAGGGAATCCCCGCCGAGCGTGACGAAACTGTCGTTGCAGCCAACGGTCAGTGGATAGAATACGCGGCTATAAGCACCAAGCACGCTGCCCGTCTCTGAGCGGACCTCCGTCCGCCTTTTCAGCCTCTCCTGCTCAAGGCATGCATAGTCAATCTTGCCCGAAGCAAGCCTGGGAAAGTTCTCGCGCGCAGCAACGCAAACCAGGTTGGCCGGGAGACGACTGGCCTCGGCGAGGATGCACTGCGCCCTTCCGGTCGTGTCTACGTCGATCACATAGGCCTGCAGCCCATCATCGTCACCGAGGACCGCGGCAGCGATACCCGCCCGCCCCAGCGCCTGCTCCATGATGTCGAAGCCGATCCTGAGGCCTGCAACCTTGGCGAAGCGGCTCTTGCGCCCGACGATGCGGAAGAAACCCTGTTCGTCCCGCATGGCAATATCGCCAGTATTCAGTGCCTCGAGCTCGGCGCCGCGTGCGAGGTCACAGCGCCGATCGCCATACCCCATCATCACGTTTGGGCCGCGATAGACAAGTTCCCCAGGAGTGCCCGATTGGCTAATCGGCTTTCCTTCGGCATCGACAAGGCCAAGGCTGCCTCCGGGGATGGCTATGCCGATCCGCTCCTCGCTGTCGGAAAGGCTTTCCGGCGGGACGAAAGCAATGCGCGCCGTCGCCTCGGTCTGGCCATACATGACGAAGAAGCGGCCGCTCTTGGCGTGCATGTGGTCTCGGTAGAGGCGGACAAGGTCGGATCTGAGTTGTCCGCCCGCCACTGTCATCATGCGTAGCGCCTTGAGCTCGGCGGCGCGGAAGCGCGCCCTCTCCAGGAGTTCGTAGGAGTACGGTACGCCGGAAAAATTTGTGCAGCCGGCGTCGCCGATCACCCCGAGGAAATCGCCGTTCATGACCGACACGCCAGGAAAGAGCACGCTGCCGCCGGCAATCAGATGGGAATTGAGGACCGACAGCCCATAGGAATAATGGAGTGGCAGGACCAAAGCGGCCCGGTCGGCGGACGATAGTTCGAGATAGGCTGCGATCGAGCGCGCATTGGCTTCGAGATTGCCGTAGGAAAGCCGTACCGCCTTGGCAGCGCCCGAGCTACCGGATGTCATAAGCAGCAGCGCGAGATCGGGGTGCAACGGCTGCGCGTCCCTCCTGGGACGAGTCTCTTTGATGAGACGCCAGCGGCCATCGGCTGGCCGGAAAGTGAAATCCGGCTGGAAGGCCGCTAGAAAATCATTCCACAGCCTCTCGTCGCAAGGCGGCATCATGGCCACCGCGTGGCCCGCCCGCAGGGCCCCGAGATAAGCGACAACCACATGCTCCGAGGCTTCGGCCGAGATGGCAACGAGCAGCTTTTCTCCTTGTCCCAGCTGCGTGGCGAAGCGCAGCGTACGGCTGTTGAGTTCCGCATAAGAGAGCGCTCGCCCGTCGGCAAACAGAAGCGCCGTGCGACTCTCGCCACGGGCGATTTCGGGCACAAGGTCGATAGAGGGCATGAGAAGCTTCGGACCACCAGAAAACCAGCCGAAGCGCCTATGATACTTGAGTATTCAAGTCAACTAATACGCAGACGTTTGCAATGCGCCTCGTGACTCCCAGGGTTCCCGGATCAGCTCGACGGCTTCTTGCGAGCCGGATAGCCGTTGGGATGCGGCGGCACGGCTTTCAGATAGGCGGCGATCGCCGAGCGGTCCTCCGGGGTCAGCACGGCCATGTTCCGTTGCACATCGACCATTGCGCCGCCGACCGTATCGAAGTCCGGCGTGAAGCCGGTTTCGAGATAGTTGGCGATGTCGGCTTCGGACCAGTCGGCGATGCCGCCCTCGCCCGACGTGACGTTCGGCACGATGCCGCTGCCTTCGGCGGCGGCGGCACCTGCCAGCCATTGGCTCTTCCTGGTGCCGCCGGTAAGGTCCCGCGGCGTGTGGCATTCGCCGCAATGGCCGGGGCCTTCGACTAGGTAGCGGCCTGTCAACACCGGATCCGATGTGCCGTCGGGAAAGGAAACGACCGGCTGGTCGCTCAGATAGAGCAGCTTCCACAAGCCAAGACCGCGTCGGACATTGAACGGAAATCCCAGCGAATTGGCGGGCGCCTTGCCGGCGACCGCGGGTAACGTCTTCAGGAATGCATAGAGATCGGCAATGTCGGCCGGCTTCATGCGCGCGTAGGAAGTATAGGGAAATGCCGGATAGAGATGCTCGCCCGACGGTGACACGCCCTTCAGCATGGCGTTGGCAAAGTCCTCGACCGACCAGGCGCCGATGCCATCCCTGGTATCTTGCGAGATGTTCGGCGGAACGAAGGTGCCGAATGGCGTCTTGAGTTCAAGGCCGCCGACCAGCTGAAGGCGGGCGTCACCTTGCGAGGCGGGCTTGGCATGACATGATGTGCAGCCGCCGGCGTAGAAGATGCGCTTGCCCCTGGTGGCGTCGCCAGGACCAAGCTCAGCCAGCGTTGCGGCATCGAGCCTGACCGGAGCCGACAGGAACCAGCCGGCAATCGCGGCGACGCCGCCCAGAACGAGGGCGGCGCCGACGAGCTCCTTCAGCAAGGGCATCGGCCGGGATTAGCCTTTTTTCACCCTGTAGCCCTTATGGCAGGTGCCGCAGTCGCCGCCGATGGTGTTGAACTGTGCCTTCAACGCCTCGGCATCCGCCGGTGCTGCGGCGACCGCCGCCTTGACGTCGGCGAGGTACTTGCCTTCAGCCGTCTTGAAACCGGCCATGTCCTGCCAGATTTTTGGGGACGCCGTGGTGTCGCCGGTGTTGCTGCCGGCCGGGAAAAGCGTGTCGACGCCGGCATGGAATTTCTCGGCATTGGCCTGCAGTGCCTGCAACGCCGTCAGCACCGAAGCTGCGTCGTAGGGCGTCTCGCCCTTGACCACTTTCGACAAGCCGGCGGCGATCTTGCCACGTTCCTTCATCAGGGCCTGCCGGTCAGCGACCGGGTCGGCAAATGCCGCCGAACCGGCGAAGGCGAGCATCGAGATGGCGAGGATAAGCTTTCTCATTCACTTGGCTCCATGTTGAAGGCAATTCAGGATGCGGTCCCACCCCGATGACAAACGGCAAGGATGGCTAAAAAATTCCGACGCTTCGCCTCACGCTTGCGTGAAATTTTTGCAGCTGTCGTTCTGATGCTGAAAAAGAAAAGCCCCGGTTCTGCCGGGGCTTTCTGGAACGGATCAGGCCTTTTCGTAGAGTTCGAGCACATAGTCCCAGTTGATGAGACTGTCGACGAAGGCTTCGAGATATTTCGGCCGGGCGTTGCGATAATCAATGTAGTAGGAATGTTCCCAGACATCGACGCCGAGGATCGGCGTCGCGCCATGGACGAGCGGGTTCTCGCCATTCGGCGTCTTCGAGATCGCCAGCTTGCCGTCCTTGACCGAGACCCAGGCCCAGCCCGAACCGAACTGGGTGGTGCCGGCGGCGATGAAGTCGGCCTTGAACTTGTCGTAGCCGCCAAGATCGCTGTCGATCGCCTTTTGCAAGGCGCCCGGCAGCTTGTTGCCGCCGCCGCCCTTCTTCATCCATTTCCAGAAATGGATGTGATTGTAGTGCTGGGCGGCATTGTTGAAGAGGCCCGCATTCTTGCCGAAGGACTGTTTGACTGCCTCTTCGACCGACAAATCGCCCATGCCCGCTTCGGCGGCCAGCTTGTTGCCGTTGTCGACATAGGCCTTGTGGTGCTTGTCGTGGTGATATTCCAGCGTTTCCTTGGACATGTAAGGCTGCAAGGCCTCGTAGTCATAGGGCAAAGCGGGCAATTCAAAAGCCATCGGTCGTACTCCCTCGTGAAAAAATCCGGTGTCGATACCGGACTAACATAGGACTGGATTGGTCTGGAACAACTCCGGAAACGAAGCGTCGGCCGCTTTTTAGCGGGTCAGCCGGGCGAAGTCGAATGCGCCCATTCCCAATAGAGTTCGCGCGCCTTCTTGGCCACCGGTCCGGGCTGCAGATTGCGATCCTCGATACGGGTGACCGGCACCACTTTCGAGTGGTTTCCGGTCGAGAAGATTTCGTCCGCCTCCAGGAAATCGCGGATCGACAGCGTCTTTTCCGTCGTCGTGAACCCATATTCGCCAAGCAGGGCCATGGTGCGCGCGCGGGTAATGCCGGACAGGAAGGTGCCGTTCGGCGCCGGCGTCAGGACATGGCCGTCCTTGACCAGGAAAATATTCGAGGTGCCGGTCTCGGCGACATTGCCCAGCATATCGAGCACGAGCGCATTGTCGAAGCCGCGCATCTTGGCTTCGAGGATGGCCCGGCCGTTGTTGGGATAAAGGCAGCCGGCCTTGGCGTTGGTCGGCATGGTTTCGATGGTCGGGCGCCGGAACGGCGACACCGTCACCGAAAACCCCGCCGGCGAGATCATCGGCGATTCGTAGAGGCAAAGGCAGAAACGCGTCGAGGCCGGGTCGGCCGGCACGCCCATATAGCCGCCATGCTCGGCCCAATACATTGGCCTGATGTAGACCGCCGTCTTGCCGTCGAACTTCTTCAGCCCATCCCAGGTCAGGCCGACGATCTTGTCGGTGCTCATCGTCGGCTTCAGGCCGAGCGCGATCGCCGAGGCGTTCACCCTTGCTGCATGGCGATCGAGATCGGGGGCGACGCCCTCGAACCAGCGGGCGCCGTCGAATACGCTGGTGCCGAGCCACATGGCGTGGCTGCGCGGCCCTAGGATGGCAACGTTGCCCTCGTACCAGTCGCCGTCGACGAAGGTCCATGTCGCGGATTGCGCCGCAGTCGCCAGTGTCATTGCCAGGTTCCGTTCGATGCTTGTTGCGGCGCATTGGAAGATGCTTTGGCGGCCGCCGTCAACCGGCTTGGCTGAGATTTGTTGAGGCCAGCGGGCTGGCGGACTGCAATCAGCGCTTGCGCCTTGCCTTGCGCAGCCTCAAAACTGTTGCATGCACCATGCGGCTTACGTTTTCGATGCCTATGGCACCCTGTTCGACGTGCACGCGGCCGTGCGCCGTCACGCCGACCAGATCGGGCCGGACGGCCAGTTACTGTCCGAGATATGGCGCGCCAAGCAGCTGGAATATTCCTGGGTCAGGACGCTGATGGGAGCCTATGCCGATTTTTGGCAGCTCACCGAGCAGGCTCTCGATTTCGCCCTGCGCAAGGTTCCATCCGCGGATGCCGGGCTGAAGGCGAAGCTGCTCGAAGCCTATTGGCGGCTGGACTGCTATCCGGAGGTGCCGGCCGTGCTCAAAGCGCTCAAGGCATCGGGAGCAAGGCTGGCGATCCTATCCAACGGTTCGCCTGAAATGCTGGAGGCGGCCGTCAAGTCCGCCGCGCTCGACCAGGTCCTGGACGACGTCTTTTCCGTCGACAGCGTCAGGCGCTTCAAGACCGATCCGTCGGTCTACGATATGGTCACCACGGGCTGGCGCCTCTATCCAGGCGCTGTCTCTTTCCAGTCCTCCAACCGCTGGGACGTCGCCGGCGCCACCAAATTCGGCTTCCGGACGGTGTGGATCAACCGCACGAACCAGCCAGAGGAATACCGGGATTTTCCACCGGCCCTGATCCTGCCGTCACTCGAAGGTCTGATCTCCGGGGTTTGATGCCGGACATGTTGCCTCGGCGCAACAGTGACGATCCAGTCACAGCTTTGCCTTTGTTTGTCCACCCTGCGGCCAGAATTGGAACCGCCTATCGCGCCGGGCAGTGCTCGAGCACCTGCGCGCAACCGGACGCATTTATGCTTTGTTGCGATTTGAGACTTAAAAAAGGCAATCATGTTCACACCCCCATCGTCCTCTCTGCGCCTGAGCCGTCGCGGTTTCCTCAACGCCGCAGCCCTTGGCGCCGCCTCGGTCGCGGTCTCCAGTTGCACTACGCTGTCGCAACAGCCGGCCGAGCCACCGCCGCCGACCTATGTCGAGCCGGCGCTCGGCGACTATCTGACGATGTATGGGCCGATGTCGGATGGCGGCTTCGAGCTGCCGGCCATACCGGTCGACAAGATCGACCCGCAGTTCCTGCGCCAGATCGTTGACGATCCGACCGGCCAGCAGCCGGGCACCATCGTCGTCGACACGACCAATCACTTCCTCTATCTGGTGCGCCCGGGCGGCCAGGCGATCCGCTATGGCGTTGGGCTCGGCCGCGCCGGCTTCGAATGGTCGGGCGATGCCGTGGTCCAATGGAAGCAGAAATGGCCGAAATGGACGCCGCCAGACGAAATGATAGCGCGGCAGCCGGAGTTGAAGCCGTACAGCGCCGATAATGGCGGCATGCCGGGGGGGCTCAAGAACCCGCTAGGCGCGCGGGCGCTCTATCTCTTCCAGGGCAACCAGGACACGCTCTACCGCTTGCATGGTTCGCCGGAATGGAGGTCGATCGGCAAGTCGGTGTCGTCCGGCTGTGTTCGCCTGATGAACCAGGACATTATCGATCTCTACGATCGTGTGCCGAACAAGACCCCGGTCGTGGTGACGGCCGATATCGGCCAGCCGATGGTGGCGACAGCAAACCGCAAAGCCATTCCGATCGACGCCGGCGTGCCGGAAGGATCGATCCTGCTCGGCCCGATAAAATCGATCACAAATTCGATCTTCTGAGCTGGTCGAAAGCGCAGGGGCGGCGGGCTTTCGCCGCTCTGGCTGGCTTCCGGTCAGATAGCTGCCTAACCAAGAACCTTTTGCGCTATGCGGTAATCTATGACCGAACGCGACGTCCACCGTCAGCGTGCCAACGGCAGATCTGCGCCGCAATCGCTCCGACATAGGGGCCAAAGGCGATTGCCGGAAAGCGGCCGGTCTCGTTCGCGGTTTCAAAGATTCGGTCGCGGACCGCCTTCGATTCAAGAAACACTCCGACAGGAACGTACCTTACACACGACCAGCCACGCGTCTAGGGCGGCTCGTTACTGGCGCGACCATCGGAATGGCACGAATACCAAGTAGAGAACCCATCCCCAGTTTTAGAATACGGCGACCGATATAACTATTTTCAGGGCTGATTTATTTGCTGCACTGCGTCTTTTTGCAATGTGAGCACGTCGCCAGATGTGGTACGTCTCGCGAGCGGAAATCACTGAGGGGGATTATCCGATGCCGTCGCTTGCGCCGTTACCACCGACCCATCTCGCCATTTTCGTCACTGACCCGGAGAACGGGAATCCAGTCCAGCGACTGCCTCTCTATGCCGAGATCGCGGTGCCACGTATCTTGCCGCCGCGCGCGCCAGCCGACGAAAGGCTGCGGGAACCGATCCGCGCGGCCCTGAACGCTACCGATCCGAGCGCGACCGGCGCGGTCCGGGACCGGGTCGAGGCCGCCGCCCTCTCCGCGCTCGGCCAGGCGCTAACCGATGCCAGCCTGGCGTCTCTATTCGACCTCGAAAAGACCCGGGAGCTGTTCGAGCAGGTCTTCAAGGACGTGCTGCGCGATGACAGCGCCGCGAACATGGCCGCTATCGATCCGGCGCGGTTGCCCGGGCTGCTGCTCGCATCGATCCGCGAGTTCGCGCCGCGCTTCGATCTCGCGCTGGCAGATAGTCCCAAAGAAACCGCCCCGATCTGGGCCGAGCCGCTCGGCGTGCTCACCACCGATCATGTCGGCTATGCTTCGTTCGACCTCACCCGGCTGCGGCCCCAAGTGAAGCTGCTGCTGGCCGAGGCGATCGCGGCGCGGCGGGACGATCCCGATGCGGTCCTCAAGCTCGCAGTCTGGGTCTACCCCTATGGCGAGTCCGGCCGCCACGAAGTGCTGGCGCAGGCGCGGTTCGCTCTCGACGCGATCGTCGCCCGCATCACCATGGTGTGGCACACGCTCCCGCCTGCCATCGCCAATATGGGCCCGCGCGCGCTCCAGAATCCGGGTCTGACAGATTGGCGGCTGTCGCCCGCTTCGTTCGCTGCCAGCCCCAAGTCGCTGGTCGGCGAAGGCGGATGCGAGGAGTTGTTTCCGGCCAGCCTCGCGCTCCAGCAATTCGTGCTGCGCCAGGTGGTGCGCCTCACCGACGCGCCGGCCGGGTTCGGACTGCCGGCCCAGGCGGGGTATCGGGCCGCTTATGTCGATGAGTATAAGGTCTCCTGGTACGCGCTCGGCCATTCGCTCGGCGAGATTCTCTACAGCCTGCCACTGGCGCCGGGCGAGACGGTCCGGCTCGCGGTTCTCGACTGGTCATGGGACAGCCTCGCCAAGCGCGACGAGACCACCAGCCTCACCGAAGAAGTGCTACACCAGACGCACCGCGACCGAACAATCACGGAAACGGTCAAGGCCGGGCTGAAGGAACTCCAGAAAGGCTCCTCCTTCATGGGCGGCGCGGCGGGGTCCTCGGGCGCCAGCGGTGGCGCGGGCACCGGCGGGCTGGGGCTTGGCGCGGCGGTGGGTAATACCTGGAGTCTGGGCGGATCGACCGCGACCAGCTCGGGCAGCCGCGATCTGGCCGCGGAGAACGTCCAGCGGGTCAATGACAGTTTCACCCAGGCCAGCTCGGCCCAACGCGAGCTCAATTCGACCGTGGTGATCCAGGCGCGGCAGGAGGAGAAGGAGAGCATCCAGACCCGCACCTTCTCCAATTACAACCACAGCCACACGCTGACCGTGCTCTACTACGAAGTGCTCCGACACTACCGGGTGACAGTGGAATGGGTGCGGCGGCGTCCGGCCGTGCTGGCCAAGCTTCCCGAGCGGTTGGCGGCGCTGGACGAGGCGGCCCTGGTCAAGCATCGCCACCTGCTCGAACCGGCGCTGCTCGATCCGACCCTGAAGGCCGGGTTCGACGCGATCGAGAAACGCGATGCGATCGCCAACCACCAAGTCGTCCAGAAGATCGATCCCAACTTCGATCCGCCCGATCCGTGGTGGGAGGGGAACGTCGAGCTGGAGCTGTTCCAGATCGGCATCTGGTCCAGCGAACAAGCTACCGAGAACATCACCGTCTACGTGATCACGGCCGACGACCATGCGCGCAGCAAGCTGCACGAGCTGCACTACGTCTACAAGGGATCGAGCGACGCCGGGCCGGACTATGCCGCGCACAACATCAACAGCGGCGAGCGTATGGACACCGACCAGGAACAGTTCACGTTCCTCAAGCTGGCCGGCCAGGCCGTGGACGGGCCTTCGCTTCGAATCCCGTGGGCGCAGGTGATCGGTTTTCAATTCGAGAAGTGGGGAGATGACAGTTCATGGCGGATTGACGCCCTCTCGATCAGGGCATGGGACCGCTTCGGCTTTGTCGTGGACCTGACGCCCCCCGGGAAGAACGATGTAAACCTGTTCATCGACGATTCCGAACCCGGGTCCCAGGCCTTTTCCGATATCAAGCGCCCAGGTCCACCGCCCCCGCCGATCGGTCCCGTCCTGTCACCCGACCGCAGCTTGTCGCTGGAGGAATCGTACCAGATCAAGCGGCTCAAGGACCATGTCGTGGGGCACCTCGACCACTACGCCTCGGCCGTGCAGCTCGGCACCGACGTGAACGCGATAGCCCGCCAGTTCGAAGCCGTGCCCTGGGCCCCCACGACGATGGACGATCACGTCGAGCCGATCCCGCTCGAAGTGTTCGGCAGCTATGTCGCCTATCCGCTGGTCAAGCCCCTGTCGGGCATCGACGACACTCTGGTGGTCGATATCGCCGCGGCGCTGAACGGCACCGACCCCGCGCAGCGCCAGCGCGCCGCGGACCAGCTGGCCGCGATGAGCGATGCCGACCGGGCTTCGGTGATCGAGCGATTGCCGCTCGCCACAGCCAAGTCGGAGCGGCTGATCACCCTGCCGACCCGCGGAGTCTTCGCCGAAGGCAAGCTGGGCCATTGCAACGTCTCGGAAGAGATCGACAACACCCGCTTCTGGAAATGGGACGAGCACCCGATCCCGATCCAGGCGCCGGAGATAGCGCCGGTCACCCCCGTCACGCCAAGCCCGCAGGACGCGGGCGTGGTGCCGACCGCCTTTCCACAGTCGCTCGTCAACATCGTCAATCCGTCGCCTGCGCCCGATCCGGCCGGCCTCGGCGCGGCGCTGGGCGTGCTCGCCACCGCCAACATCTTCCGCGACATGTCTGGCCAGGCGCAGGTCGCCGACCTCCTCAAGACCCTGTCCGACAACAGCGTGAAGATCGCCGAGGCGGCGGTGCAGGCGCAAAAGGCGGCGGTCGGGGGCGGAGGCGGTCCAGGCGGTGGCGGGGCAGCGCCAGGCGCGGGCGCGACGCCTTCGGGTCCGCCGGCGCCACCGCCCAGCCAGCCTACCCCTCGTCCTGAACCCCCCGCGCGCACCCCCCAGCAAGTGGAGAGCGATCAGATCGATAACGGCACCAAGAAGCTCAAGGCCGCGACCGGCTTCCTGCCGCCGGCACAGCAGGCCATCGTCCGCAAGCAGGTCATCGAGAATGACTGGGCCAAGGGCAAGAAATGGACCGTATCGCTTAACTCCGAATGGCAGGGCAAAGAGATCACCAAGAAGCCGATGAAGGCGTCCTATGTGGGCGAGGTCTTCGTGGCGGGCGAGGAGTCGACGCTGCTCAACCCAACCCCGTTCGCGTCGAACCAGATCGTCAAATGGGACAATATCGTGCTCAGGGCCGAACGGTCGGCATCTCGATGATCGCGACGGAGATCGAGCCGTTCACCGATCAATTTTCCGTCAACATCCCCGGACTCGACATCGACGGCTTCGCGCTCAAGGAAAAGACCTACCAGCTCCCGCTGCGCTCGGTTGCGAACAATTTCCCCGTGGAGCTGGACTCGAATGTGGACGACCTCAAATTCCCGCAAGGGTCGAGCGTCATCCGCCTTCGCGGGATCGCCGAGATCGAGAAGAAATCGATCGAGATCACGCTCCAGGTCAATGAAAGCGGCGAGCTTTCCGGCGATCTGGCGCGCGAACTCAAGGGCTCGGCCGAACTGGAGAAGCTGGTCAGCCTCGGCATCTCGGCTACTCTGAAAATGGCGGCCAAGGTCGTTGTCGGCGGACAGCAGGCGATCAAGGGGACGTTCGACATTCTCTATCTCGTCGGATGGAAGGTCAACCAGATTGTCTAGCTGAGCTTCTGCCTTCCGGCGCGGCAGCGATAGGTCGAAGGCGACCTGCTACCAAACAAATCATTTCTACCGCGCCGGGCTCTTGTACGGGAAGTCATGGTGAGATGATGGACGTGCGTCTGCTTCTCCCTTTTTTATGTAAAGCTGCCATTTTGGTCTCGCCCCAAATGCGAATTTAGAGTGATCTGCGCGGCAATGACCGCTCCTGGCGCGAAGCTGACCTTCGCCCTGCCTCATCGCCCCCTGGCCAAACTCCCCAGAATACCCCGCACGATCGCTCGTCCGACCGACGAGCCGACCGAGCGCACGACGGATTTGATCGCCGCCTCCGCCACCGTCTGGCGGTTGGAGGGCCGCGGCGCGCGGCGGCCGCCGGTCGGCTGGGGATCGTCGTTGCCGAAGCCGGGAATGGTCCAGCGCGAACGGCCGCTCTCCTGCTGCTGCGCTTGCGCCTCCTGGGCGTCCTTGGCCTTTTTCTGCAGCATCTCGAAAGCCGATTCGCGGTCGACGGTCTGGTCGTATTGTCCCGCAACCGGGCTCTCAGTGATCAGCTTGCGGCGCTCTTCGGGCGTGATCGGGCCAAGGCGCGACGATGGCGGGCGGATCAGCGTCCGCTGTACCATGGACGGCACGCCCTTGGCTTCCAGCGTCGAGACCAGCGCCTCGCCGGTGCCGAGCTGCGTGATCACGGTTGCGCAGTCGAAATCGGGATTGGGCCTGAACGTCTCGGCCGCTGTCTTGACGGCCTTCTGTTCGCGCGGCGTATAGGCACGAAGTGCGTGCTGCACGCGGTTGCCCAACTGGGCCAGCACCGTTTCAGGGATATCCAGCGGATTTTGCGTGACGAAATAAACGCCGACGCCCTTCGAGCGGATCAGCCGGACCACCTGTTCGACCCGGTCGACCAGCACCTTCGGCGCGTCGTCGAACAGAAGGTGCGCCTCGTCGAAGAAAAAGACCAGCTTCGGCTTGTCCGGGTCGCCGACCTCGGGCAGTTCCTCGAACAGTTCCGACATCAGCCACAGAAGGAACGTCGCATAGAGCCGCGGATTCATCATCAGCTTGTCGGCGGCGAGCACGCTGATGGCGCCGCGTCCATCGCGCGTGGTGCGCATGATGTCGGCGATCCGCAATGCCGGCTCGCCGAAGAAATTGGCAGCGCCCTGCTGCTCCAGGACCAGCAGCGTGCGCTGGATGGCGCCGACCGAAGGTTTCGTCACATTGCCGTAGCGGGCGCCGATCTCTTCGGCGCGGTCGGCGATGTTGGCAAGCAGTGACTGCAGGTCCTTCAAGTCGAGCAGCAAAAGGCCTTCCTCGTCGGCGATGCGGAAGACGATGTTCATAATGCCTTCCTGTGCCTCGGAAAGGTTCATCAGCCGCGACAGAAGCAGCGGCCCCATCTCCGAGATGGTGGCGCGGATCGGGTGGCCCTGCTCGCCGAACAGATCCCAGAAGATGACCGGGAATTCCTGGAACTCATAGGGATCGAGCTTGACCTGCTCGGCCCGCTTGACCAGGAAATCCTGCGTTGTGCCCATCATGGCGATACCCGACAGGTCGCCCTTGATGTCGGCGCAGAATACCGGCACGCCGGCATTGGAGAAACCCTCGGCCAATATTTGCAGGGTCACCGTCTTGCCGGTGCCGGTCGCGCCGGTGACCAGGCCGTGACGATTTCCATATTGCAGCAAAAGCCGTTCGGGCCGCTGATAGCTGTCGTCCGGCTTGCGGCTGGCTCCTATGAAGATACTGGTGTCGTCGGCCATGTGTCCGGTCTCCGCAAACCTATAGGGTTGAATGCCCTGATCCCTTGAAGAAAAGGGAGCCCCGCCGCAGGTATAGTGAGGCCATTGCACAGCGACAATGGGCGTCGTCGAAAATGGCTTTTGGAGCTTGCGGAACCTGCCCATGTTTGGCAATCGGTTGACGGTCACCATCACGGAAGGCGTGTTGCACGGCATGTGTGCTGCATTGTGATATCGGGCCGGGGACCGTAGACTGACATAGTCGGCCGCTGCGGCCGCTAGAACGAGGAGAACCGATGGGCGCCGGTGCCTTGACCCAGGATGCCGAACTTCCGAACGTCGACCGGCAACGATGGCTGGCGCTGGCAGAGAAGGCGCTGGCCGGCGGGTCCTTCGAGGAAAAGCTCGTCTCGCATACGGACGACGCCATCCGCATCGAGCCGCTCTACGAGCGTTCGGTAACCGCCGAGCCTGTCGTGCGCGCCAACCCGGAATCACCGTGGATCGTCAGCCAGCGTATCGACGATCCGGACATAGGCCGCGCCAGTGCGCAGGCGCTGGAAGACGTCGCGCAGGGTGCTACCGGACTGTCGCTTGTCTTCGAAGGTGCGCCGAACGCCTTCGGCTACGGCTTGCCGAGGACGGCGGAGGCGCTGGAGGGTGTACTCGACGGCGTGCCGCTCAACCGCATCCAGATCCGCATCGACGCCCATCCCTGGAGCCGCGCCGTGGCCGACTGGCTGGTGGCGTTTTTGACCAAGCGCCGCTCCGACCCGGCAAAGCTCAATCTCTCCTTCGGCATCGATCCGGCGGCGATCTTTGCCGGGACCGGTAGGCTGCGCATGTCGATCGAGGCTTTGCAGGCTTCGATGCCGCAGTCGCTGGCGCATTTCTTTTCGATGGGTGTGCCCGGTGTCCTGCTGGAAGCGGACGGGCGGGTATTCCACAATGCCGGCGCCACCGAGGCGCAGGAGCTTGGCACCATGCTCGCGTCGGCCGTCTCCTATCTGAGGCTGTTCGAGAAGGCGCGCCAGCCGCTTGTCTATGCGGCGCCGCATATCGGCTTTGCGCTGAGCGTCGACCAGGACCAGTTCGTGTCGATGGCCAAGGTCAGGGCGTTGCGCAGGCTGTGGGCGCGTGTCCAGGAGGCCTGCTCGATACCGCCCTCCACCGCCAGCATCCATGCCGAAACTTCCTTCCAGATGATGACGGCGGCCGACCCGGAAACCAACATCCTGCGCACCACCATTGCCGCTTTTGCGGCTGCCGCCGGCGGCGCGGATTCGATCGCCATCCTGCCGCACACGATCGCGCACGGCCTGCCTGCGAGTTTTGCCCGCCGCGTTGCCCGCAACGCGCAACTGATCATGGCCAATGAGGGCCACATCGACCACGTCGCCGATCCGGCTTGCGGTTCGGGCGCCGTCGAAGCGCTGACTGCGGAGCTCTGCGCGGCGGCCTGGCAGGAGTTCCAGCAGATCGAGGCGGAAGGCGGCGTGCTGTCCAGCCTCGAACAAGGCCACATCCAGAGACGCGTCCAGGCAGCTTCCGCCCGCCGCAACGCAGCCTACCAGGCGGGCGAACGGGCGATCGTCGGCACGACGCTGCACCCCTCGAAAACCGAGCGTCCTGTCGAGACGCTGGCGGCGGAGCGGCGGCCTGCCTTCACCGAAGGCGTTGCGGTGTGCGAGCCGCTGTTTCCGATCCGCATCGATCAGTCGATCGGAGCCGTACCATGATCCCGGATTTCAGCCAGATCGGCTGGTCGCCGCCGCGGCGGGTGCCGGTCGAGGTCAAAGGTCAGCGGATGACGCCGGAAGGCATCGCCGTCAAGCATCTCTACAACCAGGGCGATCTCAAGGGCTTGCCGCATCTCGATACCTATCCGGGCCTGCCGCCCTTCGTGCGCGGCCCCTATCCGACGATGTATGTCCAGCAACCCTGGACGATCCGGCAATATGCCGGCTTCTCGACGGCAGAGGAATCCAACGCCTTCTACCGGCGCAACCTTGCCGCCGGCCAGAAAGGCCTGTCGGTCGCCTTCGATCTCGCCACGCATCGCGGCTACGACAGCGACCATCCGCGCGTCGCCGGCGATGTCGGCATGGCCGGCGTCGCCATCGATTCCATTCTCGACATGCGCCAGCTGTTCGATGGCATCCCGCTTAACGAGATGACGGTATCGATGACGATGAACGGCGCGGTGCTGCCGATCATGGCGCTCTATATCGTCGCGGCGGAGGAACAGGGCGTTGCGCAGAAGGACCTCACTGGGACCATTCAGAACGACATCCTGAAAGAGTTCATGGTGCGCAACACCTACATCTATCCGCCAAAACCTTCGATGCGGATCGTGTCGGACATTTTTTCCTACACGTCGAAGCACATGCCGAAGTTCAATTCGATCTCGATCTCCGGCTACCACATGCAGGAGGCGGGAGCGACGGCGGACCTTGAACTCGCCTACACGATTGCCGACGGTATCGAATATGCCCGCGCCGGCGTCGCGGCCGGCCTCGACATCGACCGTTTCGCGCCGCGCCTTTCCTTCTTCTGGGCGATCGGCATGAATTTCTTCATGGAAGTCGCGAAGCTGAGAGCAGCGCGCCTTTTGTGGGCCAGCCTGATGCTGAAGAACTTTTCGCCGAAGGACGAGCGCTCGCTGTCACTGCGCACCCATTGCCAGACTTCGGGCTGGTCGCTGACGGCGCAGGATCCCTACAACAACATCATCCGCACCATGATCGAGGCGATGGCGGCGACTCAAGGGCATACGCAGTCGCTGCACACCAATTCCTTCGACGAGGCAATGGCGCTGCCGACCGACCATTCGGCCCGCATCGCCCGCAACACACAGCTCATCCTGCAGAAGGAATCCGGCACGACGCGCATCATCGATCCGTGGGGCGGCTCCGCCTATCTCGAACGGCTGACGCATGATCTGGCGGCGCGTGCGCTTGCGCATATCGAGGAGGTCGAGAGCCTCGGCGGCATGGCCGCGGCGATCGAAAAGGGCCTACCGAAGCTGCGCATCGAAGAGGCTGCCGCGCGCACCCAGGCGCGCATCGATTCAGGCGAACAGATCGTGGTCGGTGTCAATGCCCACCGGCCTGGGACGGATATCGATGTCGACGTACTAAGGATCGACAATGCCGAAGTCAGGGCACGGCAATTGTCGAAGCTGCAGCGGCTGAAAGGCACGCGTGACGTCGCCGCCGTCGAGAGCGCGCTCGATGCGCTGACCCGTGCTGCCGGGAGTAACGAAAACCTGCTGGAATTCGCCATCCGGGCCGCACGCGCCAACGCCACGGTCGGCGAGATTTCGCTGGCGCTGGAAAAGGTTTTCGGCCGCCATGTCGCCTCGGTGCAGACGATCTCCGGCGTCTACCGCAACGCGCTCGGCGACAATCCAGTGGTCGACCGGCTGCAGGACAAGATCGTAGCGTTCGAGGAGAAGTCCGGCGGCAAGCCGCGCATTCTGGTCGCCAAGATGGGGCAAGACGGCCATGATCGCGGCCAGAAAGTGATCGCCACCGCCTTTGCCGACCTCGGCTTCGACGTCACCGTCGGGCCGATGTTCCAGACGCCGGACGAGATCGCCAGGCTGGCGGTCGAGCATGACGTGCACGTCGTCGGCGCGTCGTCGCTGGCAGCAGGCCATTTGACGCTCATTCCCGAACTCAAGCTTGCACTGAAGAAGCTCGGCCGCGACGACATGCTGATCGTCGCCGGCGGCGTCATCCCGCCGCAGGATTACGATGCAGTCCGGCAGGCAGGCGCCACTGAAATATTCCCACCCGGCACGGTCATCCCGGAAGCGGCGGACCGGCTGATGGACCGGCTGCTGCAGGGGGCTGACGCTTTGTTATAATGTCTGTTGCAACGAAAACACGCTGAGTTATAATCGGCGTTGCAACAGGATGTCACCATGAACACGACCATTCGCAAGATCGGCAATTCCGAAGGCGTGATCCTGCCGAAGGAAATTCTCGATCGCATGAATCTGAAGGCGGGCGACAGCATCGTCATCGTTCAGGAAGGCGATGAGCTTCGCCTGCGCCGCACCGAGGACACTGCCGAAGAATTCGAGCGCAAGATGAAGATCGCGCGCGAGCGGATGAAAAAGTACGAGGTTGCTTACCGCGCGCTCGCAAAATGACCGAGCATCATTCGCGGGAGTTCGTGGAGGCGCTTCATGCCGAGCAGTTGCGCCTCCACGGCGGCGCAGCGGGCATCCGCGACGAAGGAATGCTGGAGTCGGCGCTCTACAGGCCGCAGCAGAGGGAAATCTATGGCGAGCCCGATCTCTGTGAGTTGGCGTCCGGCTACCTTTTCGGTATTGCCAAAAACCATCCATTCGTCGACGGCAATAAGCGTACTGCTTTCGCGGCGGCCGATCTGTTCCTTTATTTCAATGGCTTGAGCATCGAAGCCGAGCAGGCGGACATTATTCAACTGGTCATGATGGTCGCCGCCGGCGAAATCGACGAGGCTGGTGCCGCGGCGTTCTTCCGCGATCATGTGGTGAAGCTCGAAGACTAACTGTCGGAAAGCTTGACGATCTCCCATTCCTTGCCGTTGACTGCGGCAATTTCGCCGACCTTCTTGCCGAACAGCGCCATCGCCATCGGCGACATATGGGAAATTGTCCCCTTGGCGGGATTTGCCTCATCCTCGCCGACGATCTTCCAGTGCACCTTCTTGCCGTCGTCGCTTTCCAGGGTGACACCCATGCCGAAACGAACCAGGTCGCTACCCGGTTCCGGCACGGAGAGCTCGGCGCTTTCCCGCCTTGCCGTCCAATAGCGAAGATCGCGCGACACCAGCGCGATCCGCTCGCGGTCGGCCCTCTTTTCGGCTCTGCCCAGTTCGTCGCGCAGAGCGGCCACCTCCGCATCGATCAGCGCCAGGCCGCGTTCCGTCACCAGATTGCGGTGATGGCTGATCGGCCGCTCGCCGATGCCGGCGATGGCGTTTTCGCTGTCTTCCTCGCGGGTGAAGGCCCTGCTCATTTATCGAACTTATGCCTGACGCGACGACTCCACAAGCCGTAGCCGGCGAACCGACGTCGGGGCCGATCCGGCCGATCCTGTCTGGCACGAATCCTGCGGCGCGACCGTTGAACGCAAGGAATCTGTGCCGATGTTGAACAGACGAACGCTGCTTGCGCAGACCGCCGGCTTTGCCGTCATGGGGCTTTCGCTCGGCAAGGCAGCGGCGAAAAACCTGCCCGGCATCGAGAAAGCCGCGATGCGTAGCGCGATCAACGCAAGCGAGCTCGGCGTCCGGCCCGGCGCGCTTGACGACCAGAGCAAGGCCTTCACCAAGCTGCTGCGCGACGCGCACGACCGCGACATGCCGGTGTTCCTGCCGCCGGGGATCTATATCGTTTCCAACCTGTCGCTGCCCGGCCGCGTGCGCCTGTCCGGCGTGCCGGGCGCATCGCGGATCGTCTACGGCGGCAATGGCCATCTCATCATGGCCGAACAGGCCGAGCATATCGAACTCAGCGGGCTGGTGTTCGACGGCAGCAACCGCTGGATGGGCGACTACACGCATGGCCTGCTCGATCTGCGCCGCATCGCCCATCTGGTCGTCGACAACTGCCAGCTTACCGACAGCGGCAAGAACGGTCTGGCGCTCGAACACGCCTCGGGCCGCATCGAGCGCTCGGAGATATCCGGTGCGGCCGATGCCGGCATCTATTCGGTCGAGGCCGATGGCCTGGAAATATCAGGCAATAGCGTCTCCGACTGCGCCAATGGCGGCATCCTCGTGCACCGCTGGCAGGCGGCTGAAGACAACACCATCGTCAGCGGCAACCGGATCGAACGCATCCAGGCGCGCGGCGGCGGAACCGGCCAGAACGGCAATGGCATCAATGCCTTCCGCGCCGGCAATGTCATCATCTCCGGCAATATTGTTTCGGACTGCGCGTTTTCGGCGATCCGCGCCAACAGTGCCAGCAATTTGCAGATCACCGGCAATACCTGCTCGCGCTCGGGCGAAACGGCCGTGTATTCCGAATTCTCCTTTGAAGGTGCCGTCATCGGCAATAACATCGTCGATGGCGCTGCGAACGGTATTTCGATCGTCAATTTCAACGAAGGCGGCCGCATGGGCGTCTGCTCCGGCAACATCGTCCGCAATCTGTCGACCAGCGGTCCCTACCCTGCCGACGCGCCCGGCTTCGGCGTCGGCATCAGCGTCGAGGCAGACAGCACCGTTTCCGGTAATGTCGTCGAGAATGCGCCGCTCTACGGCATGCAGATCGGCTGGGGACCGTTCATGCGCAATGTGGTCGCCATGGGAAACATCATCCGCAAGGCGGGGACCGGTATCGTCGTCACCGTGGTCGAAGGTGCCGGAACGGCAATCATTTCCGACAATGTCATCGACGGGGTCCAGAACGGCGCGATCGTCGGCCAGCGCTGGGCCGAGCCGGTGACCGGCGACCTCGCCGCGTCAGGCAATGCCGGCTATGCGCATCTGACCGTCGAGCGCAACCACGTCAGTTGAGGGTGGCCGTCGGCCGGAGCGCGCCGACTTTGGCGCCGATCCGGCTTTCGATAGGCGGATTTGCCTGTTCGATCAGTTTCGCAGCGAGCGCGTGGTCGGCGTGCAAAAGCTTTGCCAGCACAGCCGCGACCATCACTTCAGCGGCGCGGCCGGCGCCATCGTCGCATTTCAGCGCGATGCCAAGGCCAAGCTCCGGAACGGCGGCGCAAAAAACACCTTCGGCGCCTCCCTTGACGAAAATCCGACCCGGGGCGGCCTCCATCATCGCGACGTCGGACCTGCCCGTGCCGGCGACGAAAAACGGCTCGGCCATGCAGGCAGAAAGCAGCCGCTTCGCCGCCCGGGCGCGCACCGGCTCGAAGCCGGCACCTGTCGCCATGCGGGCAAAGCTAAGGGCAAAGCTGCGCAACGGCACGGCATAGGTCGGAATCGAGCAGCCGTCGGTGCCGCGGTGATCGGCGTCATGGGCAGCGCCGGTCACCGCCTCCATCGCTTCGCGCACCATCTCCTGCGAAGCATGGCCAGCCTTGACGTAACCACGATGGGCGATGCCGCTGTGAACGCAGGTGCATAGGAAGCCTGAGTGCTTGCCGGAACAATTGTTGTGCAGCGCGTTCGGCACGCTGCCGGCGCGGGCAAGCGCCAGCGTCGCTCCATGGCTCGACGGCCAATGCGCGCCGCATTCGAGTGCCGCCTCGTCCAGGCCGGCCTTCGCCAGCATGGCCCGCGCGAGCTCGACATGTGGCGGCTCGCCGGAATGCGAGGCGCAGGCCAGCGCCAGCTCCCGGTCACCGAAGCCGTAGACATCGGCAGCGCCGCTCTCGACCAGCGGCAACGCCTGGATCGCCTTGACCGCCGAACGCGGGAACACCGGCTGTGCCGTGTCGCCGATCTCCCAGACAGGCTTGCCGTCAGCGTCGAAGACGGCAACAGCGCCGCGATGCGCGCTCTCGACGATTGCGCCGCGCAAGACTTCGACCAGAACCGGATTTGTCATGAATTCCCCGCTAGCGCATGATCTCGAAAATCGGAATCCATTTCGAAAAGGATCATGCGCAAAATCAAAGTGTTACAGCGTCCTTTGCGCTCCCGAACGGTCGCGCGGCGCTGTAATGCGGGGCCGCTTTTATCTGATCCGGTCGAGAATGGAAACGTAGTTGGCGACCGCGGCGCCGCCCATGTTGAAGATGCCGCCGAGCTTTGCTCCCGGCACCTGGATGCCGCCCGCCTCGCCGACGAGCTGCATGGCGCTCAGCACATGCATCGATACACCGGTGGCGCCGATCGGATGGCCCTTGGCCTTCAGCCCGCCCGACGGATTGACCGGCAGCCTTCCATCTTTCGCCGTCTCGCCATCCAAGGCCAGCTTGGCGCCCTCGCCCGGCTTTGCCAGGCCCATCGCCTCATACTCGATCAGTTCGGCGATGGTGAAACAGTCGTGCGTCTCGACGAAGGACAGGTCGCCGAGCGTCACGCCCGCCTTCTTCAACGCCTGGTTCCAGGCCTGCTCGCAGCCTTCGAAGGCGAGGATGTCGCGCTTCGACATCGGCAGGAAATCCTGCACATGCTCATTGGCGCGGAAAGCGACCGCGCGGCGCATCTTCAGCGCCGTGGCCGTATCGGCAAGGACAAGTGCGGCGGCGCCGTCCGACACCAGCGAGCAGTCTGTGCGCTTCAGCGGACCGGCGACGAAGGGGTTTTTTTCGCTTTCCTGCCGGCAGAACTCGTAGCCGAAATCCTTGCGCATCTGCGCGTAGGGATTGTCGACGCCGTTCTTGTGGTTCTTGGCGGCGATCGTCGCCAGCGCATCCGACTGGTCGCCGTAGCGCTGGAAATAGGCTTGGGCGATCTTGCCGAAGACGCCGGCGAAGCCTGCCGGCGTGTCACCGTCCTCCGGCAGATATGAGGCCTTGAGCAGGTTCTTGCCGATCTCGGGACCGGGCGTCGTCGTCATCTGCTCGGCGCCGACCACCAGCACGATACGGGCGGCATTGGCGTCGATGGCGCGGATGCCTTGCCTGACCGCCGCCGAGCCGGTGGCGCAGGCGTTCTCGACGCGGGTCGCCGGCTTGAAGCGCAGCCGGTCGTCGGCCTGGAGGACCAGGCTCGCGGTGAAATCCTGGGCGGAAAACCCGGCGTTGAAGTGGCCGAGCACGATCTCGTCGACGTCATCTGGACCGATGCCGGCATGGTCGAGCGCCTCGACTGCCACCTTGGTGATCAGGCCCTCCAGCGTCTCGCCTTCGAGCTTGCCGAAGCGCGAATGCGCCCAACCGACGATGCATGCTGTCATGGCGATCTCCATCCTGTGGACCTGGGCTACGCGATACTGCGGCGCGCCTCAGCATTGTTCAAGCATGAACCGTTCCGCCCGGCGTCGTGAAGGGGCCAGAACCGCACAATCGCTTGATCTTGATATCTGGTCATAGTGCCTGGCTTTTGCCAGCAAATCAGGCTGGATTTTTGTTGATTGATGCGTCAATAAAAAATAATCTTGCCATGACAAGACCGGAGCAAGAATGCCGAAACTCGGAATGGAGCCGTTGCGCCGCAGGGCGCTCATCGACGCAACGATCTCGGCGATCGGCGAGCGCGGTTCGCTTGATGTGACGATGTCGGAAATCGCCGGGCGCGCCGGCGTGTCCTCGGCGCTTGCCCACCATTATTTCGGCGCCAAGGACGAATTGCTGTTGGCGACGATGCGGCACATCCTGAGCGAGCTCACCGCCGATACACGCCGTGCACTTCGCGCGGCCGGCACGGCGCGCCAGCGCGTCTCGGCAGTGGTCGCGGTCAATTTCTCCGACATCCAGTTCCAGCCCGAAACGATCGCCGCCTGGCTCGCCTTCTACGTCGAGGCGCAGAAATCGGCAGCACTTCGCCGGCTGCTCAAGGTCTATGCGCGGCGGCTGCATTCCAATCTGCTCAGCGGGCTGGCCGGCATCCTGCCCAGAAGCGAGGCGGACCGGGTCGCCGAAGCGACGGCGGCGCTGATCGACGGGCTCTATATCAGGCGCGCGCTGAAGGACGGCGTCCCCGATGCCGCGACCGCGATTGCACTGGTCGAGGACTATCTCGAAACGAAGCTCAGCGGACGGCAGAAGCAGTGACATCCAAGCGACCCAACATCCTGATCGTGATGGTCGATCAGCTCAACGGAACGCTGTTTCCGGATGGGCTGGCGGACTTCCTGCACGCGCCGCATCTGAAGGCGCTGGCCACACGTTCGGCGCGTTTTTGCAACAATTACACCGCCTCGCCGCTCTGCGCGCCGGGCCGCGCCGCATTCATGAGCGGCCAGTTGCCGTCACGCACCGGGGTCTACGACAACGCCGCCGAATTCGCGTCTTCGATCCCGACATTTGCCCATCATCTGCGCGCTGCCGGCTATCACACCTGCCTCTCCGGCAAGATGCATTTCGTCGGCCCGGACCAATTGCACGGTTTCGAGGAGCGGCTGACCACCGACATCTATCCGGCCGATTTCGGCTGGACGCCGGACTATCGCAAGCCCGGCGAGCGGATCGACTGGTGGTATCACAATCTCGGCTCGGTGAGCGGCGCCGGTACTGCCGAGATCACGAACCAGCTGGAATATGACGACGAGGTCGCCTTCCATGCGGTGCAGAAGCTTTACGATTTTGCCCGCGTCTCGGACGATGCCGCACATCGGCCCTGGTGCTTGACGGTTTCCTTCACCCATCCGCACGATCCTTACGTCGCACGCCGGCGCTACTGGGACCTCTACGAGGATTGCCCGGCGCTCGAGCCTGAGGTCGGCTTCATTCCTTACGACAGGCAGGACCCGCATTCGCAGCGGCTCTACCGCGCCAGCGACTATGATAGGTTCGACATCACCACTGAGCAGATACGCCGCGCGCGGCGCGGCTATTTCGCCAATGTCTCCTATCTCGACGACAAGCTCGGCGAGCTGCTGTCGGTGCTCGAGCGCACGCGCATGCTCGACGACACGATCATCCTGTTCTGCTCGGACCATGGCGACATGCTCGGCGAGCGCGGGCTGTGGTTCAAGATGTGCTTTTTCGAGGGTTCGGCGCGGGTGCCGCTGATGATCGCCGGCAAGAGCATACACGCCGGGCTGATCGAGACGCCGGTTTCCAATCTCGACGTGACGCCGACGCTTTGCGATCTCGCCGGCATCGACATCAGCGCGATTGCGCCGTGGACCGACGGCCAGTCGCTGCTGCCGCTGCTAAACGGAAAGAAACGCTCCGCGCCGGTGCTGATGGAATATGCGGCCGAAGGCTCCAATGCGCCGATGGTGGCGATGCGCGGGGGCCGCTACAAATTCATCCATTGCGAGATCGACCCGCCGCAACTGTTTGATCTTGAATCGGATCCGCGGGAATTGACCAACCTCGCCGCCGATCCGGCCAATGCGGCTTTGGTGGCCGCTTTCACCGACAAGGTGCGGGAGCGCTGGGACATGGCGGCGTTCGATGCCGCGGTGCGTGCCAGCCAGGCACGCCGCTGGGTGGTCTACCCGGCGCTGCGCAACGGCACCCATTATCCCTGGGAGTTCCAGCCGCTGCAGAAGGCGTCGGAACGCTACATGCGCAATCACATGAACCTCGACCTGCTCGAAGAGCAGAAGCGCTTTCCCCGAGGCGAATGATGGCAGACAGTCTCGTCCCCTCTGTCGACCATCTCAGGCAGGCCTATGCCGTCACCTCCAAGGCGACGCAGATCACGCCGCTGCTGGAATCGGCGGCACTCGCCCGCGAGACCGGCGCCGAACGCGTCTTCGTCAAGGCCGAGTCGCTGCAATGGGCCGGATCGTTCAAGGTGCGCGGCGCCTATTGGCGGCTGAAGCGGCTGTCGCCCGACGAAGCCAAAATGGGCGTCGTCGCCTATTCCTCCGGCAATTTCGCGCAAGGGCTGGCGGCGGCAGGCCAAGCGCTTGGCATTCCCGTCACCATCGTCATGCCGATCGACGCGCCTGCCGCCAAACGCGATGCCACGTCGGGCTACGGCGCCCGTGTCGTGCTGACCGACCATGGCGAGCGCGCGCGTGAGGAAGTCGCTGCCGCGAAGGCGCGCGAGATCGCCGCGAGCGAAGGCCTGGCGCTGCTGCACCCGTTCGACGATCCGGAGATCGTCGCCGGCCAGGCCGGTGCCGGGCTGGAGGCACTCGACCAGCTCGCCGCCAAGCAAGCCGAGGCCAATCTCTTGTTCTGCTCGGTCGGCGGCGGCGGCCTGATCGGCGGTGTTTCGCTGGCCTTCCACTACCTGTCGCCAGCCACGAAGATCATCGGCGTGGAGCCGGAAGGTTTTGACGGCATGGGCTCGTCGTTGGCGCATGGCGCCATCGAAACCATGCCGATCGGGCCGAAATCGATCTGCGACGGGCTGATGTCGCGGCGGCCCGGCGACGCGCCGTTCGCAGCGGTGAAGGCCGCCGGCGTTCGCGGCGTCACCGTCGACGATGCTTCGGTGCGGCGCGCCATGCGCATCGCCTTCGAGCGGATGAAGCTGGTGCTCGAACCATCCGGCGCTGCTTCGCTGGCGGCGTTGCTCGGCGGCAAGGTCGACGTGACCGGCAAGACCGTTCTCGTAATGGCAACCGGCGGCAACGTCTCGCTGGCCGATTTCATTGCCCATATGAACCATGGACGCGCATGAACTATGCTTGAAGCGGATTTCGTCATTATCGGCTCCGGCTCGGCCGGTTCGGCCATGGCCTACCGGCTGTCGGAGGACGGCAAGCATTCGGTGATCGTCATCGAATATGGCGGCAGCGATATCGGGCCGCTAATCCAGATGCCGTCGGCGCTGTCGATCCCGCTCAATATGAGCCTCTACGACTGGGGCTTTGTCAGCGAGCCGGAGCCGCACCTCGGCGGCCGCGTGCTGGCGACGCCGCGCGGCAAGGTGATCGGCGGCTCGTCGTCGATCAACGGCATGGTCTATGTGCGCGGCCATGCCCGCGACTTCGACCACTGGGCCGAACAGGGCGCGGCCGGCTGGGGCTTTGCCGACGTGCTCCCCTATTTCAAGCGCATGGAGGACAGCGCAGGCGGCGAGGATGGCTGGCGCGGCCATGGCGGCCCGCTTACTGTGCAGCGCGGCTCGAGAACGAACCCACTCTATGGCGCCTTCGTCGAGGCAGGCCGTCAGGCCGGCTTCGAGCTGACCGACGACTATAACGGCGCGAAGCAGGAAGGCTTTGGGCCGATGGAGCAGACCATCCGCGGCGGCCGTCGCTGGTCGGCCGCGAGCGCCTATCTGAGGCCGGCGCTGAGGCGGAAAAATGTCAGCCTGGTCAAGGGTTTCGCCCGGCGGGTAATCATCGAGAATCAACGCGCCACCGGCGTCGAGATCGAAGTGCGCAAACGGATTCAGGCGGTCAGAGCGCGGCGCGAGGTGATCGTTGCCGCGTCCTCGATCAACTCGCCCAAGATCCTGATGCTGTCCGGCATCGGCCCCGGCCAGCACCTTAGGGAGAACGGCATTCCGGTGATCGCTGACCGGCCTGGAGTCGGTCGCAATCTGCAGGACCATATGGAACTCTACATCCAGCAGGAATCGACAAAGCCGATCACGCTGAACTCCGTCTTGAACCCGTTCTCGAAGGCGCTGATCGGGGCACAATGGCTGTTCTTCAAATCCGGCCTCGGTGCCACCAATCATTTCGAGGCGGCCGCCTTCGTGCGCTCGGGCGCCGGCGTCGACTATCCCGATATCCAGTATCACTTCATCCCGGCCGCGGTCCGCTATGACGGCAAGGCGGCGGCCAAGGCGCATGGTTTCCAGGCGCATGTCGGGCCGATGCGGTCGAAGTCGCGCGGTTCGGTCACGCTGCGCTCGCCCGATCCCAAGTCGAAGCCGGTGATCCGCTTCAACTACATGTCGCATCCGGATGACTGGACGGAGTTCCGCCACTGCATCCGGCTGACCCGCGAGATCTTCGGGCAAGCGGCCTTCGATCCCTACCGCGGCAAGGAACTGTCGCCGGGCTCGCATGTGCAATCGGATGAGGAGCTCGACGCCTTCATTCGCGACCACGCCGAAAGCGCCTACCACCCTTGCGGCACCTGCAAGATGGGCCGTGCCGATGATGCGATGAGCGTCGTCGATCCGGAATGCCGCGTCATTGGCGTCGAAGGGCTGCGGGTCGCCGATTCCTCGATCTTTCCACGCGTCACCAACGGCAATCTCAACGCGCCGTCGATCATGACCGGCGAGAAGGCCGCCGACCACATTCTCGGGCGTACGCCGCTGCCACCGTCCAACCAGGAACCATGGATCAATCCGCGCTGGCAGGCGTCGGACAGATAGGCCATGATCCGGCGGACGCATATTCCGATGCCGCGAAAAGACGATTTGGAGAACAGTCATGCGCGCCCAGCCAACGGCATCGCATTATGTCAACGGCCGCTATATCGACGACGAGCGCGGCGCGCCGCTGCAGGTAATCTATCCTGCAACCGGCGAGACCATCGCCATGCTGCGCTCGGCGACGCCGAACGTGCTGGAGCTCGCGATCGAGGCGGCGCGTGTGGCACAACCGGCCTGGGCGCGGCTGAAGCCGGTCGAACGCGGCCGCATCCTGCGCCGCGCCGCCGACATCTTGCGCGCGCGCAATGCCGATCTGGCGCGCATCGAGACGCTGGATACCGGTAAGCCTATCCAGGAGACGCTGGTTGCGGACGCCCCGTCGGCGGCCGACTGCCTGGAATATTTCGGCGGCGCGGTCGCCGCCTTTAATGGCGAGGCCGTCGATCTCGGCGGACCCTTTGCCTATACCAGGCGCGAGGCGCTCGGCGTCTGCGTCGGCATCGGCGCCTGGAATTACCCGATCCAGATCGCCGGCTGGAAATCCGCACCGGCGCTCGCCATGGGCAATGCGATGGTGTTCAAGCCGTCGGAAAACACGCCGCTTTCAGCACTGGCGCTCGCCGAAATCTATACCGAGGCCGGCCTGCCCGACGGCCTGTTCAACGTCGTGCAAGGTTTTGGCGATGTCGGCGCCGGCCTTGTCGGCCATGAGGTCGTCGCCAAGGTCTCGGTGACCGGCTCCGTGCCGACCGGCCGCAAGGTGCTGTCGCTCGCCGGCTCGAAGATGAAGCACGCGACGATGGAGCTCGGCGGCAAGTCGCCGCTGATCGTCTTCGAAGACGCCAACCTCGAAAACGCCATCGGCGGCGCGATGCTCGGCAATTTCTATTCGACCGGCCAGATCTGCTCCAATGGCACGCGGGTGTTCGTGCAGAGCAGCATCCATGACCGTTTCGTCGAGAGGCTGACCGAGCGGACCAAGAAAATCCGCATCGGCGATCCGCTCGATCCGGACACGCAGATGGGGCCGCTGGTCTCCAAGGCGCAGCATGACAAGGTGGTCTCTTACATCGAAGCGGGCAAACAGGATGGCGCGGTGCTCGCCTGCGGCGGCAACGTGCCGGCGTTGCAGGGCTTCCAGGGCGGCTTCTTCGTCGAGCCGACGGTGTTCACCGGTGTCGCAGACACGATGCGCATCGCCCGCGAGGAGATTTTCGGGCCAGTCATGAGCGTGCTGAAATTCGACAGCGAGGACGAGGTAGTCGAGCGCGCCAACGACACCGAATTCGGCCTCGCCGCCGGCGTGTTCACGCGCGACCTGCAGCGCGCCCACCGCGTCATCGCCGAATTGCAGGCCGGTACCTGCTGGATCAACGCTTACAATCTGACGCCGGTCGAAATCCCCTTTGGCGGCTTCAAGCAGTCCGGCATCGGCCGCGAGAATTCGCTCGCGGCACTGGCACTCTATTCGCAGCTGAAGTCGGTCTATGTCGAGACGGGGGACGTCGCCAGCCCATACTGATCCTTGCGGGCGGTGCCGTCCAGATACTGCGTCAGCGCGCAGACGAGATGATAGAAGATGCTGGCCGGCACCTCGCTTGCCAGCGAGCGGCCACGCTCGTCGATGCGGTCGATCCACAGGCCGAGCGGTGCCGGATTGATGTGCCAGCGGAACAGCCGGCCGACACGCGCCTCGATTTCCGGCTTCAGGTCGGGACCGCCCGAACCATCCAGCGCGATCGCCGCCTTGATCGCTTCGGCCTGCGGCCAACTGCGCGAGACGCGGTCGAGCGGCAGCCCTTGCCGCGAGACCGCGCCGTAGGCGAGGCCTGTGGCGCGGTTGAGGCCATTGGCAATTGCCGACGCGTAAAGCTTCCGGGCAAGGCCGGTCAAGCCGCTCTGGCCGCTGCGCCCGGCGAAGTCGACCAGCAGCGAGGCCCATTCGAAATGATGGCCGGGTTCGGTCCACGTGCCCTTCTCGCCAGGGGCCGGCCGCCATTCATTGTCGAAATACTCACCCAGCGTCCAGCTTTCCGGGTCGAAGAAATGGCTGCGAAACAGATCGACGATGCGCGCGGCGCGGCGAAGATAGGCGCGCTCGCCCGTCGCCTGATGCCAGGCCAGGAATGCCTCGAGCAGATGCATGTGCGGGTTGGAGCGGCGCTCGCCCTCGCCGCTCGAGGTCTCGCGGAAGCCGGTCAGGCGTTCGTCCTCGAGATGCGCGTCGATGAACGCAAAGGTCTCCTCGCCAAGCCGCAACGCATCGGGATTGCCGCACATATGGGCATGCGCCAGCGCCAGGAGCACGCAGGAATGGTCATAGGCATCCTCGGCGGCGTCGGCGACAGTGCCGTCGATGTTGAGCGTGCGTACCCAGCCGCCATTGTCGGTGCGGCCGTGCCTGGCCATGAATTCGAGGCCGTGGCTGATCAGCCGATCGGCCGGGCCGTTCCAGCCGCGCGCCTTGGCGACCGCGAAGGCGTAAATCTGCCTGGCCTGAGTGCGCATGCGTTTTGGTTTCATCAGCGGGGCGGCATCGAAACCGAGCGCCTCGTGGAACCCGCCATGGCGCTCGTCGACGCCGACCGTCGACCATAACGGCACCGTCTCCTCGAACAGCCAATGGTGAACGCGGCGCTGCCAGGCGCCGCTTTCGATGACTCGATCGTCGGCGGGCGTGAACCTGGTCTCCAGGCGACCGCTCTTTTCGAGCTGCTCGACGATCTTCTTGACGTTCTGGCTGTGGCTGACCGGAGCGACGAAAGTGGCGTCGGCGGTCGACACGATGGCGACGTCCTTCAGGCCTATGGCCGACAGCAGGCGGCCGTCGCTGCGGATATAGGAGTTCTCGCAATCGATGGCGACGACGTCGCCGACGATGACATTGCCCTGGGTGTCGGAGGGGCCGACGTCGAGCAGCGATTGCCAGGAGCCGAGATCGTTCCAGCGAAAGCCGGCCGGCACCATGGCGATGCCGCTGGCGCGCTCCATGATCGCATAGTCGATCGATGTCGATGGGATGGCGGCATAGAGCTCCAGAGGCATGTAGAGGCCGGAAAGGTCCGATGTCGCAGCTTGGTAGGCAGCCTCTGTGGCGCTCCAGATGTCTGGCTGGAAAGCCATGAACGCGTCGCGCATGGCACTGGCGCGAAACAGGAAGATGCCGGTGTTCCAGTAGAAATTGCCGGCCTCGAGATAGCTCTGCGCGGTGGCGAGATCGGGTTTTTCGACGAAACGCGAGACATCGCAGATACCATCGCGCTCGCCGGCCACCTCGATGTAGCCATACCCGGTCTCGGGTTGGGCGGGCTTGATGCCGAACACCACCAGCCTGCCTTCGCGCGCCGCCGCCGTGCCGGCCTCGACGCTCCGCCAGAATTGCTGCGCGGTCGCAATCTCATGGTCGGACGGCACCACCAGCACCAGGCTGTCGCCGAATTCCGACAAGGTGCGCAGGCTTGCCAAAGCGACGGCCGCGGCAGTGTTGCGCCCGGTCGGCTCGAATAGCGGGCCGCCGCCGGAAAGCTCGTGACCAGCAATGTCGGCATGAACGCGGTCGGCATGCCTTTCCGACGCAATCAGGAAAACCGGCGTTTCGCCCTCCGGCCGCGCGGTCAGCCGCCGCAGCGTCTTGGCCAGCATCGAGCCGTCGCCGGAGAAATCATGGAACTGCTTGGGATTGTCCTCGCGCGACAGCGGCCACAGCCGCGAGCCGACGCCGCCGCTCATCACAAAACTGACGATCCGTTCGGTCATGAAAACAAGCCCCGCGTTCAAAAGGTCTGATTGTAGGCGCCGACTTCCGGGCTGCGGCGCAGCACCGCGTCGACGGCTTCGAACATCTGCCGCCGCCGCTCGGACGATACCGGGCTTTCGACCACCACCACAAGCTCCGGCTTGTTCGATGATGCCCGCACCAGCCCCCAGGTACTATCCTCCGCCACGACCCTGACGCCGTTGACGGTGATCAGTTCGGCTATCTTCTGGCCGGCGAAGACCGCGCCCTCGTCCTTCATCTTGCGAAAGTCGCCTACGACGCGCTCGACGACGCCGTATTTGAGCTCGTCGGCGCAGTGTGGCGACATGGTCGGCGTGCCGAAGGTTAGCGGCAGATCGCGATAGAGGTCGGCCATGCTGCTTTGCGGGCTGCGATCCAGCATCTGGCATATGGTGATGGCCGTTACCAGGCCATCGTCATAGCCGCGGCCGATCGGCGGATTGAAGAAGAAATGGCCCGATTTTTCGAAACCGGCGGCGGCGCCGAGTTCGGCGACGCGCCGTTTGATATAGGAGTGACCGGTTTTCCAATAGTCGGTGACCGCGCCATTTTCCCGCAACACCTTGTCAGTCATGAACAATCCGGTCGACTTGACGTCGACGACGAAAGTCGAGCCTGGGTAGAGGTGCGAGATGTCGCGCGCCAGCATGACGCCGACCTTGTCGGCGAAGATCTCGTTGCCTTCATTGTCGACCACGCCGCAGCGATCGCCGTCGCCGTCGAAACCGAGCCCGACATCGGCGCCCGTTTCCAGCACCTTGTCGCGAATGGCGTGCAGCATCTGCATGTCTTCGGGGTTGGGATTGTAATTGGGAAACGTATGATCGAGCTCGACGTCGAGCGGGATCACCTCGCAGCCGATCCTTTCCAGTGCCTCGGGAGCGAAAGCCCCGGCGGTGCCGTTGCCGCAGGCGGCCACCACCTTGAGCTTCCTCGAGATACGCTTTCCCGCTGTCAGATCGTCAAGGTAGGTTTTGCGGAAATCCGCAACGAAGTCATAGGAGCCACCACCGACAAGGTCGAAATCGCCTGAGAGCACTATCGCCTTCAACGCGCTCATCTCCTCCGGACCAAAAGTCAGCGGGCGCGCCGCGCCCATCTTGACGCCGGTCCAGCCATTCTCGTTGTGCGAGGCAGTGACCATGGCGACGGAGGGCGTGTCGAGCGCGAACTGGGCGAAATAAGCCATCGGCGACAGGGCAAGCCCGACATCCTTGACCCGTGCGCCGGCCGCCATCAGCCCGGAAACCAATGCCAGCTTGATGGCAAGCGAATAAGAGCGGAAATCGTGACCGGTGACGATGTCGGGTCCGGCACCCAGGCGGCGGATCAGCGTGCCGAGCCCCATGCCGAGCGCCTGGACGCCGATCAGATTGAGTTCCGGCGGCTCGTTCGAGCCGGGATGGCCGAACCACCAGCGCGCATCATATTCGCGAAACCCGGACGGCTTGATCAGCGCCGAGGTTTCAAACTTAAAAGTGTTTGGTCTGACATCGCTAACGATCTTCATCGACAAGGCTGCAAACTCCAGGCGGCTGAATCAGGTGCTTCGAGGCAAGTGGACGATTACCCAGAAGCCCCTTTAAGCCGTGTTTGTGCGACAGGAAACTGAAACCTGTATGACGTGGCGGCTAAAGCGAAAGAAATGCGACCGAAGCGCTGCCATTGGCGCTTGCAGTAACCAAACGCGGCGGCTATAAGCCCGCGGTCTGGTCACGGAGTGTAGCGCAGCCTGGTAGCGCACATCGTTCGGGACGATGGGGTCGCAGGTTCAAATCCTGCCACTCCGACCAGAAAAAACAGCGGCTTAGCTGTTCTTGTTCCCGAAACGACCACCATCCGCCGCAGTTCTGACCAATCGCGCTATGCGCTCAGGCGAAATCGCGTCACGTCGATGGCCGCGGCCATCAGCGTCTGTGTGTAGGTGGCCTGCGGGTTGCTGAAGATCGCCTCGGCCGGTCCCTCCTCGACGATCTTGCCCTGCTTCATGACGATAATGTAGTCGGCCATGGCGCGCACGACGGCGAGATCGTGGCTGATGAACAGATAGGACAGCTCGTGGTCGGCTTGCAGCTTGCGCAGCAATTCGACGATCTGCTTCTGCACCGAGCGGTCCAGCGCCGAGGTCGGCTCGTCCAGCACCACCACTTTCGGCTTGAGGATCATGGCGCGCGCAATGGCGATGCGCTGCCGCTGGCCGCCGGAGAATTCATGCGGATAGCGGTTGCGCGTATTGGGGTCGAGCCCGACTTCGAGCAAGGCGTCGACGGCGCGGAGATCGCGCTGCCTGCCCGACAGATTGGGCTCGTGGACCAGGAGCCCCTCGGTGATGATCTGGCCGACGGTCATGCGTGGCGATAGCGAGCCGAATGGATCCTGGAAAACCAGCTGCAATTCGCGCCGCAGCGGCCGCATCGCCTGCCGGTCGGCGTGGGAAATGTCGCGGTCGCCAAGCCGGATGATGCCGTCGCTGGGCAGGAGCCGCAGCAAGGCGCGGCCGAGCGTCGATTTTCCCGAGCCGGATTCGCCGACGATGCCGATGGTCTGGTTACGCCTCAGCTGGATCGAAATGCGATCGACAGCGCGCAATATCAGCGGTTCTCCGCCAAGAAATCCGCCGCCGATCTTGAAGGTCACCTCGACGTTCCTGCCTTCAAGCAGGACAGGGGCATTCGGAGGCGGCGGCGCCTTGGTGCCGGTCGGTTCGGCGGCGAGCAGCATCTTGGTATAGGCGTGCTGCGGGTTGGCGAAGATCGCTTCCGCCTCGCCCTCCTCGACGACCTCGCCATAGCGCATCACATAGACCCGATCGGCAAAGCGCCTGACGATGCCGAGATCGTGAGTGATGAAGACGATCGCCATGCCGAGCTTACGCTGCAGTTCGGCGAGCAGCATGAGGATCTGCGCCTGGATGGTCACGTCGAGCGCGGTCGTCGGCTCGTCAGCGATCAGTATGTCGGGGTCGTTGGCCAGCGCCATGGCGATCATGACGCGCTGGCGCTGACCGCCCGACAACTCGTGCGGATAGGAGTTCATCCGCCGCTCCGGATCGGGAATATGGACCAGCCGCAGCAACTTGAGCGCCTCCTCGCGTGCTTCGGCGGCGCCAAGTCCACGATGCTTGCGGATCGGTTCAATCAACTGGTTGCCGATCGAATAGAGCGGGTCGAGCGAAGTCATCGGCTCCTGGAAGATCATGCTGATCTTGCGGCCGCGGATCTTGTTGAGCTCGGGCTTGCTCAAGGTCAAAAGATTGCGGCCGCGATAATCGACGGTGCCGGTGGCTTCGCCGTTCGAGGCGAGCAGGCTCATCGCCGCCATCATCGTCTGGCTCTTGCCGGAACCGGATTCGCCGACGACGGCGACGGTTTCGCCTGATTTGACGTGGATGTTGATGCCCTTCACCGCCTCCACCACACCGTCGAGGGTGCGGAAGCGGACGCGAAGGTCCTTGACGCTGAGGATGGTTTCGGAAGCAGCCATCTCAACGATCCTTCGGGTCGAGCGCGTCGCGCAGCCCATCGCCGACGAAATTCAGCGCGAACAGCGTGGAGACGAGAAAGAAGGCCGGGAACAAAAGCAGCCAGTTGGCCGAGCCGATGTTCTGGGCGCCGACCGAGATCAGCACGCCCCAGCTGGTCATCGGCTCCTGGACGCCGAGCCCGAGGAACGACAAAAAACTCTCCAGGATGATGACCTGCGGCACCAGCAGCGTCATGTAGATCACCACCGGCCCGAGCAAATTGGGGATCACATGGCGCAGCAGAATGCCGCGCTGCCTGACGCCCATCGCCTCCGCCGCCTGGACATATTCTTGCCGGCGGATCGACAGCGCCTGTCCGCGCACGATGCGCGCCATGTCGAGCCACAGTACGGCGCCGACGGCCAGGAACATCAGCACGAAATTCCTGCCGAAAAACACCACCAGCATAATGACGAAGAAGATGAACGGCAAAGAATAGAGCACGTCGACGATACGCATCATCACCTCGTCGACCCTGCCGCCGGCGAGGCCGGCGGTGGCGCCGTAGAGCACGCCGATGACCACGGCCACAATGCCGGCAAGCAGGCCGATGGCCAGCGATATGCGCCCGGCCATCAGCGTTCGGGACAGGAGATCGCGGCCGGTATTGTCGGTGCCGAACAGGAAATATTGCTGCTTGATCGAGGCACTCATCACCATTTCGAGACCATCCGGCGATTTGCTCTCGATCTTTGTGTCATCAAAGGTATCGGAACGATCAAGGTAGCGAATGTTGCGGTCGTCGATCTGCTTGGACGATCTGACGGTAACGAACACACGGCTGCCCTCCTGCCGCCACTCCTTGATGTCGACGCGCATACGCCTGATCGCCTCATCGAGAGCGCCTTCGATCATGTCGGCCTTCGGATAGGCGGAGAAGCTCGGCGGCGTCCGGACATAGTCGGCATAGATGGTTGTGTATTGGTGCGGCACGAAATAGGGCCCAAACACGCTGATGACGGCGATGAAGGCAAGATAATAGAGGCTGAACATGGCCGCGCGATTGGCCTTGAGGCGCGCCCAGGCGTCACCCCACAGGGATCGGCCGACGACCGGTGCGGCAACTGCGATATCAGTCATAGCGCACCCTCGGATCGACGACCCCATAGAGGACGTCGACGATCAGGTTGAAGACAATGGTGAAGAGCGCGATGACCACCACCGTCCCCATCACCAGAGTGTAGTCGCGGTTTAGCGCGGCAACGACAAAATGGCGGCCGATGCCCGGGATAGAAAAGATGGTCTCGACGATGATCGAGCCTGTGAGAAGGGCTGCGGCTGCCGGACCGGTGAAGGAGACGATCGGCAGGATGGCGCCGCGCAGCGCATGCTTGACGACGACTGACCAGTCGGACAGGCCGAGCGCGCGCGCGGTGCGGATGTGATGCGAGTGCAGCGATTCGATCATCGAGCCGCGCATCAGGCGGGCGACGATGGCGATCTGCGGCAGAGCGAGCGTCAGCACCGGGCCGACCTTGTTGATGAGGGCTCCATCGCCCCAGCCACCGATCGGCAGCAGCTTCCAGGTCAATCCGAATACAAGCTGGATTACCGGGGCGATGACGAAGGTCGGTATGGTACTGCCGGCGGTCGCCAGCGCGATCACCGAATAGTCGGCAAGCTTGTTCTGGTTGAGCGCGGCAACAGTGCCGAGCACGCTGCCGAGGAGCAGCGCCAGAACGAGCGCCGAAGCGCCGAGTTGGATCGAGATCGGCAGGCCTTCCCTGAACAGCTCGCCGACGGTGAAATCCGGCATGTTGTAGCTGGGGCCGAAATTGCCGCGCAGAAGATTGCCTAGATAATGGAGGTACTGCAGCCAGAGCGGGTCGTTGAGGCCGAACTGGGCTTCGAGATTAGCTCTGATCTCGGGGCTCAGGCCCCGCTCCTGGTTGAACGGTCCGCCCGGTGCGACGCGTATCAGGAAGAACGCTATGGTCACGATGACGAATAGCGTCGGGATGGCGGTCAGCAGCCGCCGAAATACGTAACGCAGCATCGATGCCCCGCTTGATCCAGAGCAGCGCGCGTCCAGCTGGACGATTGCGCTCTAGCCTTCAAATCTTCGCACCGACATTGTCGAAAATCGAATCCGGTTCCCGGGCCGATGCGATGGCAAACCAGCGCCGCCGGGCATTGAGGTGCGCGGCGGCCTGGCTAAGGGTCAGTCCTTGCTGATGAAGCGGGACGGATGGATGTCCATCACATTGTCGTCGAAGCCATGCAGCTTTGAGGAAACGATGTCGTGATAGCTATAGTAGAGGATCGGAATGTTGCCGACCTCATCGACGAGGATGCGCTCGGCCTTGGCGAGTTCCTTCATACGCTCTTCGGGCTTGCCGCCGGCGGCGGCGGCCTTGTCCATGGCCTCTTCGTATTTCGGGCTGTTGTAGATGGAATAGTTGTTGCCACTGGCCTTGCGGGAGATGCCAAGGAAGGTTTCCGGATCCTTGTAATCCGCAATCCAGGCGGCACGCGCGACGTCATAGTCGCCCTTCTGCTCGAGGAACGAGTAGTGGGTCTTGGTATCGGTGTTGAGCAGGCTGACCTCGACGCCAAGCGGCTTCAGCTGTTCCTGGATGGCGACAGCGGTGTTCTTGTGGTTTTCCGAGGTGTTGTAGCGGATTTCCATCTTCAACGGATGCTCGGGCGTATAGCCGAGCTTTTCCAGGATTTTCTTGGCTTCATCCTCGCGGTCGATCTGCGACATGTCGGCGTATTTGGCCAGTGCCGGCGTGTAGCCCTCGATGCCCGGAGGCACCATAGAATAGCCGGGCAGCATCGAATTCTGCCAGACTTTTTCGGCGAGGAAGTCGCGATCGATCGCCATCGAGATGGCGTTGCGCAGTTCGACATTGTCCCACGGCGCCTTGTCGGTCTTGATCGCATAATAGTAGGTGCCGAGATATGGCCCGACACGGACCTGGTCGCCGAATTTGGCCCTGAGGTCGGCGAGCTGTTCGGTCGGCAGGTCACCGTAACTGTCGAGTTCGCCGGCCTCGAAGCGCTTCATCGCCGACGAGCGATCCTCGGTCGGGATGTAGTTGACCACGTCGAACTTGACGCTCGCGGCGTCCCAGAATTTCGGATTCTTGACCAGCTTCAGATGGTCGTTGGGAATCCACTCCGCCGCTGTAAAGGCCCCGTTGGAGACCAGCTTGCCTGCCTTGATCCAGTCGGCGCCAAGCTTTTCGATAGACGCCTTATTAACCGGATAGGTCGCCTGATGGGTCAGCATCTCCAGGAAGTAAGGCGTTGGCGCCTTGAGCGTGACTTCGAGGGTATTTGCGTCAATCGCCTTGACGCCCATTTCCTCCGGCTTGCCCTTCTTGGTGTTGACTTCCTCGGCACCCTTCACTGGATAGAGCATGGAAGCGTATTCGGCAGCGGTGGCCGGATCTTCCAGCCGACGGAACGAATAAACGAAGTCGTCCGGCGTCACCGGGCTGCCATCCGACCAGAGGCCGTCCTTGCGCAACTTGAAGGTGTAGACAGTGCCGTCGTCGGACACCGTCCAGCTTTCGGCGGCGCCCGGAATGAGATTCGTCTTCTGGTCATGCATGACGAGGCCCTGGAACAGGTCGCGTATGATATCGGCTTCGTAGACCGTCGAGGTCTTGTGCGGATCGAGCGTCTCCGCTTCGGCGGCGGCTCCGCGGTTGTAGACGGTTTCGGCGAAAGCCGGCGTGTAGAACGTACCGGCGGCCAAGACCATGGTCGTGGCGAGTACCGTCGCCTTCAGCACATGTTTCAGCATGGAGTTCTCCCTAATGACGTCGCCCTTCAGCCACGTCTCTAAGTGTTGACGCCCCGAAACCGATTGATTGGTTCCTTTCGAGCGCGCAGCCGGTTCCCTTTCCGGCAGCTGGTGGCCAAACAGTAACGTGGAGATTTTTTATTTCAACAGACTCTCGGGGTCACCCAAAGTAAGGGGGCCGGGGCAGTCGCTTTGCGAGCGGCCAATCAATGATCGAAACCATGAGTTTGGCTGGGTTTCCTGGCCAGAACGCCGATCTGGGAAATAATCTGGCCGATCATTTCAGTTTACCGGAATGTATTAATTGGTTCTTAGGCAACCAAGGGTTACAAATTTCGATGGGTTCGGCAGATCGACCTTATGGTCCAACGGGCAAGGGCAATGAACAAGATAGACAGTAATACTGTCGCATTAAAGCGTAAAATATCGCGCCAAATAAGGACAAATCTACGCAAAATTGGAGATGAGTCGGGAACTTCCGCGGTCGAATTCGCCCTGCTTTCACCGGTCTTTATCCTGCTCATACTCGGAATGGTTGCATATGGTATCTATTTTGGTGCAAGCAACTCCTTGCAGCAGATCGCCGCCGATGCCGCCCGCACTGCAATTGCCGGATTGAATCAAACCGAGCGCCAGGCGCTGGTGGCCGGTTTCGTCAAAAACAATGCCAGTGGATACCCGTTCGTCGATTCCGGCAAGCTGACCTATCAGGCGACGGACAGCACGGCCGACGGAAATCAGTTCGTCGTGTCGATCCAGTACGATGCCAGCAACCTGCCGATCTGGAACCTGTTACCAAGCGTTGCAATGCCCCAAACCACGATCTCACGCAGGTCTACCATAAGGATTGGAGGCATTTGAAATGTCGCAGTTCTTGCTGAGGGGCATCGGCCGGATCGCTGGCTCGATGGTTGGCGACGAGAAGGCGAACTTTGCCGTCATGACGGCGCTGATAGCGCCATTCGCGCTGGGGCTGGCGGCCTTCGCTGTCGACGAAGGTTCGATCTACACGGAGCGCAGGGAAGCCCAGGCGATGACCGATCTGGCGGCGATCACCGCGGCGTCGAACATCAACAATATGGAAGCCGCGGCGGTAACCACGCTCAGTGACAACCGAATGCCCGGCATCATTGTTCAAAAGCCAGGTGAGACAATCGTTCCCACGGTTGGGAAAACCGTCGTGTCCGTCACCGGCGGCCGATACTCAGCGGCGTCCTCCGTCGAAGTCGACAAGCGCTTCGAAGCCGGTAAAACGCCTTACAACGCCGTTCGCGTCACTCTCCAAAAAATCCCCGCCCGGTATTTCGCCAGTTCGCTCATCCCTACCCCGGTTGTCGGCACCGAAGCCATTGCCAGCGTGACCCCGCAAGCGATGTTCTCGGTCGGGTCCAGGTTGCTCAGCGTCAATGGCGGCATCCTCAACGCGCTTCTCAGCAAGCTGCTGGGCGCCAACATCTCGCTCAGCGTCATGGACTACAACGCGCTGATCTCGGCCGATGTCAACGTGCTTTCGTTCGTCGATGCCCTTGCCGTACAGTTGCAACTAACAGGTGTCAGCTATTCCGACGTGCTGGCGTCAAAAGCGACGGTAGGCCAGATCGCGACCGCCATGGCCAATGCGTCCGGGTCGGGCAGCGCCAGCAAACTTGTGCTGCAGACGATCGCATCCAGGGCCACCAACGCGGTCAAGATACCCCTCAGTCATCTTATCGATCTTGGCTCGATCGGTAGGCTCGGCCTCGGACAAAAGTCTCCCGGCTTTTCCGTCGACGCAAGCGCGATGGGCATGCTGGGTGCCGCCGCCTCGCTGGCCAATGGCTCAAACCAGGTCCAGGTCGATCTCGGCGCCACTATTCCGGGACTTACCTCCACCACGCTCGCCATCGCTATCGGTGAACCGATGCAATATTCACCCTGGCTGGCCGTCGGGGAAAAAGGCACCGTGGTGCGCACCGCGCAGACGCGCATCAAGCTGGTCACCACAGTCGGCATCGGCAATTCCAGTCTCGGCGGCGGCATCAGTCTGCTGTCCGTCAACCTGCCTCTGCATGTCGAAGTCGCCTATGCGGAAGCCAAGCTAACCGACATCAGCTGCCCGACGGGCCGGCCGGATAGCATCAAGGTCTCGATCGCCGCGCAGCCCGGTGTGGCCTCGCTGCACCTTGCCGCCAGCGACGCCGACAACAACCCATCGGCCTTCGCCGATTTCAGCAATCCGCAATCGTTCTCCGATGCCACGATTGCACAGGTAAGCGTGAAGCTTCTGCTGCTCACCCTCAATCTGCTCGATGTGAAGGGTTCTTCATCACTTGCCATCACCAACAACGATCCGACCACATTGACCTTCGACAGCACCGATATCGCCAACAAGACGATAAAAACTGTCGCCACAAAAAACCTGACGCAATCACTCACGACATCGCTGGTCAGCGGCCTCTCGCTCTCGGTCAATGCACTGGGCCTCGGGCTGGACGTGACGGCCCTGCTCGGAACGGTTAAGCCGGCGGTGGTAACGGTTCTGAACGGCGTGACGGCGCCGGTCGACGCACTGGTCTATAACGTGCTTGCGGCGCTTGGTGTGCATGTCGGCGAGGCCGATGTCCGGGTTGTCGGCGCGACTTGCGGGCGCTCTGTGCTTGTTCAATGAGATGATGAAATAGAGATCAGCCGATCCGGCCGAGGAAGCAGCCTAGCGGCGACAGCGACAGAGTTCTTTCCTGCAAGACCCCGTCAGCACCGCCAAGATCTATCGGTTCTATCGCATCCAGATCTGGCGGCAATTGCCAGTCGGCCAACTCGTCGGCGAAATTGAAGACGCAGAGCAGCTTTTCGTCACCGCCTTCTCGAACGAAAGCAAGGACGTCGCCTTCGGCATCGAGGAACCGGATCGAGCCTCGAACCAGCGCCGGATGCTGCTTGCGCAAGGCCAGCATCGCCCGGTAGCTCGCCAGGACGGAGGTTTGCTCGCCGTACTGGACGTCGACCGCCCGGGCGCGATGGCTTGCCGGGATTGGAAGCCACGGCTTGCCGGTCGAAAAGCCGGCATTGTCGACGCTAGCCTCCCAGACCATCGGCGTTCGGCACCCATCCCGCCCCTTGATTGCCGGCCAGAAGCGGACGCCGAAAGGATCGCGCAAATCCTCGAAGGCCAGTTCGGCCTCCTCCAGCCCGAGCTCCTCGCCCTGGTAGAGGCAGATTGATCCGCGCAGGCAGGAAAGCAGCACAATCGAGAATTTCGCCAGCTTGTCCGGCGCGCCGCCCTGCCTTGCCCAGCGGCTGACATGGCGCACGACATCGTGGTTGGAAAATGCCCAGCAAACCCAGCCGTCGAACACCGTACTCTCGAAGGCCTCGACACAGCCACGCACATGCGCCGCCGAGAATTGCGGGCCGAGCAGGTCGAAGGTGTAGGACATTTGGAGCTTGTCGCCACCGCCGGTATAGGCGGCGAGTGTCTGCAACGAACGGGTTTCGTCGCCAATCTCGCCGACCGCGGCGCGGCCTTCATATTCGTCAAGCAAGGCCCGGAAGCGCCTGAGGAAAGCCAGGTTTTCCGGCTGGCTCTTGTCGAACAGATGCTCCTGGTAAAGATAGGTGCTGGTTGCCGTATTGACGCCGGCGACGCTTTCCGCCAAAGGCGGGTTGCTGCGCAGCCAGCGGTCGTGGACATAGTAGTTGACCGTGTCCAGCCGAAACCCGTCGACGCCGCGCTCGAGCCAGAACCGCACCGTTTCCAGCAAGGCGTCCTGCACCTGCGGATTGTGGAAATTAAGGTCCGGCTGCGAGGCGAGGAAATTGTGGAGGTAATATTGCCTGCGCGTTGCGTCCCATTCCCAGGCCGGGCCGCCGAAAAGCGACAGCCAGTTGTTAGGGGCGGTGCCGTCGGGCTTCGCATCGGCCCAGACGTACCAGTCGGCCTTGGGGTTGTCGCGGCTCGTGCGGCTTTCGACGAACCATTCGTGCCGATCCGACGAATGCGACAAGACCTGGTCGATGATCACCTTCAGGCCGAGTCGATGCGCCTCTGCAATCAGCGCGTCGAAATCCTCTGATGTGCCGAACATCGGATCGACGGCGCAGTAATCCGAAACGTCGTAGCCCACGTCGGCCATTGGCGACTTGAAGAAAGGCGACAGCCAAACTGCGTCGACACCAAGCGATGCGACATGGGCCAGCCTCGAGGTGATGCCGTTGAGATCGCCGCTGCCGTCGCCTGTCGTGTCCTGGAAGGAACGCGGGTAGATCTGGTAGATGACGCAGCCGCGCCACCATTCGGCATTGTCAGCCATCATGGCTCTCCTCTGCGCCCGCCTGCGCGGTCCTGCGTTCGATCATGAATATGACCGTTCGCCCAGGCACCGGCCGTGAGATATCGCCACTATCCGTTTCGATGGCTGGGCGCCAATGAAAACCCGCCCGTTCCGGCAGCGTGAACATGCAGGCCCGGCGGTCGCCATTGATGATCACTGCAAGACGACTGTCCCGATCGCTAGCGAGAACCATGACCAGCCGGTGCCGCGTGGCATCGTGCCAGGCTGCCTCGTCGAGCGTCACGCCGGTTTCAGTCAGCCAAGCAACGTCTGGCATTTCCGAGCCGGCCGCTGGCTCGCCGGTGAGAAAGCTTGCGTCCAAAAGCGCCGGCACGGCACGACGCATCTTGGCGAGCAGAACGGTGTACTGCTCAAGCGCCTGGTCGCGCCCGGCCCAGTCGAGCCAGGTGATGTCATTGTCCTGCGCGTAGGCGTTGTTGTTGCCGCGTTGCGTGCGGCCGAACTCGTCGCCGGCCGTCAGCATGATCGTGCCGCGCGAGGCAAAGAGCGTCGCCAGCAGCGCGCGCTGGTCATCGAAACGGGCCGTAACGATTGCGCGGTCGTCGGCCTTGCCCTCGACGCCATTGTTCCAGGACAGGTTGTCGTCGTGACCATCGCGGTTCTGTTCGCCATTGGCCTCGTTGTGCTTGTGCTCATAGGCAACGATATCGGCCAGCGTCATGCCGTCATGCGCAGCGATGAAATTGACGCTGCGGCTCGTTGTCTGGCCTGCTTTGGAAAAGACGTCGGACGAACCGGCAAGCCGCGTCGCCAGCGCGCCGATCATGCCGCCGTCGCCGCGCCAGAAGCGGCGGATATCGTCACGGCATCTGTCGTTCCATTCGAGGAAGGGCGGCGGAAAATTGCCGAGCTGATAGCCATCCGGTCCGATGTCCCAGGGCTCGGCGACCAGCACCCGGTCGCCAAGAACAGGGTCGTTGCGAATGGCGTTCAGCAGCGGCGCATCAGCGTCGAAAACGCCGTCGACGCGGCCGAGGATCAGCGCCAGATCAAAGCGGAATCCGTCGACACCGGCGTGCTGGGCAAAGTGACGAAGTGCGTCGAGGACCATTTCCCGGACGACGGGATGATCGCAGGCGAGCGTATTGCCGGTTCCGGTGTCATTGACCAGAGCGCCGTCGGCCTCGTGCCCGTAGTAGGCGCGGTTGTCGAGCCCGCGCAGCGACAATGTCGGGCCGAGCCGGTCGCTTTCGCCGGTGTGGTTGAACACCAGGTCGAGGATGGCGCCGATGCCGGCCTCACGCAGCGCGGCAACCGTGGCGCGCAACTCGGCCAGACCGCCGGGCGCCAGTCGCGGATCGAGCGCCATGAAGGTCACGGGATTATAACCCCAGGCGTTGCGCAGACCGAGCGGCGGTAAATGCCGTTCGTCGATCGATGCAGTCACCGGCATCAACTCAATGGCTGCGACGCCGAGTTTTTGCAGATGCTCGACAACAAGGGGATGAGCGAGCGCTGCAATGGTGCCGCGTTGCTTCTCGGGAATGTCCGGATGCAGCTTTGTGAAGGCGCGTACCGGCACTTCGTAGATGAGGCCGCCGGACCGAAACAGAGGCGGCAAGGCAGGCAAGGGTTCCGGCAAGGCGCCAGCAATGGCCTTCGGCATCAGCGACGCCGTGTCGGCCGCCTCGCCCCGGCGCGCGGCCAGCCGGCCGTCATAGGCATAGGGCCTGTCGATCTCGACGGCATAGGGATCGGCCAGCAGCTTGTCGGGATCGAACCAGAGACCGTGTTCCGGCGCGTAGTCGCCGTCGGCGCGGAACCCGTATCGGGTGCCGGCGGCGAGACCGGCAACAAAAAGCGTATGCACGCCGTCGCCCTCGGGCTGGAGTTCAAGCCGGTCGATCTCGCGGTTGCCGCGCTCGTCGAAGATCGAGACCCAGATGCGCCGAGCCGACGAGGACCATGCGGCGAAGCGGATACCTTCCTTGGTGATGGTTGCGCCGAGCTGGCTCACGCGGACCAACCTTGTTGTTGAGCAGCGCAAAGGTTCGGGATTGGCCGAGCAGGCCTCTCCAACTTCGTCATCCCTGGGCGAAGCAGGAGCGAAGCTTCGTCGCGAAGACCCTTGGATCCATGCCGTGGCCTCGGCCGAAGTGCACGGCCGAACAGAATTCTGCACCGTGGCATCGCTCTGGAGTCATGGCATGGATCCTGGGGTCTGCGCCGCGTCGCTTCGCTCCTTGCTTCGCCCCAGGATGAGGAAACGACAGGTGTTGTGGTCGATCTCCAAGGCATTCGATCCGCCAGCGCAAGCACATCCGACCTGTCAAATATCTGCGTCGCGAAAGCAGCACCCCGATCGGCAATACGGTCCAACCCTCCTGATAAGCGCGAGGACAAAGTTGGATGCCAAGCTCACGTAATCACGCTCGGCTTGGCGCGACCGGTATGGCTGCGAATCCCGGCAATGTCGTCGGCGGCCGCAATCAGGTCGGCAAGCGCCTCCTGGGTGTCGAGATCGTGGCGGCTGTTGTCCGGCTCGTAGCGCTCCACATAAAGACGTAGCGTCGCGCCCGAGGTGCCGGTGCCTGACAGGCGGAAGACGACGCGTGAGCCGCCTTCGAACAACACCCTGATGCCCTGGTTCTTGCTGACCGAGCCGTCAACCGGATCGTGATAGGCGAAATCATCGGCGCTGGCGATCGTCATGCCGCGCACGCTGGTGCCAGGCAGCGAGCCAAGCTTGGCGCGCAGCTCGTCGACAAGCGCGTTGGCGCGATCGGTCTCGACCTCCTCGTAGTCGTGGCGCGAATAGTAGTTACGGCCATAGGCCGCCCAATGCTGGGTGACGATCTGCTTGGCGCTTTCGCCGCGCACGGCAAGGATGTTGAGCCACAAAAGCACGGCCCACAGGCCGTCCTTTTCGCGGACATGGTTGGAGCCGGTCCCGGCACTCTCCTCGCCGCAGATCGTTGCCATGCCGGCATCGAGCAAATTGCCGAAAAACTTCCAGCCGGTTGGCGTCTCGTAGATGCCGATGCCGAGCTTTTCGGCGACGCGGTCGGCAGCACCGCTGGTCGGCATCGAACGGGCGATGCCTTTCAGCCCGGCCTTGTAGCCCGGAGCCAGATGGGCATTGGCAGCGAGCATCGCCACCGAATCCGACGGGGTGATGAAAATGCCCTTGCCGATGATCAGGTTGCGGTCGCCGTCGCCGTCGGAGGCAGCGCCAAAGTCTGGCGCATCCGGCCCCATCATCTCGTCGTAGAGGTGTTTTGCATGCACCAGATTGGGATCGGGATGGTGGCCGCCGAAATCCGGCAGCGGGATAAAATTGCGGGCGGTGCCGTTCGGCGCACCGAGCCGGTTTTCGAGGATCTCCTTGGCGTAGGGGCCGGTCACCGCATGCATGGCATCGAAGCGCATGCGGAAGCCCGATTTGAACAGCGCCCGCAAGGCATCGAAATCGAACAGGCTTTCCATCAGTTCGGCATAGTCGGTGACCGGATCGATGATTTCGACGGTCATGTCAGCCGCCTTGACCGTGCCGATCGTGTCGATGTCGACCGGCCCGATATCGGCGATCTTGAAGCTCGAAATCGCCTTGGTTTTTTCGAAGATCGCGTCGGTCAGCTTTTCCGGCGCCGGGCCGCCATTGCTGGCATTGTACTTGATGCCGAAATCCTCATGCGGGCCACCCGGATTGTGGCTGGCCGACAGGATGATGCCGCCGAAGGTCTTGTATTTGCGGATAACATGCGAAGCGGCCGGCGTCGACAGGATGCCGCCCTGCCCGACCATCACCTTGCCGAAGCCGTTTGCCGCGGCCATGGCGATGGCCTTCTGGATGACCTCGCGGTTATAGAAGCGGCCGTCGCCGCCGATCACCAGGGTTTTTCCCTCGAATCCGTCCAGCGCGTCGAAGATCGACTGGATGAAGTTCTCGGCATAGTGCTCCTGCTGGAACACCGGGACCTTTTTACGCAGCCCGGAGGTGCCGGGCTTCTGGTCGGGATAGGGTTTGGTGGCGATAGTGCGGATCATCAGTCAGGCAGCCCTTTTCGAAAGCAGCAAGCGATAAAGTTGGACATATTTTTCGGCGCTTTTGTCCCACGACACGTCGGCCTTCATGCCTTGCCGCTGCATCGACGCCCACACAGCGGGATTGGCATGCGCCTCGACAAGGCGGCGGACGGCGTGCAGCAAGGCGCCGGCATTGGCGGGCGCGAATTGGAAGCCGGTCGCCACGCCGGCCGAGATGGCGGCTTCGTTGGCATCGATGACCGTGTCGGCAAGGCCGCCGGTGCGGGCGACGACCGGCACACAGCCATAGCGCAGGCCGTAAAGCTGCGTCAGCCCGCACGGTTCGAAGCGCGACGGGATAATGATGGCGTCGCAGCCGCCCTGCATGGTGTGGGAGAGCCCCTCGTCATAGCCGACGACGACGCCAATGCGTCCGCGATGGCGGGCTGCGGCGGCAAGCAACGCGCCTTCCAGCCCAGCGTCGCCAGACCCAAGGATTGCCAGCCGTGCACCTGCCGCGACGATGCCGTCGACGGCAGCCGCCAATATGTCCATGCCCTTTTGCCAGGTCAGCCGGCTGACGACGCAGACGATCGGGCTGTCATCGCGATCGAGGCTGAAGCGATCCTCGACCGCGGCCTTGTTGAGCATTCGCGCCTTGAGCGTCTTTGCCGTGTAGTTGGAGACCAGATGCGTGTCGGTTTCCGGGTTCCAGATCTCGGTATCGATGCCGTTGACGATGCCATGGAGATCGACGGAGCGCATATTGATCAGGCCGTCGAGGCCCATGCCGAATTCGGGCAAGCGGATTTCCTGCGCATAGGTCGGGCTGACCGTGGTGATCGCCCACGCAGCCTGCAGGCCGGCCTTGAGGAAGCCGACGCCGCCATAATATTCGACGCCGTCGAGCGCCATCGCCGCCGCCGGCAGGCCAAGCTCGCCAAAGATGCCGGCGCCGAACTGACCCTGGAATGCGAGGTTGTGGACGGTGATCATCGACGGCGTGCCGATCGCCTTGCCGTAGCGCATATAGGCGAGCGTCATTGCCGACTGCCAGTCATGGGCATGGACGATATCGGGCAGGTAGCCCGAGATGGCGCCGCCGGCGATGTCGCCGCCGACCTGGCTCAAGGCCGCGAACCGTCGCCAATTGTCCGGCCAGTCGGCGCCGGTCGCATTGCCATATGGACCGCCGGGACGGTCGAAAAGATGCGGCGCTTCAAGCACGAACAGGTCGAGCCCGGCAATATGGACGGCATGCACCGAAGCCTTGCCGCCCTGCAGCAATGGATATTGCTGAACCGCCTTCTTTTTCCTGAAGGCGCCCATCACCTGGGGATAGCCGGGGACGAGCGTGCGCATGGTGACGCCGTTGCCGGCCAATGCCACGGGTAAGGCGCCGGTTACGTCGGCGAGCCCGCCGGTCTTGACCAGCGGAAAGATCTCGGGCGCCACCGACAGAACCTGCATGCACTACGATCCCAGCCTGTTGATCATGTCCTGCGTGACCAGGCAGATGCCTTTTTCCGAAACGCGGAAACGCTTGGCGTCCAGGACGGGATCCTCGCCGACCACCAGACCCTCCGGGATCCTGACGCCGTGATCGATGACCACGCGCTTCAGCCTGGCGTTGCGGCCGACATGGACGTCCGGCAGCATGACGACCTCCTCCAGCGTCGAATAGGAATTGATGCGCGCGCCGGTGAAGATCAGGCTTCGCTTCAGCGAAGCGCCCGAAACGATGCAATCGCCCGACACGAGAGACGACACGGCAGACCCGCGGCGGCCATCCTCGTCATGCACAAACTTTGCCGGCGGCTTCAACTCGGCATAAGTCCAGATCGGCCAGTCGCGGTCGTAAAGGTCGAGTTCCGGCGTGATGTCGGTCAGGTCGATATTGGCTTCCCAATAGGCGTCGACAGTGCCGACGTCGCGCCAATAGGCCTCGTTCTCGGCGGTCGAGCGCACGCAGGATTTGGCGAAGCGATGGGCGATGGCCTTTCCGTGCTCGACGATGTAGGGGATGATGTCCTTGCCGAAGTCACGGCTGGAGCCGGGTTCCGCCGCATCGCGACGCAATTGCTCCATCAGGAACTTGGTCTTGAACACATAGATGCCCATCGAGGCCAGCGCGAAATCCGGTTTGTCGGGAATGCCCGGCGGATCGGCGGGCTTTTCGATGAAGGAGATGATGGTGTCCTTGGGATCGACATGCATGACGCCGAAGCCGGTGGCTTCCATGCGCGGCACTTCGAGGCAGCCGACGGTGACATCGGCGCCGGCCTCGACATGCTGGCGCAGCATCATTTCGTAGTCCATCTTGTAGACGTGGTCGCCGGCCAGGATGACCATGTATTCCGGCCCATAGGCCTCGATGATGTCGATGTTCTGGTACACGGCGTCGGCGGTGCCCTCATACCATTGCGTTTCCGACACACGCTGGCTGGCCGGCAGGATGTCGAAACTCTCGTTGCGCTCGGGCCGCAAGAAGTTCCAACCGCGCTGCAAATGGCGGATCAGCGAATGCGCCTTGTACTGGGTGGCGACGCCGAGGCGGCGGATACCGGAATTGAGCGCATTGGAGAGGGCGAAATCGATGATGCGGGTCTTGCCGCCGAAATAGACCGCCGGCTTGGCGCGGCGGTCGGTCAGTTCCTTGAGCCGGCTGCCACGGCCGCCGGCCAGCACATAAGCCATGGCGTCGCGTGCCAGCGGCTGTGTTCGTTTTATTTCAGCCATTCCTATCCTCCCAGGTTAGATGCTCCAGACATAGCTCAGTCCGGGACGAATTCGAGCATGATCGTCGATAACGGCGGCAAAAGCATCGTCGCCGAAATGCCTCCTCCTTCCGCCTGAGCGTCGACGACGCCGCTATTGCCCTTGCCGGAACCGCCATAATCCGTGGCATCGGTGTTGATGATCTCGCGCCATTTTCCGGCCTGCGGTAACGGCACGCGGTAATTGTCGCGCGGCACCGGCGTGAAGTTGGAAATGACGGCGACCGGGTTGCCACCCGGCGCGCTGCGCAGCCAGGCAAATACCGAGTTCGCGCTGTCGTCGACGATCAGCCAGGAAAAGCCCTCCGGCTCGCAGTCGCGGCCATGCAGCGCCGGGCGCGAGCGGTAAAGATAGTTCAGATCGCGCACCGTCTGCCAGACGCCGCGGTGAAGCCGGAAATCGAGCAGGTTCCAGTCGAGCGCGCGCGCCTCGCTCCACTCGCGGCGCTGTGCGAACTCCTGGCCCATGAACAACAGCTTCTTGCCGGGATAGCCCCACATGAAGGCGTAGTAGGCGCGCAGCGTCGCGAATTTCTGCCAGTCGTCGCCGGCCATCTTGTTGAGCAGCGTGCCCTTGCCGTGCACCACCTCGTCATGGGACAGCGGCAGCACGAAATTCTCGCTGAAGGCGTAGACCAGGCCGAAGGTGATGTCGTTGTGGTGATGTTTGCGGAAGATCGGCTCCTTGGAGAAATACTCCAAAGTGTCGTGCATGAAGCCCATGTTCCATTTGAAACCGAAGCCCAGTCCGCCTTCATGCACCGGCTGCGAGACTTTCGGCCACGAGGTCGATTCCTCGGCGATGGTCATCACGCCCGGATGATGGCCGTAGACCTCCTTGTTCATACGCTGCAGGAAGCTGACCGCTTCGAGGTTCTCGCGCCCGCCTTTCTCGTTGGGAATCCATTCACCGGCCTTACGCGAATAATCGAGATAAAGCATCGAGGCGACCGCATCGACGCGCAGACCGTCGACGTGATATTTCTCGGCCCAGAACAACGCATTGTTGACAAGGAACGAGACCACCTCGCGACGACCAAAATTGTAGATCGCGGTGTTCCAGTCGGGATGGAAGCCCTTGCGCGGGTCGGCATGCTCATAGAGCGCGGTACCGTCGAACTTTGCCAGACCGTGTTCGTCAACCGGGAAATGCGCCGGCACCCAGTCGAGGATGACGCCGATGCCTGCACGGTGGGCACCGTCGACGAAGCGGGCAAAACCGTCCGGATCGCCAAAGCGGGCAGTCGGCGCATAGAGACCGGTCGTCTGGTAGCCCCAGGACGGGTCATAGGGGTGCTCGGAGATCGGCATGAATTCGATGTGGGTAAAACCGGTCTCGACCACGTAAGGGATCAGCCTGTCGGCGAGTTCGTCCCACGACAGGAAGCTGCCGTCGTCGTGAAGCCGCCATGACCCGGCATGGACCTCGTAGATCGATACGGCTTCGCGCCTGTGGTCGGCATTGCGCCAGTAGTTCCGGTGCGCCTCGTCGCCCCATTCGTGCGCCGGCGGCAGCGCCGTCACCGAGGCGGTGGCCGGGCGCAGTTCGGACTTGAAGGCGAACGGATCTGCCTTGAGCGGCAATCTCACGCCATCCGGCCCGATGATCTCATATTTATACGGGCGGCCAGCGCCGATGTCGGGAATGAACAGCTCCCAGATGCCGGTATCGCGGCGGTCGCGCATGGTGTGCCTGCGGCCGTCCCACTCGTTGAAGTCGCCGACCACCGAGACGCGCCTTGCATTGGGCGCCCATACGGCGAAATGCACGCCCGATGCACCTTCATGGTCGATGAGATGGGCGCCGAGCTTGTCGAACAGCCTGAGATGCGACCCTTCGGCGATGTAATAGTCGTCCAGCGGACCGAGCACGGGGCCGAAGGAATATGGATCGGTCAGCCACCAGTCACCGCCGGAATTCCTGGCATGATAGCGTAGCGGCTGGCGTTTGCGCAGCGACAGTCTGCCTTCGAAGAAGCCGCGGTCGTCGCGTCTCGACAGCTCGCCGGCCTTTTTGCCGGTCAGCGTATAGGCGGTGACGAACTCGGCATGAGGGACGAAGCAGCGGGCGACAAAGCCCTTCCCCGCCTCATGCACGCCGAGCACGGCGAACGGGTCGCCATGCGTGCCGGCGACAATCGCCGCGACATCGTCGGCTGGCGCCAGTCCGTCCGGCCCGCTTGTCGCAACGGTCGCGCGCGGCTTGCTCATCAGGCAGTGTCCCTCCTCGGGCACCAAGTGTGTGTTTCTAGTGAAGTTTTGAATTCGACAGTCGCAGGCCGCCTGACCTTCCAAGGGATGCGAAGGTCAAATCACTCCACTAGGGCCACATTGTTCCTGGTCTCATGCAATCACATCAGGCGGGCACGTGCCAGATGTCTTTCGCATATTGGCGGATCGTGCGGTCGGACGAGAACCAGCCGACGCGGGCGACATTGCGGATCGCTCTGGCGTACCAGTCCGGGCTGTTGCGCCAGACGGCATCGACGTCGCGCTGGGTGGCGGCGTAGGCATCGAAATCCGCAGCGACCATGAACCAGTCGCTCTGATAAAGGCCGTTGATCAGGTCGCGATAACGGTCCGGATCGTCAGGCGAAAAGACCCCGGACGACACCGCGGCAAGCGCCTGCGCCAATTCAGGCGATCCCTCGATTACGACGCGCGGATCATAAGCATTGTTGCGCCGCTCGGCGACTTCCTCTGTGGTCAGGCCGAAGATGAAGATGTTGTCGTCGCCGACGCATTCCTTGATCTCGACGTTGGCGCCGTCGAGCGTGCCGATGGTCAGCGCGCCGTTCAGCGCGAACTTCATGTTGCCGGTGCCGGACGCTTCCATGCCGGCGGTCGATATCTGCTCCGAAAGATCGGCGGCCGGCATCATGATCTCGGCAAGGCTGACATTGTAGTTCGGCACGAACACCACTTTCAGCAAACCGCGCACCGCCGGGTCGCGGTTGATGACCCGGGCGACGTCGTTGGCAAGTTTGATGATCAGCTTGGCGTTGTGATAGCTGGGCGCCGCCTTGCCGCCGAAGAATTTGACGCGGGGCATCCAGTCGCGCTCCGGATGCGAGCGGATCTGGTCGTAAAGCGCGACCGCTTCGAGAATGTTCAAGAGCTGGCGCTTGTATTCGTGGATGCGCTTGACCTGGATGTCGAACAGCGCCGAGGGGTCGACCTTGATACCGAGCCGGTCGGCAACGAGATTGGCAAGCCTCGTCTTGTTCGCCCGTTTGACAGCGGCGAACTTGTCGCGGAAGGCGGCGTCCTCGGCGAAAGGATCAAGCCGGTTTATCTCGTTGATGTCGTCGAGGAAACCGTCGCCGATCGCCTCTCGGGTGAGTGCCGTGAGGCCGGGATTGCACTGTATCAGCCAGCGCCGCGGCGTGATCCCGTTGGTCTTGTTGTTGATGCGGTCCGGGTAGAGCCTGTGGAGATCGGCAAACACCGTCTCCTTCATCAATTCCGTGTGCAGTGCCGAGACGCCGTTTATCGAGTGCGAGCCGACAAAGGCCAGGTTGCCCATGCGCACGCGGCGATCGCCATTTTCCTGGATCAGCGAGATGCGGCTGATCTGCTCGTCCGAGAACTGGTCGGAGGCGCGCGCCTCGAGCAGCACCTCGGCGTTGATGGCGTAGACGATCTGCATGTGGCGCGGCAACAGCCGCTCGAACAGCGGCACGGGCCAGCTTTCTAGCGCCTCGGGAAGCAGCGTGTGGTTGGTGTAGCCGAAGGTGCGCTTGGTGATGCTCCAGGCCTGATCGAAATCCATGCCGTGGACATCCATCAACAGGCGCATCAGCTCGGCTACGGCGATCGCGGGATGGGTGTCGTTGAGATGGATCGCCGCCTTGTCGGGCAGCGATTGCAGGTCGCCATACTGGCTGAGATGACGCTGGACGATGTCCTGCAGCGAGGCGGTGGAGAAGAAATACTCCTGCCTGAGCCGCAACTCCTGGCCCGCCTTGTGGGAATCGGCCGGGTAAAGGACGCGCGACAACGCATCGGCCTTGTTGCTTTCGGCGAGCGCGCCGATGTGATCGCCGGCGTTGAACTTGTCGAGCAGGATCGGGTCGACCGGCATGCCGGACCACAGGCGCAGCGTATTGACGCGGTTGGCCCGCCAGCCGACAACCGGCGTATCATAGGCGACTGCCAGAACATGTTCGGTCGGCTTCCAGACGTGGCGCTCGAGCCGGCCGTCCTTCGAGGTGACCGATTCCACCGAGCCGCCGAAGCCGACCTCGAAGGAGCGTTCGCGACGCTCGAACTCCCAGGGGTTGCCGTGATCGAGCCATGTCTCGGGCAGCTCCACCTGCCACCCGTCATGGATCTCCTGCCGGAACATGCCGTTGGCGTAGCGGATGCCGTAGCCATGCGCGGGTATATTGACGGTCGCCATGCTTTCCATGAAGCAGGCGGCGAGCCGGCCAAGCCCGCCATTGCCAAGGGCAGCGTCAGGTTCGAGCGCTGCAATGATGTCGAGGTCGACGCCAAGCGACGAAAGCGCCTCGCGCATGTTGTCCATCAGGCCGAGATTGGAGAAGGCATCGCGCATCAGGCGGCCGATGAGGAATTCCAGCGACAGGTAGTAGACGCGCTTTTCCTGCTGGGCGTAGGCCTCTTGGGTCGCCTGCATCCAGTGATCGACGATGCGGTCGCGCACAACCTTGATCGAGGCGGTGAGCCAGTCGTACTGGGTTGCAACGTTGGTGCCCTTGCCGACCCTGTATTTGAGGGCCTGCAAGACTTCGTCGGCGAGCGTCTTGGGATCCGGGTTTTCGAGCGTGGGCAGAGGAGCTTCGGTTGTCATCGCGCGCGTCATGCTGCCTCTCGTGACGTTGCCAGGATCATGCGGCTTTCACCATCTCTGCCAATGCTAATGCATCTCACCGAATGTTCAATCGATTCAGGCGACCGCAAGCCGGGTTGCCCTGCGGCAATTTGGTATTTTGAAACAGCGCGTTTGGGCCCCTCGGCGATGGGCCTCAAGTTCTTGCTCAAGCCGCCAGGGCCGCTTCCGGCGGCACCTTGGCGCCGGTCATGAAGGCGACTGCGTCCGACATCGTATACTGCTTCGGATCGATGACGCACAGGCGACGGCCGAGCCGATGAATGTGAATGCGGTCCGCCACCTCGAAGACATGCGGCATATTGTGTGAAATCAGCACGATCGGCAGGCCTCGCTTCTTCACGTCGAGGATCAATTCGAGGACGCGGCGGCTCTCCTTGACGCCAAGTGCTGCCGTCGGCTCATCCATGATCACCACCCGACTGCCAAAGGCGGCGGCGCGCGCCACTGCCACGCCCTGGCGTTGACCGCCGGAGAGCGTTTCCACCGCCTGGCTGATGTTCTGGATGGTCATCAGGCCAAGTTCGGTCAGCTTGTCGCGGGCGCGCTTTTCCATCGCCGGACGGTCGAGCATGCGCAGCCAGCTGCCAAGAAAGCCCTGCTTGCGGATCTCGCGGCCGAGGAACATGTTGTCGGCGATGGACAGCGCCGGCGACAGCGCCAGGTTCTGGTAGACGGTCTCGATGCCGGCTTCGCGGGCCTCCATCGGCGATTTGAAGGCAATAGGCTTGCCTTCAAGCCGGATCTCGCCTTCGTCGGGGGTGACGGCTCCGGAAATCGCCTTGATAAGCGACGACTTGCCGGCGCCGTTGTCGCCGATGACAGCAAGGATTTCGCCCGGATAGAGATCGAAATCGGCATTGTCGAGGGCAGTGACGCGACCGTAGCGTTTGACCAGGCTGCGGGCGGTAAGGATCGGTTCCTGAGTCTGGTTCATGCCGAGATCTTCCTGATCCACTGGTCGATACCAACAGCGATGATGATGAGGGCGCCGACGGACAATTGCGTCCATTGAGGATCTGTCCCCCAAAGCCTGAGGCCGAGCGCGAACACCCCGACGATCAGCGCACCGAAGATGGTCCCGAGGATGGAACCGCGGCCGCCGAACAGTGATGTGCCGCCAATCACCACGGCGGTAATCGAATTGATGTTCTCGAACTGCCCGGCCTGCGGCGAGACCGATCCGATGCGTCCGATCAAGGCCCAGCCGGCGATGGCACAAATGATGCCAGTCAGCGTATAGACCGTGACCAGCATCCGGCTGACGCGCACCCCCGACAGTTCCGCGGCTTCCGGGTCGTCGCCGACTGCGTAGACATGCCGGCCCCATGCCGTGTGATTGAGCACGTACCAGGCAATTGCCCCCATGATCAGCACCAACAGCACGCCATAGGTGAAGACGGCGCCGCCGATCCTGAACGAGCCGCCGAAAAACTGCAGCAGCGGTGCCGTCGCCTCGAGATCTTGGCTGCGGATGGTCTCGTTGCCGGAATAGATGAAGTTGATGGCAGCGTAGATCGACCAGGTGCCGAGCGTCACGATGAAGGGCGGCAGTTTCACCCAGGCGATGAGAATGCCGTTGATCAAGCCGCAAATCGCGCCGACAAGCAGCCCGACGGCAACGGCGACCGGCGCTGGAACACCGTAATGCATGGCAAACTGGCCCATAACAACCGAGCTCAGCACCATGATGGCGCCGACTGACAGGTCGATGCCGGCGGTGAGCACCACCAGTGTCTGCGCGATGCCGACCATGCCGGTTATCGCCACCTGCTGGAGGATCAGGGTGAGGGTGAAGGGAGAAAAGAAGCGGCCACCGACGACGACTGCGAACAGAACCACCGAGATGAGCAGGATGATCAGCGGCACCATGGCGGGGCTTTTGTGCAAGCGGTGCTGGATGCTCTCCAATGTCGAGCGGGAATGCGTCTCGAATGAAGCGACGCTGGCGTCGCTGGCGGCCAGGACCGTCTCGAATTCCTGCGGTCCCTTGCTCTTGGTTGTTTCGACGCTCAAGTCGGCCTCCCCGCCTGTGATGTGGAGCGGCCGAAACCGCTCCACATTCTCTATTGTTGTTTGAAGTTGAGCCGATCAGGGGATCAAATCAACCCCAGCACTTGCTGAGGCCTTGCTTCGTGTCGATGGATTCGATGCCGGCGGCAGGCTTGTCGGTGATCAGCGTGACGCCGGTGTTGTAGAAATCCAGACCGGGCGACGGCTCCGGCTTCTTGCCGGTGTCGGCAAAGGTCTTGATCGCTTCGATGCCGAGCGAGGCCATGAGCAGTGGATATTGTTGTGAAGTGGCGCCGATCACGCCCTCGGCAACGTTCTTGACACCGGGGCAGCCGCCATCGACCGAGACAATCAGGACGTCCTTCTCCTTGCCGACGGCCTTCAGCGCCTGGTAGGCGCCCGCGGCCGCAGGTTCGTTGATGGTGTAGACGACGTTGATATCCGGATCCTTCTGCAGGCAATTCTCCATGGCAGTATGCCCGCCATCCTCATTGCCGCTCGACAGATCATGACAGACGTTGCGTGCGTCGGTTTCGTCGCCGATCTTCTTGGGATCGCCGAGGTCGATGCCGAAGCCCTTCATGAAGCCCTGATCACGCTGCACGTCGACGGAGGGCTGGCTGGCGATCAGATCCATATAAGCGATGTGCGCGTCCTTGGCCTTGTCGCCCAAGGTAGCCTTTGCCCAGGAGCCGATAAGCTCGCCGGCCTTGAAATTATCGGTCGCAAACGTCGCATCCGCGGCGTTGGCAGGCTCGAGCTGCGTGTCGAGAGCGATCACCAGCACCCCTGCATCGCGCGCCTTCTTCACCGCCGGCACAATGGCCGCAGTGTCGGTGGCGGTGATCAAAATGCCCTTGGCGCCGTCGGCGATGCAGGATTCGATCGCCGCAACCTGGCCCTCATTGTCACCTTCCGCCTTGCCGGCATAGGCTTTCAGATCGACACCGATTTCCTTGGCTTTCGCGGCGGCACCTTCCTTCATCTTGACAAAGAAAGGATTGGTGTCGGTCTTGGTGATCAAGCAGGCGCCGACCCCGGCGGCCGATGCCGTCGAAGCAAAGGCCATCAGGCTCAGTCCGGCCGCGGCAAACACGGTGGATTTCAACAGTTTTGACGTGGTCACGATTTTCCTCCCATGGAACCATTTAGGATGCCGGCCAACCGGCATCTGCAGCGCGTCCGACGAAATCTCCCAGTGTCGGCGCCGACCTCAAGAGACACCAGTCCGCCAGCACTGTCAATAATTAAATCACTCTTATTTATTATTGACAACGCTGGATTGTTCACTCACTCTAGACCAAAAGCATTGAGGGGAAACGACGGGAGGAACAGGGGTGGAGACCGGCATTACGAGGCACGGCTCGCCCGATGCGGCCGAAAGCCGTCTGCACCGCGGCACCAATCAAAGTGGCATGCGGGACCACAATGAGCGGCTGGTGCTGTCGCTGGTGCGACAGCATGGCAGCCTGGCCAAATCCGACATTGCACGCATGACCGGCCTTTCGGCGCAGACAGTGTCAGTCATCATGCGCGAGCTGGAGGAGGACGATCTGCTCGTCCGCCAGGCGCCGTTGCGCGGCAAGATCGGCCAGCCCTCGATACCCATGGCGCTCAATCCCGACGGCGCCTATTTCATCGGCCTGAAGATCGGCCGCCGCAGCGCCGAGCTGGTGCTGATTGATTTCCTCGGCAATGTGCGCTCGATGCTGCAGCATTCCTACCGCTACCCTGCCCCGCGCGAGACGGTGGAATTCGTCACAAGCGGCATGAAGAAGATGCGCGGCGAACTCACCCCTGCGCAGGATAAACGCATCGCCGGGCTTGGCATCGCCATGCCGTTCGAGTTGTGGAACTGGGCCGACACCGCCGGCGCGCCGCGTGAAATCATGGACGAATGGCGCCACCGCGACATCCGCGCCGACATCCAGGCGCAATGCGAATTTCCAGTCTATCTGCAGAACGACGCCACCTCGGCCTGCGGCGCCGAGCTCGTGTTCGGCCAGGCGGCGGGTGCGGCACGCGATTTCGTCTATTTCTATATCGGCGCCTTTGCCGGCGGTGGCATCGTGCTGAACGGCCGGTTGTTTGGCGGCCCGACGGGCAATGCCGGCGCGCTGGGCTCGATGCCGGTGCCCGGGCCGGACGGCAAGCCGACGCAGTTGATCGACGTGGCGTCGATCGCCATGCTGGAAAAGGCGCTCAACGCGCGCGGCATCGAAGCCTCGCATCTGTGGACATCACCGGGGGACTGGGGTGAGATCGGCGCCGAGCTTGACGACTGGATCGCCAGCGCCTCGCAGGCGCTCGCCTATGCCATCGTTTCGGCGTCCTCCGTCATTGACTTCGAAGCCGCGGTGATCGACGGATGGATGCCGCTCGCCGTGCGCAGGCGGCTTGTCGATGCCGTTATCCAGGCCATCGGCCGGATCGACGGCGAAGGCCTGAGGCTGCCGGCCGTTCGCGAGGGAACCGTCGGCATCCATGCGCGGGCGCTGGGTGGCGCCAGCCTGCCGCTGTCGGAGCGCTTCCTCATCGGCTCGACCACGATTTCCCGGAGCTTCTGAGCATGCTGATCGGCATCCCGGCGCTGCTCGGCCCGGAGCTTCTGGCGATATTGCGCGCCATGGGCCATGGCGACGAGATCGCCCTGGTCGACGGCAACTACCCGGCCGAGCAGCAGGCACAGCGGCTGATCCGCGCCGACGGTCATCATCTCGTCCCCGTGCTCGATGCGGTACTGAGCGTGTTGCCGGTCGATGACGCCGTGCCGCAGGCGCTGTTTCGCGCCTCGGCCAAAGGCGATCCGCTGCTCGCCGATCCGGTTCACCACGAGATGGAAGCGATCTGCGCCAGGCGTGCGCCGGGCCGCAAGGTGGTTGCGCTTGCCGGCGCCGACTTCTATGCACGGGTCAAGGTCGCGCACGCGATCGTCGCGACGAGTGAGCCGCGGCTTTATGCCAACATCATCATCCGCAAGGGCGTGATCTATCCGCCGGAAAGCAAGACTTCATGATCCTCTGCTGCGGCGAAGCCCTGATCGATATGCTGCCGCGGACCACGACGGAGGGCGAGCCGGCCTTTGCGCCCTATGTCGGCGGTGCCGTCTTCAACTCGGCTATTGCGCTTGGCCGGCTCGGTGCGCCGGCCGGCTTCTTCTCCGGCCTGTCGTCGGATCTGTTCGGGGGCCAGCTCAGGGAGGCGCTGGGAGCCAGCAAGGTCAGTTCCACCTATGCGCACACCTCGCCGCGCCCGACTACGCTCGCCTTCGTGCGCCTCACCAACGGCCAGGCGACCTACACCTTCTACGACGAGAACACCGCCGGGCGCATGCTGACCATCGAGGACCTACCGGAACTCGGCAGCGAGATCGAGGCGATGCTGTTCGGCGCCATTAGCCTGATCTCGGAGCCGGCCGGGTCGGCCTATGAGGAGTTCATGCGACGCGAGCATGAGCGCCGCGTGATGATGCTCGACCCCAACATCCGGCCAAACTTCATTCCGGACAAGGCCAAGCACCTCAGGCGCATCCGAAACATGATGGCGATGGCCGACGTTGTGAAACTGTCGGACGAGGATCTGAACTGGTTCGACGAAGCCGGCTCGCATGAGGACGTGGTCCGCAACTGGCTGGACCGCGGTCCGAAGCTGATCGTCGTCACCCATGGCAGCGAGGGCGCGGTCGGTTACAGCAGCCAGCACCGGGTCACGGTCGTGCCGGACAAGGTCGAGGTGGTCGATACGGTCGGCGCCGGCGACACGTTCAATGCCGGCATCCTTGCCTCCTTGCACGAGCAGGGCCTGCTGTCGAAGACGGCAATCGCCAGCCTGCCGGAAGAAGCCATCCAAAAGGCGCTGACGCTCGGCGCCAAGGCCGCAGCGGTGACGGTATCGCGGGCCGGCGCCAATCCGCCATGGCGGCATGAACTCGCCTGACCGGCTGGCAACACGCTCACGGACCTGCCTGCCGCGATCACTTTATGTTTCGCCGACCGGCGGGGCGGGGCTGTGAAAGCCCATATCGAGCCGGCCGAAGCCCGGATTTCCCCGCGTTTAAGAGGGCAGATCGGAAATCAGAGGTAACAGGCTGCGACACTTGAGCAATTCAGGGTTTTGCCCTGCGGCTTTCTCGGCCGTGCCAAGTCTGCTACCAGCGGCCGGTTATCTGGCTAAAACCGTTTGAGGCCGACATGCAGTTCATCGATCTTGGCGCGCAGCGCGAACGCATCCGCGACAGGCTGAAAGCGGCAATCGACCGGGTTGTCGACGAGGGCCGCTATATTCTCGGACCTCAGGTCACCGAATTCGAAAACAAGCTCGCCGCCTATATCGGCACCAAGCATGTGGTCGCTTGCGCCAACGGCACCGATGCGCTGCTGCTGCCGTTGTTTGCCGCCGGCATCGGCCCGGGCGATGCGGTGTTCGTGCCGAGCTTCACCTTCGCCGCCACGGCCGAAGTGGTGGCGCTGACCAAGGCCGAACCGGTGTTCGTCGATGTCGATGCCGACAGCTACAATATCGACATCGCCAGCCTCGAGGCGGCAATCGCCATGATCAAGGCGGAGGGCCGGCTGAGGCCGAAGGCAATCATTCCCGTCGACCTGTTCGGCCTCGCCGCCGATTACGAGGCGATTATGGCCATCGCCGATCGCGAAGGCCTGATGGTCATCGAGGATGCGGCGCAGGCGACCGGCGGCTCGGTTGACGGCAAGATGTGCGGCTCGTTCGGCACCGTCGGCTCAACCAGCTTCTATCCGGCAAAGCCGCTCGGCTGCTATGGCGATGGCGGTGCGATGTTCACCAATGACGATGCACTGGCCGAACAGCTGCGCTCGTTCGCCTTTCACGGCAAGGGCGAAACGCAATACGACAATGTCCGCGTCGGCATCAATTCACGGCTCGATACGCTGCAGGCGGCGATCCTGATCGAGAAGCTGGCCATCCTCGAGGACGAGATGGTGGCGCGGCAAGCGGTCGCCAATCGCTATGCCGAAGGTCTCGGCGATATCGTCAAGGCGGCGCGCAATCTGGGCGGCGGCCGCTCGGCCTGGGCGCAATACGCCATCGAAACGCCGAAACGCGACGGGCTCAAGGCACATCTCGGTGAAAAGGGCATTCCGTCGGTCATCTACTATGTGAAACCGCTGCACAGCCAGATTGCCTATCGCGACTATCCGCGCACGCCGACCGGACTTGCCGTTTCGGAAGAGCTGCCGAAGCGCATCCTGTGCCTCCCGATGCATCCCTATCTGAGCGAGGCCGACCAGGACCGGATCATCGAAACGATCCGTAACTATATCGGCTCGAATTCGGCGCATGTAGCGGCGGCATAAATTCGAAAGTTTCGAAGCGTGGTCGCGGATTACATCGACGAGTTCATAATGTTCTGCGCCGGGCTGTGGATGGCTGGCGTCGGCTTCGGATTTTTCTCGGACCCCTCTCAAGCTCGCCCCGGCCAACAGCAGGCATGGTGGACCAACTTTGGGACCCATTTTAAATGGATGGGCCCGCTGTTGATCCTCATCGCGATAGTGCTCGCATTCGCGGCGCCTTCCTAGCGGACCCTATTCGGCGGGCTATTCACGAGTTCGGTGCGATCAGCTTGAGTGATGGAAAATGGGTACGATAGCGACCAACATCGCGAGTGAGCAGCGACAGCCCATTGACGACGGCATGGGCGCCGATGAAAAAGTCGGGCAGCACGCCGGAGCGCAATCCGCCCGATCTCCTGTATTGGATAAAGACCTTTCCCGCGAGGAACAGTGCTGCCCGTGGGATCGAAGCGATTTCGAGACCAGCTTTGTCAAGAAAAGCGTCGAGATCCTCGATGCGCCCGTATCGGACGGCCAACTCGGCGTAGACAGCATCGTTGATCAACAGCGGCCCATTCAGGCTTTGGGCCTCAAGCTGGGCGATCGACCAATCCGCCCAGTTCGGATCATTGGTGACAAGGTCGAGCAGAACGTTGGTGTCGACCAGCGTCACACGTCGCCACGCGTCAGTGCCATGATCGCGTCGGTACTGAGACCCTTGCCGGCATGGCCGCGCAATTTCGCGAAGCGGCTCGCGGGCTGCTTCTTGTCAGTGCGCGTAATCACGACGTTGCCGTCATCGGCGCGGCGGAAGTCGACTCTGCTGCCCGGGACGATCCCAAGCAGTTCGCGGACCGGCTTTGGAATGGTCACCTGTCCCTTGGCTGTGACTTTGGTGGTCATGTTCGAACCTCGGTAATACCAATAATCACCAAGGTATTACCCGTCGTGCTGGATTTCAACTGCTAGATCCGTATCCATCTGTCATTTTGCGGTCGCACATTGGCCTTCTGCATTGCCAAAACTCATCCCCTGCCCCCTCTCCCAAATCGGCCGGAGCGGCTTTGAAGATTGCCGTCAGGGCAAATTTTTTGAAGTGCTTTGCTCTGCGGCGAAGCATAGTCTCCTCCGGTCTTCCCTCTAGGCTGGCTATTTCATGAAGAAGATTGGTTTCCTCTCGTTCGGGCACTGGACGCCCTCGCCGCAATCGCAAACGCGGACGGCATCCGATGCGCTTTTGCACTCCGTCGAGCTGGCCGTCGCGGCCGAGGAGCTGGGTGCGGACGGCGCGTATTTCCGCGTGCATCACTTCGCGCGCCAGCTCGCCTCTCCCTTCCCGCTGCTGGCAGCGGTTGGGGCGAAGACCAGCCGAATCGAGATCGGCACGGCGGTGATCGACATGCGTTACGAGAACCCGCTCTATATGGCCGAGGACGCCGGCGCCGCCGATCTAATCGCCGGAGGGCGTCTGCAGCTGGGCATCAGCCGCGGCTCGCCGGAGCAGGTGATCGAGGGATGGCGCTACTTCGGCTACGCCCCGCAAGAGGGCGAGAGCGATGCCGACATGGCCCGCAGACACACCGGAGTGCTGCTCGAAGTGTTGCTGGGCAAAGGCTTTGCGCAGCCCAACCCGCGGCCGATGTTTCCCAACCCGCCCGGCCTGCTTCGCGTCGAGCCTCACTCGGAAGGCCTGCGCGAGCGCATCTGGTGGGGCGCCGCCACAAACGCCACCGCAGAATGGGCTGCGAAACTGGGGATGAACCTGCAGAGCTCCACGCTCAAATTCGACGAAGGCGGAAAGCCGTTTCACATCCAGCAGGCCGAACAGATCCGGGCTTTTCGTGAGGCCTGGAAGGCGGCCGGGCACACGCGCGAGCCGCGGGTGTCGGTCAGCCGGAGCATTTTTGCGCTGATCGATGATCGCGACCGCGCCTATTTCGGCGGCAACCAGAGCGGAGATCAGTTCGGTTACATCGAGGCAGACAGACGCGCCGTGTTCGGCCGCTCCTATGCCGCCGAGCCGGACGTGCTGATCGAGCAGCTAAAGGGGGACGAAGCCATCGCCGAGGCCGATACGCTGCTGGTTACTGTCCCCAACCAGCTCGGCGTCGACTACAATGCCCACCTTATCGAGGCGATCCTGACCCATGTCGCCCCTGGCTTGGGCTGGCGCTGACGCGACTTTGTTGGAAAAGCCACGGCGGTCGATACGACGCTCACGTTCTAGCGGTCTCACGGCTGCTTCCCGTCGGCTCGTTTCAGCATCGCAAATGCGCGGCTGATCCGTTGCAGCGCTGTCGCGTTGGCCAGCACTGCGTAAAGCGCGAACCCGCCCGCCAGAATCCAGGGCGAAGCCGCGCCCATGGCGGTCGCGACTCCGTCGGCGGCAAGCAGCACGCAAATGAACACCAGACGTTCCATCCGCTCGAAGAAATCCGGCCAACCGTGGTTTTCCACAGGGATTTCCAGCGCCGTCCGCGCCTTGGCGTAACTTGTGAGGATCCCGCCGGCGAACGCGAACATTGCGATCGTCCACAGATCGGCGACCCAGCCGATTGCCGCAAAGACGGCCAATTCCTGATAACGGTCGACGACGGCGTCGAAATAGCCACCGGCCTTGGTGCTCATATTTGTCCGGCGGGCGACCGCACCGTCCAGCGCGTCGAAGGTGAAGGCAAACGCCAGGCAAAGGCCAAAGGCAAGACTTGAATGGTGGTAGAGGTAGGCCGCCGAGGACAAAGCGACGAGCACGAGCCCGCTGGCCGTAACCTGGTTCGGCGTCATGCCGATCCCGATCAGCGGAGAGGCAGCCTGCTCCCATAGCGGGTCGATGCGACTTTTCATGAGACCGGCGATCATGGCGGCTCCTCTGATGATGTCGTTTCACCGAGCTTTACCAGCAATTTGCGGGTTTGTTCCACCGTCGCTACCGTTCGACTTGGTCAACGCAGACGGAGAACTGGCTCAGCAACGTTCTCAACTCGCCGCAATGCGGCCGGCGGATTAAGGCGCTCGCCAAGCTGACGGAGCAAATCGGCCGGCGGTCTGGCGGTCGCACCCGAACGATGTGACTATGATTGCTTGCCATTCTTGGGAAGCCGGCCGAAACTTGATGCATAAATTTCCACCCAAGTTCGCCTACCTGCTCGCGACCTCTCTTGGCGCGGGATTATCTCCAATATGGCCGGGCACGGTCGGCGCAATGGTTGGAGTGGCTGTTGCCGCGGCTCTGATACCTGCATCGCCTTGGCTGACCGTGCTTGCCTATGCGGCCCTGTTCGCCGTCGGCATATGGGCCTCATCGCATGTTATCGCTCGTACCGGGACGGAGGACCCGCAGATCGTCGTCATCGATGAGACCTTCGGCGCCGCCGTAACACTTTCCATGCTGCCGCTCGACCCACTCTGGTGGGCAGCAGGCTTCCTAGCTTTCCGGTTTTTCGACGTCGTCAAGCCTTGGCCCATCCGTATCATGCATGACAAGCTAAGGGGTGGGGCCGGCATCATGCTGGACGATGCTGCCGCGGCTGTTGTCGCTGGGGCGTTGCTGCTCCTGCTGAACGGTTTGATTGAACATTTTCGGTAACGGCGACATTCGGTTTGCCAAGACCACGTGGTCCATCGGAGTTTAGCGCCACAAGGGGAGACCGGACCAACGCGAAGCTACAGGATTGCGGCCATTGGGACGACATCGCCCGTGAGGTCGCGGCCGATTTCCCGGATGTCGCACGGGACAAAATGCTGGTCGACGCGATGACGGTGCGCATGACGCTCAATCCGCGCTCGCTCGACACGATCGTAGCGACCAATCTTCACGCCGATATCCTGTCGGATATTTCGGCGGCACTTGCCGGATCGATCGGCATCGCGCTGACTGCGAACCTCAACCCTGAGTGGCGGTTTCCGTCGATGCTCGACCCGATCCACGGCTCGGCCTTCGACATCACACGCAAGGGCATCGCCAATCCGGTCGGCACGTTCTGGTCGGCGGTGATGATGCTGGAGCATCTCGGCGAGCCGGCTGCCGCGGCGCGCCTGATGCGCGCCATCGAGCGCGTGACCGCGGACGCGTCACTGCACACGCCCTGATCTGAATCAGCTGATTGGCCTGGTTAGAAAGTTACAGGCTGGCAAGTCCTTGGGTTGATTACATCCCGCGCGGCGTTGCTGCTGCTAAGGAAGATCAATTGGACCGTCCCAATGGCTATCAGTCTGGTTGTGCCTCGATCTTCAGCATCACACCTCTTCCAGTCTGCGCACGCGAGCTTTGACCCCATTGCTAATGGCATCCGCGACTTGCGAAGGGAAACCCTTTGGGAGTGATGCAGAAACTAGTTCAATTGCCGTTAGCGCCTGTTGGCGCAGCTCGTCAAAGATCGCCGTGACGGGTTTTGGACCAATTCCTGCCTTGGCGGCGGTCTGGAAGAAATGGCGCGGCATGACGCTATCGATAAGGTAGTGGCGTGCGTCGCCTATAGCCGTCGCCAACTTCATCTTGTTGCGCCTGATCTGTCCCGCATCAAGGCTGGTCTGCGCTGAGATCACATCATATAACGGCGTCATGCGGAACCGGCCGCCAGGAGAAAGAAAGACGCTAAAATTCTTGGCATGCCCATCTGTGGCGCCGAGAAGCCAAAAGGCGACCACGGCCTTCAGAACCGCAGCTTGATCTAGCTCCGGTTGGTCGCTTCCCTTCATCAGACCAAGGATAGCCGGAACCCCAGGCCCGCCATCGGATTCGTATTTCAGCGATGGAGGCACAGACAAAGCCTGGCAGCAGTCTTCCTGGGGCAAGCGCAGGAGACGGTTGTCACTCGTCCATCGGCGATCGAAACGTTCGACTACGAGCACGCGATTGCCTTCGAACTCCTCGATTGCGGCGACGGCGCACGGGAGCCCTAGGGCGGCTGTCATCTTGAGGCAGAAAAATTCGTTTTCAACACTGAAGGAAAGATCGATGCCGTTTGGCAAGCGTCCAATCTGTGGCTTGAGGATGTGTGTTGTAGCAGTCGTCGCCAGCGGCTTGTACCAACGTCCTTTCCAGAACAAGAGCGCAGTCTTTTCCTGAGCGCCAGCGATCGAGATCCGGAAATCCTCATCCTCTCCCAGCCCGAGGGGGGCCGATGCCAGTTCGCGGAGGAGACGAGCAATCTCGGTATCGTCAACGGGTTTGCCGTCGACGATACCGGCGGGGCCCGGCTCGACATCATCCGGCAGGAATTGCAGTGCGCCGACACAATCCCGTCCGACAACGGCAAGCAAGTCGTAGGCATCTATCCCTTGAGCATGAACACGCTCCGCCATACGGCGGCGAATCGGGATGCTGTCGGGCAAAAGATTGTCGAAGACGGCAACGACCGGTGCACCGATATAGCGATCTTCGCGTAGAGGCAGAGACAGCGAGACTGGTAGCGCGTGCTCCCAGGCAAGCCAGGACGGATCATACTGAAAATCGATCGCGCCGCTGGATTGTCTATTCAGCCGCCCTACGAGACGGCTGTTCAAGAAGACATTGAGCGGGAGGTGCCGCCGCGGACGAGCCATCAGAAGACGTCCTCGATCTCGGTCGACTTTGCCCTGGTCCGAGAGCGGACAACCAATTCAAGGTCGAGCGCTGCGAGAATGTCGCAAAGCGTTCCGAGCTGTGTCCCGGGCGCACCATTCTCGACGGCCGAGATGGTCGCTTGGCGCAGCATCGTGCGCTCCCCGACAGTCGTCTGATTCAGGCCGAGTTTGCGGCGCTGCCGGCGGATGGCAACTCCGAGTTGCTTGGGCGTTCGGGCGATTTGGTCCACAGCGTACCTCTCTAGCTCTGAGATATACGCTTCGGAAGATAAATTTCAATATGCGCTTCAGCGAATAAACTGGAAGATACGCTCCACCGTATAATCCCCTCCTATCCCGAGTGGCCCTCACAGCCATGCCTCGACTTTCAGCTAGATGTTTGATCCCGGGCTTTGATGGTTCATCATTGTCGTCCGAATCAAAGGATGCACTATGGGCCAGGTTCTGCATGGGAGCGCCACAACGACAGAGGCGATCCG